>CAYFWC010000052.1:0-1595 GCA_964346805.1 uncultured Treponema sp. | reverse complement strand
CGAAAAGACTTTTTAGCGTGCTTCGGCGGAAGCACAGTTGATAAGGAAGTTCGCAGCGCGAACTTGCAGATAAAAAAGTGAACACTATTTTGTGAACTTTTTTATCACGCCTCCTTCATAATTGTTGAATGAATCATATCAGACAGATTATTTTTTTTCCTAGCAATTTATGCTTTTATTTGTCCGCCTCCCTTATCATAAGTTTTTTCTTCTTCATAATATTCACACCCTGTATAATCTTATCTTTTCTTCCTTGCCGCGGATTGCGCTCTCGCACAGGAACTTAGGTTTCTTCACACCGGCAGCATAAGTTCCGCCCATTTCCTTTACCGCGGCCTCGCTCATCAGAAAATCTTTTTTGTATTCCTTGCAGAGCCCCTGGATACGGCTGGCCACATTCACTGTATCACCGATTACTGTGTATTCCATACGGTCGGCGGCTCCGATATTACCGGCGGTTACAAGTCCAGAATGCAGTCCTATTCCCTGTCTGATTTGCGGAAGTCCTTTTTCTTTGAGCTGTGTATTTACGCTCTTCAGTTCCTCGCGCATTTCCATGGCGGCAAGAAAAGCGTCAGCCGCATGATTTTCGTTTTCTACTGGAGCGCCGAAAATAGCCATTACACAGTCGCCTATATACTTGTTAATAATTCCCTTATGCGCGCTTATGCACTTTTCCATGGCAGTAAAATAAATATTCAGCATTTTTACAACTTCGGTACTCTCAAGTTTCTCAGACATGGAGGTAAAACTTCTTATATCGCAGAACAAAACGGAAACACGCTTTGTCTCTCCGCCCAGTTTTACTTTGTTGTCAAGAATATAGTCCCGGACCTGCGGCGCGACTATTTTTCCAAAAGTATCGCGGAGGGTTGCGTTATACTTATCCATAAGCCGAATGTATTTCTGGTCCGCGGTATCATCTGTTATAAAAAACTGGTAGCCCGTTTTTTCTTTCCGTCATACAAATGCTGAATATTGATCAGATAAATCTTATCACCCCTTTCATAGTGCGCCTCATTTTTTTTCTCGTCCTGAAC
This sequence comes from uncultured Treponema sp., assembly GCA_964346805.1. Classification (GTDB taxonomy): domain Bacteria; phylum Spirochaetota; class Spirochaetia; order Treponematales; family Treponemataceae; genus Treponema_D. Next base: position 555 of record CAYFWC010000052.1, on the reverse strand, counting down.
AAAATCATCAAGGTAACGCTTAAAGATGCGGCTTGTCTCGCCCTTTACATTAAGGGGTTTGTCCACAGTCTGCTCATTCAGTTCCGGGAATATTCTTTTTGCTGTCTCATTGCTTCCCAAAAAGAAGTAATTCCTGTCAAAAGAGATAAAACCTGTATTTCCGCTCTGGACAAGAGAATCAACGCCTGTGTCCGTAATGTCATAAAGGCACACCCTGTTTATGATGACTAAGAGTATGATCTGACCGAGGACATTTGAAACTGTAATAAAATCAACCTTAGCGGTTATAGATCTTCCCAAAAAGAATCCCGCCACAGAAACAAATTCAACCAACCACAAGAGTGAGATTGTTTTATGCGAAACCGTTCTTTTGTTTTTATAACTGTAAACTAAAGCCCCGTAACACAATACCAGGTATACCACAATCGTGGCATAATAAAAGGTATGCATAAAACCGTACTGTTTTATAAGAGTACCGATACCGTTTACGCTTAGAAACGAAATGAAAAAGTCAACTTTAGTACAGTCAGAAAATACCCTAAATTTCTAAGCAGC
>CAYFWC010000051.1:0-1824 GCA_964346805.1 uncultured Treponema sp. | reverse complement strand
TACCCTCTTTATTCTCGGGTATTTTTCGACTGTACTTTTATAGTATCCGTTCATTCTGACTTATCGGCTTTTCGCCTGTCACCTTTTTCACTTCTCACTTGGCGGCCTCAAGTTTGAAGGCCTGATCATTTCATCCTTTGCATCATCAAATCCAAGATGCGTGTAAGTATTCATTGGCATACGAAAAGTATTTTTGTCATATAATTTTCTACTGCTTATTTCTTTCTGCCCCGCACCTTTTTCAGGCTGACGACAACTTCGCTCATTATCTCAACGGCTTTTTTCATCTGTTCTTCGGACAGTGCTGAATAATTTATCACAAATTTGTGCTCGCTTTTATTATCCGCCTTCTGGTAGTATTCTGATAAGGCGCAAAGCTTAATGCCTTTTCGTTCCAGTATACAGGTAAACTCTTTATCGTCGCACGGAATGTCTATCTTGATTAAAAAGTGAAGTCCGGCGTCGGCTTCCATGATTTCTGTAAATTGCGCAAGTTTACTGTGCTCTATGTTGTCTACAAGAAAGTCTCTCTGCCTCCTGTAATAATTCCGCATGCGGTTAATGTGTTTCTCAAAATAGCCGCCGCTCAAAAATCTTTCTACTGCTATCTGAATTATAGTTGTTACAGGACATGAATAAAAGGAAAGTTTCTTGTAGTAAATGTTCACCAGGTGTTTTGGGAGAACCATGTAGCTGACTCTGATTGCATTGGAAATTGACTTTGAAAATGTATTTAAGTAAATTATTTTTTCATTTACATCAATGCTCATTAAAGTTGGAATCGGTTTTCCCGTCATTCGGAACTCGCTGTCGTAGTCGTCTTCGATAATGTATCTGCCGGCTGATTTTGATGCCCAGCCGAGGAGTTCATATCTCCGGCTTATGGGGGTGATTCTTCCTGTCGGAAACTGGTGAGAAGGGGAAACATGTGCTACCTGAACCCTTTCGTTTTCAAGTTCGTCTACGCTGATTCCCTCGTCATCAAGATTGATATGCTTTACCTTTGCGCCGAATGCCTGGTAGACTTGCGACAGTTTCTGGAATCCCGGGTTCTCCACTCCGTAAATTTTGTCCTGTCCGAGCAGCTGCACGATCTGACCGTACAGATATTCAGTTCCGGCTCCAATGATAATCTGTTCGGGTGCGACAGTCATATCACGAAAACTATAAAGATGGTTTGCGATGGCTTTTCTGAGATCCAGCAATCCTTCGCTGGGGGGCTTGTCGAGTAATTTTTCCTGATAGTTTTTAAGACATTCTCTCAGCAGTTTTGACCAAACAGAGAATGGAAATTGTCTGGGGTTTGACCTGTTGCTTGAAAAGTCTGCAAGATATTTTTCCTTGTCCGGATTCAGAGATTCATTTCTTTTTGCGGAGGGTACGGGTATTACCGCGGCAGCATTATTTATTTCTGTGACAAAATATCCTTTCTTGGCTATGGAATAAATGTATCCCTCGCTGATTAACTGGTCATATGCATTTTCTATTGTAATGACACTTATGCCCAGATTCTTTGCAAGATTTCTCTTTGACGGTAACTTTTCTCCAGGTCTGATTTTGCGGTCTATTATGTCCCTTTTAATGCATTTGTACAGATGCTCATAAAGAGAATTTGACCCTATATCTGCAAATGAATATGTTAACAATCCTTTTAATCCGCCTTTTTCTGGTATCTTTAAATATAATAAAACTGACTATTTTAATATGGTCAGTTTTATTATATCTTTTTCCGTATACTTTGTCTACAAAAACAAAAGGAGGTGTGATAAAAAAGTTCACAAGATGTTGTTCACTTTTTTATCTGCAAGTTCGCGTTGCGAACTT
>CAYFWC010000050.1:0-2064 GCA_964346805.1 uncultured Treponema sp. | reverse complement strand
GCCCGATTGATGCTTATAAAGGGGATTTTAACTGAGAGTGAGTACGCCATAATTGATACAATGATGGCCGAGGAATACGAATTATCTTCGTGTAGTTTATTTCGGGAGAATGACTTGCTATATAGACAATATGTAGTGCCATCCAGTTTGTAAAAACGTGGATTTAGCGTCAAAATGTTAATGATAAAAATAACAGTATGGGCATTACCTCATACAAAGTGGAGGCACTACATGGAAATTATAACACAAAACGAAAAGATTTTGTACATTGGAATTGATGTTCACAAGGACACCTATTCACTTTGCAGCTTTGATTTTCACAGGAATGAACTTTCTGATGAAATGACAATCAAGGCAACAACGAAAGCTGTAATAAAATACCTGGAGGCAATAAAGAAAAAGCACAAGGAAGAAATTTTATTTGCCTGTGGTTATGAAGCAGGGCCAACAGGTTATGGACTTTGCCGCGGATTACAAAAGGCTGGTTATGGCTGCGTAGTTATGGCACCGACAACAATGTCGAATCCGGATGGAAAGAAGCGGGTAAAAACTGACAGAATTGATGCGAGGGCAATAGCGAGAATCCTTGCATATAAATCTTACAGTCAGGTTCATCTTCCGAGTGAAGAAATGGAGGCCCTGAAGGAATATACAAGAGCAAGAGATGCAAAGAAGAGAATGTTCAAGAAAGCAAAAAAGGAACTTCTTTCATTCCTGCTGAGAAACGGGAAATCGTATCCTGAAAGCGGAAATTACTGGACTGAAAAATTCTTCAAATGGATAAAGACCGTTCAGTTCTCAGAAAAATGGATGCAGGAGGCTTTCAATGAGTATCTTGCGGAAGTCTACAGTCTGAAAGCAAAAATTGAGCTAATGGATATGAAAATCAGAGAAATTGCAGAGCTAGAAATTATAAAGGATAAGGTTGATAAGCTTGTGTGCTTCTCAGGCATTGATATAATAACAGCAGTTGAAACAGTCGTGGAAATCCATGATTTTACAAGATTTGCGACGGCAGCACAGTTCGTAAGTTATTTGGGACTTTGTCCTGGAGAGGATTCCAGCGGAAAGACTAAGAATATGCTTCCGCTCACGAAAGCGGGGAACAAGCGCGTGAGGGCTTTGTTCTGTGAGTCAGCGAAGGCAATAAAACGGACGAATCCTTACGGGCAGAAATCCAAGAGGATTCTTGAAAGGCAAAAGAATGCAAGTCCTGAAATCGTGGCGTATGCGGACAAGGCAACGAAACGAATCAGAACAAAAATGAGGCATCTTGAAGAACGTGGAAAAAATTACAACGTTTCTTCCGCGGCCGGAGCAAGAGAACTTGCATGTTTTGTCTGGGGAATGATGAACGGAAAAATAGCTTAGTTCATTATTCATATTTTAAGTTTTTGAAATAAAGAAAAGGTGGCGGAAACGAGGCAGATTTGAGTTATCTTCGTTTCTCCTATGGGCTAAACAGGGAGAAATCCTTGCGAATTCCCGCTTAATAGACAGAAAGAACTTTTGGCGGATCATTGACCTGTCGGTAATGGTGGAAACAAAGTTTCAACCTAAATCCACGAATATCAGGATGGTCTAGTGCCGAAAATCTTGATTTCTAAAGCCTTTTCTTTTTTTATATTAAATTTTGTTTTGTCATTGACAAATGGCACAACATATCAGGATAATATCCTGCACCGAAATATCGCCACATCATATTCCACGCCACAGAAATTCACGCAGGGAATATTACGGGAGATATTAAAGATATAGGTAGCTATCATCTAAAAACAAAAGAGCTATTATTAACAATCAATCCATCAATCTACGCAAACGGAAATCGCCGTAGCAGGATTTCTGCGGCACGGCACAATTAAATAAAACAGCTATTTCAGCACCGGAAAGGTACAGTAAATCTGTATCGGAACGGTGCTTTTTTATGCGCTGATGGTTGCCACCCTGCGATTTTTTCGGCGTATAAAAGTGAGGGGATAATTTCGAGGTTAACACACACCTAATTTTTGACCTTTAAAAGTGAGAAGAAGCTATAAAGCAGTGCATTACCCTGCAATTTTTTCG
>CAYFWC010000049.1:0-2224 GCA_964346805.1 uncultured Treponema sp. | reverse complement strand
GCACAAATTCGTTATTTTTTCTCCTCCGTGTCTAAATCTGAGGCTTATTATAAATCCCATTTTCCTCAAACCTTATTTTATTTTGAATGAATTGCCCCAAAGACAAAAATTCATTATATTATAGGTTGAGGAATTATATGAAAAAGAAAAACGCATGGGAAAAATATTCAGACACTAAGACTGTAATGGATTTTGCGGAGGAATACCGCAACTTTATTTCTGATTGTAAGACAGAGCGCGAATGCGCGGACTTCTTTATTGCGCGCGCAAAAGAAAAAGGCTTTGTATCTCTTGAGGATGCGAAAAAATCCGGCAAACTCTTAAAGGCCGGGGATAAGGTTTACGCTTCCGGCATGGGAAAGATTGTGGCCCTTTTTCAGATTGGAAAAGAGCCCATGGAAAAAGGCCTTAACATTTTGGGCGCGCACATAGATTCACCCCGTCTCGACATAAAACAGAATCCTCTCTATGAGTCGGACAGGCTGGCCCTGCTTGACACACATTATTACGGCGGGATAAAAAAATACCAGTGGGTAACACTTCCTCTTGCCCTTCACGGAGTTGTCGCAAAAAAGGACGGAACGGTCGTTAATGTCTGTATAGGAGAAAAGACCGGAGAGCCTGTTCTCGGTGTTACGGACCTGTTGATTCATCTGTCGCAGGATCAGTTGGAAAAAAAGGGAAGCAAGGTTGTTGAGGGAGAGGCCCTTAACATTCTGGTAGGTTCTATGCCGCTCTCTTTTTCCGAAAATTCAAAGGACGAAAAAAATAATCCCGTAAAACAGAATATTCTGAAAATTCTCAAGGAAAAATACAATATCGAGGAAGATGACTTTATTTCCGCAGAGCTTGAGGCCGTTCCTGCAGGTCCTGCCCGTGATTATGGTCTGGACAGTTCTATGATTATGGGCTACGGCCAGGATGACCGTGTCTGCTCTTATCCGTCTTACCGTGCGATTGAGAGTCTTCCGATTACGGAACGCACCGCTGTGTGTCTTCTTGTGGACAAGGAGGAAATCGGTTCTGTCGGCGCTACGGGAATGCACTCGCGCTTTTTTGAGAATGCTGTCGCGGAAGTCTGCAACCTTTGCGGAAACTATTCTGAGCTTGCGGTTCGCAGGTGCCTTGCAAATTCCAATATGCTTTCCAGCGATGTAAGTGCCGCATTTGACCCGAATTATCCCTATGTTTTTGAGAAAAACAACTGCTGCTATCTTTGCCGCGGTATCGCGCTGAACAAATTTACAGGTTCGCGCGGAAAATCCGGGAGCAACGACGCTAATGCGGAATATATTGCCCGTATAAGAAAGATTTTTGACGACGCGGACACTTCTTTCCAGATGACCGAAATGGGTAGGGTGGACCAGGGCGGCGGCGGAACAATCGCCTATATTATGGCAAATTACGGTATGAATGTGATAGATTCCGGTGTCGGCGTTTTGAGCATGCATTCACCCTGGGAAGTAACCAGCAAGGTAGACATTTACGAGTCCTACAAGGGCTACAGGGCCTTTTTGCAGAATGCCTGATTTTGTGTAAAAAACCGGGGCTGAAATGCAGTTCCGGCGGTTAGTTCACGGGCAAAAAAAAACGGCGGCTGCAAAGGAGTAAAACAGCCGCCGCCTGGAGGTTTGTATTTGTTGCTATTATTATTGAACTGTAACTGTAAATTAAGCAAATAAAAGCCCTGATAGTTACAACTTTTTTTACTTTTTTTGAGAATTTTTCCAACTTTTTACTTCCAGAACAGGACATCCTGGCATTTCCGCCGGTGCCATTCTGCCTGTAAGGATTCCTTTTACCGTAACAAGCGTTCCGGAAACAGACCCTATTTCTTTTACAAGATTCTCTTCTCCCGTAAGGCTGTATATTTTTCCTTCGTCTGTCTTTAGTCCCGGACAGGCAAACGGGCCGCTTCCGTAATATTCAACGACTCCCGTAACAGAGACTTTTTTACCGTTTTTTGCCATTGCAAAACCGCTGAATAGGGATACTGCAATCAGCGGTATAAAAATAAAGAGTTTTTTCATTTAATTCCCCCATAAAAAGTCTTGCAGGAAACTTCAGTTTCCGAAAAGACTTTTTAGCGTGCTTCGCAAGAAGCGCAGTTGATAAGAAAGTTCGCGACGCGAACTTGGAGTTCAAAAGGCGAACACCATTCTGCGAGCCTTTTGAACCCAATCTCCCATAAAAAGTCTTGCAGGAAACTTCAGTTTCCGAAAGA
>CAYFWC010000048.1:0-2286 GCA_964346805.1 uncultured Treponema sp. | reverse complement strand
CGCAAAATAGTGCTCACCTTTTGAACTGGAAGTTCGCGTCGCGAACTTTATTATTGACTGTGCTTCTTGCGAAGCACGCTAAAAACTCTTTTCGGAAACTGAGGTTTCCTGCAAGACTTTTTATGGAGATGGTATGAATTCTGTAGACGGATTTTTTAATGAGTACGGCGGAAAGTATGTTGCTGAAGTTTTGCGCCGTCCCCTTGATGAACTGGCTTTAGCCTTTAAAGAGGCTATGGCAGATAAGAAATTTTTGGAAGAACTGCATACAATTCAGCGTGATTACATAGGACGCGAAACGCCGTTGTATTTTGCCCCGACCGCAACCGAGATTCTGGGCGGCGCGAAAATTTATATTAAGCTTGAAGGTCTTGCAAACACAGGGGCCCATAAAATCAACAACGCCATGGGGCAGTGTCTTTTGGCAAAGCGTATGGGCAAGAAAAGAATCATTGCGGAAACCGGCGCCGGGCAGCACGGACTTGCCACAGCCGCCGCCTGCGCGAAACTCGGACTTGACTGCACTGTTTATATGGGTGAGGTTGATGTCCGCCGCCAGCAACCAAATGTTGCCGCGATGGAATTATACGGGGCAAAAGTTCACGCGGTAACCAGCGGAAGCCGTACTCTAAAAGATGCGGTAAACGAGGCTATGCGAGACTGGGCCGCGCATCCGGACGACACCCATTATGTTTTGGGAAGCGCCCTCGGACCGGCTCCCTTCCCTGATATTGTCCGTGAGTTCCAGAGCGTGATTGGCCGCGAGGTGGAAAAGCAGTGCGCTGAGCGAAACATAAAAATCGGCGCGATGGTAGCCTGCTGCGGCGGCGGTTCAAACTCCATAGGCTTTTTCTCGCCCTTTATAGACAGAAAAGAGCCACGCCTTATAGCGGTGGAAGCCGGCGGTGTAGGCCCGAATATCGGGGAGAACGCCGCCCGTATGACCGGAAACGCCGGACGCGACGGAATCATGCAGGGGTACAAGAGCCGCTTTCTGCTTGATGAGGACGGACAGACACTCCCGACACGCTCAATAAGCGCCGGACTTGACTACTGCGGAATAGGTCCGCAGCTTGCCGCCCTCGGAAAAGCCGGGCGCATAGAGTTTACCAGCGCCCTCGACGGTGAGGCTTTGGATGCCGTAAAATTCTTTGCAAGGCACGAGGGAATTTTGTTCGCCCTTGAAAGCGCCCATGCCGGCGCCGCCGCAATAAGGATTGCACCGTCCATGCCAAAGGACAGTGCGATTGTAATAAACATGAGCGGCCGCGGCGACAAGGATGTCTTTATAACAAGTCCTGTATTCCGCAAAGAAGAATGGCTTCAGTTTCTTCATGCCGAAATTGATCGGTTGGAAACCTCGACAGATATACATGAGGCAAAACTCATGTAGTTCTGTATCATCATTGTTTTTATTACTTGCGATTTAAGAGGAAATTTTTTTATGTCAAAAATAAAACTTATGGCCCATTTGGTTGCCGGCTATCCGACAGATGAGATGTCACTCAATGTTGCCCGCGCATTGATTGCAGGCGGTGCTTCGATACTTGAAATTCAACTTGCCTTCAGTGATCCAAGTGCGGACGGTCCTGCAATTCAGACTGCCTGCACTAAAGTTCTTCAGAGAGGATATAAAACCGCTGACGGCCTTGCCCTGATAAAAAAGATTCACACGGAATTTCCGGAGACTCCGATTTATCTCATGAGTTACGGCTCTTTGATTTATACGCCGGGCATCTCTTCTTTTTGCAAGAGAGCAAGTGAAGCCGGTGTAAGCGGAATGATTATTCCCGATCTTCCATTTGACTTTGACGAAGGACTTACTCAAGCATGCAAGGAAAACGGAATGGAAAATATTCCGGTCGCATCTCCGTCTATGTCGGAGGAGCGTCTTTTAAAAATGGCTGGAGCGGGCTTTAAATATATTTACGCCGCCCTGCGGACAGGAATCACGGGGAGCGATACGGAAATTGATGACAATACGATTCAGTTTATAAAAAAAGCAGGCTCTGGCGGTTCCCTGGTTTACGGTGGTTTTGGCATTTCCCGGGGAGAGCAGTCAAAGGCGCTCTCGCCATATGTTGAAGGAGTTGTCGCAGGCTCTGCATTCGTCCGCACGATTATGGCGAATGAAGACAACAGCGAAAAACTTTTTGCCGCTGTAAAGGCAAAGACCTTGGAACTCACGGGGCAATAAAAAAGCCGCTCCCCAAAGCGGGGAGACGGCCTGCATACGGCACCGGAGGTGCCGCTCACGCACCGAGCAAGGCGTTTAGGCCTTGGAAG
>CAYFWC010000047.1:0-2449 GCA_964346805.1 uncultured Treponema sp. | reverse complement strand
GCGCGAACTTGCAGATAAAAAAGTGAACACTATCTTGTGAACTTTTTTATCACACCTTCCATAAAAATTTCCCCGACTGCGGCTCTAAGCAGCTAGGCCCCCGCTATCTTTTTCCAGTTCTTTTGAATCTTCTCTTATAAAGATAAAAGTGAGTAAAAGTGTTATGGTTTCTGTTACAGGCGATGTCAGGAATATTCCGTCAAATCCGAAAATCATCGGAAGAATAAAGATTGTCGCCAGAAGAATCACCAGTCCGCGTGACGAAGAAATTATAGCAGACTCCTTCGCTTTTCCGCAAGATGTAAAGTAAGCGGACGCAATCGAGTTAATTCCGCAGAGCAGAAAATTGAACATAAAGATTCTGATTCCACGGAGCGCCATTTGCTGAACTTTCTCGTCCTGCACAAAGACACGGCTGTACCAACCGGAAACAAAGCAAAGAATTATAACAACCACTGCGCCCGCAAGGAACACCATAAGGCTTGTTCGCTTACGGATAGAGATTCCGAGACGCTTTTCCTTTGCGCCGATAGAGAAAGAAATAAGCGGACCGCATCCCATGCAGAAGCCTGTAATAATCATACTGAATACATATGCGGTGTAGCCCACAATCGTAAATGCAGTAACCCCGTCAGGGCCGAAATTCTTAAGTATCACAAGGTTATAGCAGAACATGCATATACACATTGAGAGTTCTCCGATACATTCAGAACTTCCGTTCTGGAGCATCTTTACCGCAGCCTCCTTGTCAAAAGCAAAGCGCGAGAATTTAAAGATGCGGGAGAATTTCAAATAATATGTCACTGACCACAGGCACTGAAGTCCTGCAGCAATCAATGATGCAAATGCAATACCCTTAATTCCGGTCTTTAACAGCGCCGCGAACACATAGTCAAGAACTATGTTAAGAAGCACGCCGAAGACTGTAATATTCATTGCAAGATTAGGCTTTCCTTCCCGGAACAGGAATGTTCCCAGGACAGAGCTCATAATCATCAGCGGAAGCTCAAACAGAAGAATCGTATAGTATTCAAAAAAATACTCCGCAACCCTTCCGCCCGCACCAAGGACATTCGCCACCGGTTTTAGCAAAAAGAAGAATGCCACGCTTAAAAACAATGCGGTTGCCGCCGCCATAAATACAGTCTGGTTGAATGCGGCGCGCGCCTTCTGAATATCCTTTGCGCCCAGCGCAATACTTGCAATAACAGAACCACCCACACCAACCATAAGGCCTGCGCCCAGGTAGATGTAGATTATCGGAAGACCGAGGTTTACCGCGGCAATCGCATCTTTGTGAATAAAGTTTCCCATAAAGAAACCGTCCGCCACATTTATCAGTGATGTCATTACCATGCTTATAATGGCAGGTATTGACATCATGATAATTGAAGCTGTTTTATGTTTCCGGATTGAATCAATGTTCAAGCCAAATTCCTGCTCCAATTTTCTTTCTCCTTATTTTTCTTTTACCGGAATCCAGATTGCGCTCTTATAATCAGCGTCCTTTGTGCTGCCGTTAATCGTATCGTAGCACTCAATATTGTAGCCGGCCGCAATCTCATACTTTCCGTTTGTCGGAAGCCATTCCTTGAATATTTTTGTATTCAAGTTCTGCAGAGCGTTCGGAAGAGGTCCTGTGCAGTCAAAGATAGCCCAGTCAAGAGCCGGTATTTCAAACACTTCCATTCCCTCCGGAACCTCTCCGCCTGTATAGCGACCCGCAATCATATAAGTAAAGTGTCCGTCCTTAAGATTGTCGAGGCAAACACCGTACTGACCGATACAGTTGTCCGCGATTGCCTTTTGAATCGGATCCGTAATTTCCTCGCCCTTTTCAAGCTTTGCGTAAAGGGGAGTTGCATACTTACTACAGATTTCGTTCCAGAACTTGGGTACTTCTGAATAAGCTGTATCAAAATCAATAGTTCTCTTAAAACCAATAACCTTAAATCCAAACAACTTCTGAACTTTGTAATTCAATTCACACATACAATTCTCCTTGTCTGTCAGAAATCCGCCTCTGACAGTTACTGAAATTTTTATCGGAAGAAATACTTTGATACGGTTTGAGAATCCCTTTACCTGCTGCGGCGTCCATCCGTGAAAGCGGCTGAATGCTTTTGAAAAAGACTCAGGACTTTCCCAGCCGTACTTGAATGCCACGTCCAGAACTTTCTGGTCCGCCGCAATTTCAAGCGCCGCCTGATAGAGCCGCCTGTTTCTAATGTATTCACCGACAGAATAACCGGTTACAATAGAAAAACCTTTTTGAAAATAAAACGGAGAGATGAATGCCTCGCGAGCCACATCATCAACACACAAAGTCTCATCGTCAAGATGCTCTTCAATGTAAGAAACAGAACGGGAAAGGTTTTCAAGCCAAGTCATGTTTTTCTCCCATAAAAAGTCTTGCAGGAAACCTCAGTTTCCGAAAAGACTTTTTAGC
>CAYFWC010000046.1:0-2462 GCA_964346805.1 uncultured Treponema sp. | reverse complement strand
AATCTATATTTATAAACCTTTGCAAAAGCACACCTTAATTCAGACTATCAGCCGTTATTAGAGTTCGTCTGAATTAGCCACAGACAGTTCACCGATAAAAACCAAAAATTAGTCCAAGAGAAATAACCAGAAACTCAGTCTCTTGAAACATAGTTTTATTTTACTGCCGGTAATTCTGCGTTGGTTGCTTTTCCCCTGAGCGTTGTCAGGGAATAAGATTCACATTCCTTTCCACGATAGCTGTTGCCGCGCAGATTGAAAATCAGAGCATCGTCAAAGATTCTGTCCAGAGCGCAGAGCAGTGAATCGTCTTCATTGAAGTTCTGCTTCCACTGGGACGGCTGCTTGTTACTGGTAAAAATCATTGTGTACGGACCTTCCTTGTTGTAGCGGCGGTCAACAAGGTCGAAGAACATCCTCGTATTTTCCTTGTCAAAGACACAGTGTCCGACCTCATCAATAATCAGACATGACGGTTTCACAAGGCTTGAGATGACTCTTCCGCTCCGGCCGTAGGCACGAGCCTGTGTGAACATGTCGTTCAGTTCGGACATCTTAATGAAGTAGGTCTTGAGCTTGTGCTGGCAGCATTCATAGCCGTAAGCCATCGCAATGTGCGTCTTTCCAGTTCCTGCAGGACCAATCAGCGCAACATTCTTGTGCGAATAAAGCGTAGAGAGCGACTGCAATCCTTCCAGCTGGCTTACGTTTTTTCCGTGAACCTGACTGAAGTCAAAGCTCGCAAATGTCTTCGGGGATTTCAGCGGGAGCTTGCTCAATCTGAGCATCATCTGAATTGAGGCTTCATTATTGCGTTTTTCAAGAAAGGAAAACATTCTCAGAACGGCATCAATGTCCGTGTTTGAAAAATCATTATCAAGGATGAAGGTCGAAAGCTCTTCCTCCGTCATCTTTACTTTCAGGCTGTCAAAGCAGCGCATTATAAGATTCAGTTTTGTATCATCCATATATCATCACTCGAAATTAAATTTGTTGAATCCGTCAGCAGTATCATCCTCAGGAGCCTGTCGCACGATTGCCTTTACTGGTGCCGTAGGAAATTCTTCAGGCTGCCCAGTGTTTGCGTACTGGTCTTGGCAGAACGAATCCCTTCTGCTCCATGTCACATTGTGGGTGACAAGGCATCTTTTCATGTCCTCAGAATAAATTGACAGGATTCTGTCTGTTCTGTTTACACGAACGATGCTCTGGCCATAGGAATACGGCACACCGAACCGACGCCCTTCATAGGTGATGAAGCCGTCAAAGCTGATTTTTCGTTCCGGGAACAGATAAAGCAGTATCGCCGGCTCCTTTAGAAGAGGCAGGCAGATTTTACGGCAGTTGTCCTGATGGGTCACGACAGGAAATCCATCGATTTCTTTTCTGTGAAGGCTGTTCTTGTCACTGCACCACTGCAGAGCCTGCTCGTTGAGGTCGGTGACATTCACGAACTGACGTCCTGCAATGAAATTTTCCTTGACGAACCTGACAAGACGCTCAACCTTGCCTTTTGTAAAAGGGTGCCGGGGTTTACAAAGCTTAGTTTCGAAGCCGGCCGCCTTCATGAAAGCCTCATAGTCGTGATTCCATACAGGACGACCTTCAAAATCTCTTTTAATGACAACGGATTTCATGTTGTCCGTAAGCACCTTCTGTGGTATTCCCATATACTGGAACGAATGAATCATTCCTATAAAGAGATTTTCCTGTTTTGCGTTCGGAAAGAATTCAATGTATTTCATTCCGCAGTGATGACAAATCATCGCAAAACAGGCTGCCTGATATTCAAGCCCTGAATAGTCTCGGACATTTACAAACCCCCAGTCCATTTGAAAAGCTTCTCCAGGTTCCGTGAAATATCTCAGTCCCCGGCTTCCCTGAGGTTCGACTGCATGTCTTGCCGCAGGAATCAGGCTTTTGTTTGCAGTGACATAGCGTTTGATTCCGCCCAGGCTCCCTTTGTAGCCGACTTCTTTCAGACGATCATAAATGACAGACGTGTTCTTTACGCCTTGTCGGAGAAGATCATTTGCAACGGACTCATAGCCTGTCATCACAGTTTTATACGCTTTTCTTCCTGTAAGTGCATGAGGCATTTCTTTGAAATTATTGGATTTTAATCGTCGGAGTTTTGCGCGGCTGATTCCGCATCTCCGTTCCAGCTCCGCAAGATTGACTTTTGCAAGGTCAAAACTTTCGCCTTGCTCCGTCTTCATATCTTGGAGCGCTTGTGCTAAACTGACTTTAGAGTCATTATCATTTTTCATATTCCTCCCTGACTGAGTTTCTGGTTATTATTCAGTTTAGAGAGTTTTATATGATTTGATAATGGCTTTTTTAATTGAACTAGAATTTGGCGATTTCCGCTGGACTTAGGTGTGGCTGAAATCGGCGAACTCTAACACCGTGTAAACCGCACTTATAAAAACAAGGAAAAGGGCCTTATTGTAGACTATATA
>CAYFWC010000045.1:0-4295 GCA_964346805.1 uncultured Treponema sp. | reverse complement strand
TAGACTGTGTTAATCTTTGCAATAGACTGTGTTAATCTTTGCAATAGACTGTGTTAATCTTTGCAATAGACTGTGTTGGTCTTTACGATAAGCGATAGTAAAGATAGCGGTAAGCTTTCGTAAACATATTTTCTTACTAAAAAGAAAATGTTTATAGTTGTCGCTCCGATTTTCAAGTTATCAAAAGATGTCAGAAAAATAATTTATACCACGAATGCCATTGGGAGCCTGAACCCCAGCTACCGAAAACTGAACTGCCAGAGGAGTGTCTTCCCAAGCGGCCAGGTCCTGCTCAAGGCTCTGTACCCTGCCACTTTTAAAGCCACAAAAAAATGGACCCAGGCGATCATAACCGGGGCCCGGCCTACGGCGAGATGTGCATATTGTACGAGGGCCGTCTGCCGGACTGATATTATGTCTCAAAAAACAATCCAGTTTCTTATGGGGAAACTGGATTTAAATTTTTTAAGTCATGAACAAAAGTCCAGGAAATGTTATATTCGAAACATAAACAGTAGCTTTCAGCCATTTATACACTTCTTTTGAAGCGAAATTGCTTGCCTTATTTTGCACTGTCAGTTTCGTCCTTGTATTCCTTTGCGCTCTCGGCTTCTATCATCTCGCGGCTTGCCTTTGAGTTGCGTTTTTTGGCGGATGACTTTTGAGATGCCTTTTTTGCGGTCTCTGTTTTTGCGGTCATCTTTGCCTGGGCTGTTGCCTCATCGTTTCCGTCAAAAAGGTTGACATAAATCTTGTTGTATGGAATCTCTATGTGAGCCGCGTCGTAAACATGTTTTACGGCGATAAAGGCCTCGTTCTTTGCGGCGAGGAAGTTCTCGCTCTTGAACCAGACTGCGAGCGTCAGGTTGATTCCGCTGTCCCCGAAACCGTCAAACCAGACGAGCGGTGCGGGATCCTTCAGGACGCTCTTGCAGTATGAGGGCGCTTTTGCCAGAGTGTCAAGGGCTGTCTGCATGTCCGTGTTGTAGCTTACCGAAACGGAAACATTTAGACGCCTTTTTGCAAAGAAGCTTGTGTTCCGCAGTGTTGAGTTGATGATAGTGGAGTTTGGAATGCGAATCATCTGGTTGTCGAGCGTGTGGATTTTTACAGAAAGAAGTCCCACATTGTCAACAATTCCCGTTTCTCCGGCAACCGTAATAAGGTCGCCGATTTTAAGGGCCTTTTCCGCGATTACAAAAACGCCGGAAATTATGTTGCTGACAGAAGTCTGCGCCGCAAAGGCGACTGCGATACCGGCGACTCCGGCCGCTCCCCATATTGCGCTTAGCTTAATTCCGAACAGACTTAGAACATACATTGCCACCAGAATGTAAAAGGCGTATCTTATGACCCTCAGGACAATCATTGAGGTATGGGGCGTTATTTTTTCCTGCGGAATTTTTCTTACGTAATGTGTAACAACCTTGTAGATAATCCACATGGCTAAAAGAATCAGGATAATACCGGCCAGTTTAAAGATATTGTCCCATGTAACAAATGTTCTGAGCCTCTTTGTCAATGACTCCAGTGCTCCGCTCACCTGATGAACGGCGGCTTCTCCTGCGTCCCCCAATTGGTCCATTTTGCATCTCCTTGCTGCTGAAATTTATTAAAGTATTCAATATTATAACACATAAACGGCGGCTTGTCAGCAGGGGAACGCTCGGATTTTTTTATGCGTCAACCGTAACCATTGAGCCCACTCCGTTTTTTTCGGCGTAGACTGAACGGCGTGTTTTGTAGGGGTTTCGCAGTGTCGAGATCTGCGTGCGTATGCTTGCAAGATGCGTGCGGAGCAAGTCTCTGTTCCTTTTGTTCTGGGCGAGGACCTTGCCCTGCAGGTCGTTGAGGTCTGTCTGTAGGGCGGCGACATCCGCCTTTTCTTCCTCGGCGGTGCCGGCGCTTTCGGAAACCCGGCTTCTGTAAAGGTCTGTCATCGGAACAATTACTTTTTGCAGGCTCATTATATTCGAGACAACCTGCTGCTCAAGTTCCGTATGGGCGAGAATGGCGTCCGCGTTTTCTGTCTCTATTGAATTTTCCTGTTTTTCCAGCACTGTAAGGTATTCGCGGAATTTGTCGCGCTGCTGCTGGAGCAGGCTGCGGAATTTTTTTAGCAGGGCGACGCGCTCGCTAAGTTCCTGTTCAGAAATATTTTCCATAAAAATTACCCCTCAATGTTCAGTGCCGGCTGCGCCTGATTGGGTGCAGTTGCGCTCGTACTGGCCGCAGCCTGCCGCCAAGAGTCGGTAAGCTGCCTCATCATATTCAACACAAAATCAATCTTTTCCTTGTTTTTGGAAATATTGGCGTTGCGTAGCTGGTCGTTAAAAAAAAGGTAGAGTGACATCAGATTGCGGGCAATTTCTCCGCCCTTTTCCATATCCAGGGAAACCTGAAGTTCTGTGATGATTTCCTGTGCCCGCAGGACATCCTTGCTGAATGACTCAATGTTCGCAACGGGAAGTTTTCCGTCCGGCGCAAATTTAGAGGATGCCGATGTAAGTTTTTTTACCGCGCCTTCATATAGAAGAACAACGAGTTCAGCCTGGCTTGCTGTGTTTACGCTGGCCTTTTTGTAAGCGTTGTACGCCTGATTATACATCATAAATGGTTTGCCTCCGAAAATCGATAATACATCAATTACAATTATCGGCCGCGCCAAAAAAAAGTTAAGAAAAAAACAAAAGAAAGGTTCGTAAAAACTGCAAACCTCGGCGAAACGCGGACTAAAGGCCCGGAGAGCACTTTATACGCCTTTTACTGCCGGCCTGGCAAAATAAAATGCGCCGGAAAGGGCTCGGAAAAACTTCCGGGCGGAGGGATTATTTTATTGACAAACCCCTGTGATAGGGTGTATTATAACATAACTTTTAGCACAAGGAGATGCAAATGAAAATGACAAAATTTTTTGCCCTCGCCGGAACGGCCGCTTTGCTGTTTGGTATGGCAGGATGTAAGACAGAGTCAGGAACAGAATATGGTAATACAAGCGGAAAAAAGTATGCTCTTACCATGACTGTTGATTATAAGAAGAACAAGGATGGATCTGCTTATTCAAAGTATGACGCTTCTGAATCTAAGAACATTGTAGATGTGGTTACAGACTCAAAAACTCAGGTAAAAATTGAGGATACGGGTGTTCGTTTCTTTAAGGATTTCTCCAGCGGCGTTGACAACAATATGGGCTTCCGCACAAATATTGTAATCAATACAAAGGAATCAAATTTGACGAACTCAGATAAAAATCGTTATGCCACTTTTGGAATCTTCTGGGACAAAAATGACTACAAAGGTAGCGACGACAAAAAAGTATATGACTTCTTCGGTCTGATAATTAACCCGAAAAAGAAAATGGCTTATTTGGACCGCTATTACGGTGTAAAGACAACAAAGGACGGTGTATACTGCTCAGATGTGGGTTCCATCGGAAACAGTTACTGCCCGACAGACGCTACTGCCACAACATGGAAACCCTGCAAAGACAATGATGACGGAACCGGTAGCAGTGGAAATAGCGCCTATAGTGTGGATATTACAGACGCTCTTGTCGAGGATGAAAAAGCCGGAACAATCACAATCGGTGTCGATGTGCATCAGCTTACTGCCGGTCAGTATACTGTAAAAATCGGTAAAATTGCTTACAATACAGGAAACTTTGATGACGCAACATCTACAACCTTTACAGTTTCTAATCTCCTTGGTGTTTGCGGAGACCCTGCCGGTACTTCAGACATCACGGGATACGAACACTGGACGCACTACGAGAAAAAGGACGAAAACTTGTTGGAGGGCGGTGCGTGTGTTTACGGATTTGTTCCCTACGGATGCAAACTTGTAGCCACATACAATACTCTTAACAGTAAAGCGGCAAATGCAACGACTGCCGCCATTAAAAAGGACGGTACATCTATTGCCGGTAAAGATGCTGACTGGGTCTATGACTGGAACATTGCTCCGGATGCGGACACATCATCAACAAAGACATCTTATGCGGAAGGCTATCAGCACGATTATGTTGAGTACTAATGTCATCTGATAATATGCCTTAAAAAAAGAGATAACCGGTGTCTCCTTACGGGGCACCGGTTATCTCTTTTTTTAAGGCAGTCTCTATAAATTGTAATGGAGCGCCACTATAGATAAATGTTGTAGACCCGTCTTTAAGTAAGGTGTCAGGCGCTTTTTTTACTGCCGGTTCTGTGCCTTGAGTGCCTCAATCTCCGCCCTGAGTCTTTCGAGCTCCGCGTCTTTCTGGGAAAGCGTTTTGTCTTTCCTGTCGAGTTCCGCAG
>CAYFWC010000044.1:0-7122 GCA_964346805.1 uncultured Treponema sp. | reverse complement strand
TAGCTGCTTAGAAATTTAGGGTATTTTCTGACTGTACTAAAGTTGACTTTTTCACATCTTACTGAATAAATACGCACAAAAATATTATTCAGTACTATTGATAAATCATTAAATATATGCTATCATTCATTTTAGATTGGCAAGTGTAGCCATTAAATTATGCTACGTCCAATTTAACCCCGGCTTAATAAAACTTAGGAGTCAAAATGAACGACATAAAAATTCCCCAGGACGACTTGAATTTTCTTATCAGTATGTATTCCGGTGTAAAAACTTCACACATCCAAAAAGAGTTGACTGCAATTATCAATATTGCCTATGCGGACGGTTTCCGCGCCGGTCTTGCAAGCCAGATGGTGTCGCAGGCAGAGTCTGCCTGAGCAGACGCTTTCTTATATTCAGTTTATTGTATAAGAGATATATTGTTCCATTCTGAAAACATTTTAACACTCTTCTAACATTCCGCTAACGCTTGTTTCATATTACCTCTTTAACATTCAAAGTACAAAATCAAATTGAAATACTTATGGAGGTATTTTATGAAAAAAGAAATTGCGGTTTTGACATTGACAGCTCTTGCGGCAGGCTCTCTTTTTGCCTGGCCCTGGTCAAAGAAAGACGGCAAAGGTTCTGACTTTGGAAAGAATGAAATTTCTGTAATCAGTCGTGAAGACGGCAGCGGAACACGCGGAGCCTTCGTTGAACTTATGGGTGTTGAACAGAAGGTAAACGGCAAAAAAGTTGATATGACTACTGATTCTGCCGACATTACAAACTCAACGGAAATTATGATTACATCGGTTGAGGGCAATAAAAACGCAATCGGTTATATCTCGCTCGGTTCTCTCAACAGCCGTGTTAAGGCACTCTCAATTGACGGAGCGGAAGCCACTGTTGCCGCCATTAAAAAGGGAACTTACAAAGTTTCTCGTCCTTTTAATATCATTACAAAAGTTGCTCCTGAAGAACTTCCTGAGCCTGCCGCTGACTTTGTTCGTTTTATTCTGTCTGCTGACGGTCAGGCGATTGTAGAGGGCAAGGGGTATATTGCCGCCGCAAACAATCCGAAGTATATTCCTACAGGAAAAAAAGGTAAGATTACGGTCGCAGGATCTTCTTCTGTTACACCGGTCATGGAAAAACTTGCAGAGGCCTATGAGGCTCTTACTCCGGTTAATGTAGAAATCCAGATGTCTGACTCAACAACCGGTGTTAATTCCGCAATCGGAGGCGTTTGCGATATCGGTATGGCAAGCCGCGACCTCAAGTCAAGCGAAATCGAAAAAGGTGCCAAGTCAACTGTTATCGCGACGGACGGAATCGCGATAATCGTAAACAAGGCAAATCCTGCCACTGGACTTTCGTCAGAAAGTGTACGCAAAATCTATACTGGCGAAATTTCAAAATGGGGAGATGCTAAGTAATTTCCGTTAACTCCTTGTATAAAAACCCCCGCCTTGTAAGTTCACTCAGCTTTAAGGCAGGGGTTTTTTATTATCCGATATCTTTTTTTGAGAGTTTAACTGAATGCTAATATTACTAACTGAATTCTTATGGAGCACTCACAATTCTTTAATAATAACCGTGTATCCTTGGGGTATGTTATAAAGGATAACCTTAAAAATTGTAATTTTTAGAACATCCTTAAACTATTATTTTTTTTGGAGGTCGAAATGACTTTGTCAAATGAAACAATGGAAATGCAGGACGAAAAACTTCGTGGCATTTTTAAAATCGTCGTTGTTTTTGCAATGATTGCCTTTTCTGTTTTTGCAAACTCGCTTTATGCCCAGACTTTTGCAAAAACGCCTGACGGAAAGGGAACTCCTAAATATGTTTTTCTTTTCATCGGTGACGGAATGAGTTATCCGCAGATTCAGGCGGCAACATATTTTTCCGGTAAGGATGCCGGCGGAATTGTGGACAATGTAAAGAAATCAGTGAATCCCTCTGACGCACCAAAACCGGGATAACTCTCATTTACACAGTTTCCGGTAGCGGGTTCTGCGCAGACTTATGACGCGACTTCTTTTGCGCCAGACTCCGCTTCAACCGCAACTTCAATTCTTACTGGACACAAAACTCATTCTTCTTCAATCAATGTGGACATTACAAAAAAAATTAAATATACAACAATTGCGGAACAGTTAAAGGCTCAGAAGGGCTGGAAGATTGGTGTAATCTCAACGGTAAATTTGAACCATGCGACACCGGCCGCAAGCTATGCGCATCAGGCGAGCCGCAAGTCAAACTATCCGATTGGTCTTGAGCTTGTAGCATCAAAATTTGACTACTTTGCCGGCGGTGCCCTGATGGAGCCGACTGACAGAAAGGGCGACAAGAAATCAATCTATGATATTGCAAAGAATTCCGGATACACGGTCTGCTTTACACAGAAAGACGCTGAAAAACTTTCAAACGGCGACAAGGCTCTTGTAATTGCAGAGACTCTCGCTGATTCAGGTTCTCTTAACTACGAGGAAGACCGCGCGGAAAAGGAATGGTCTCTCCGCGATTATGTAAAGAAGGGAATCC
This sequence comes from uncultured Treponema sp., assembly GCA_964346805.1. Classification (GTDB taxonomy): domain Bacteria; phylum Spirochaetota; class Spirochaetia; order Treponematales; family Treponemataceae; genus Treponema_D. The sequence goes on along the minus strand of CAYFWC010000044.1, from coordinate 4,587 downwards.
AGGTTTTGGACAATAAGAACGGTTTCTTTATGGAAATCGAGGGCGGAAAAATTGACTGGTCTTGCCATGCGAATGACGCCCGCTCGACAATCGCCGATACAGTTGCTCTTTCCGATGCTGTAAAGGAAGCGATTGACTTTTACAACAAGCATCCTAAGGAAACTCTGATTCTTGTAACCGCTGACCATGAAACCGGCGGACTCACAATCGGTTTTGCAGGAACTGACTACAACCTTTTCTTTAATACTCTTAAGAGTCAGAAGATTTCTTACGCAAAATATGATTCAGACTATGTTGCGAGTTATAAAGTAAACAAGACACCGTTTAACGATGTCATGAAAGATATCACAGAACTTTTCGGACTTCTACCTCCTGGGGCGAACGGTTCTGACAAAAACGGTGGACTTGTTCTTACTGACTGGGAATATTCCAGAATTAAAGCTGCCTATGACAAGACGCTGTCCGGAAATAAAAAGACCAATCAGGAAGAATATGAGCTTTACGGAACTTACGAGCCGCTCACAGTAACTGTAACACACATTCTGAACAACAAGAGCGGAATCGGATTCACTTCATATTCACACACAGGACTTCCTGTTCCGGTATTTGCCGCCGGTGCCGGGCAAAATGATTTTGCGGGTTACTACGATAATACTGACATCTATAAAAAACTTGCGGCGCTCACAAAGGTAAAGAGCGAGTAATAGAAAAAATCCGCGGATATTGAATCCGCGGTAAGAAATAATTTTCATTGTAAAGGAGAAAAAAATGAAAAAGATTATTGTTGGAGCAATTGCAGCGGCGGCGCTTATGACCTCGGCTTTTGCAAGAGACTTCTCGGTTTCCGGCTATGTACGCGGAGGCTACAAGGCGAATTTGTCGGATACTGTTGACACAAACAGCGACGGTAAGGCTGACAAACCCGGCCACACTGCCGAAAGATGGCTCGAGGGTCTTTACTTCGGTAATAAAACCAGAGCCCGCCTTAACTTTAACTGGAAGCTGATGAGAACAAGGCTGGTGCTCTCGTACGCTTTCAGTTGGACGGCGACCCGACAAAATGGGGTTCAAACACGAGTTCTATCCTTACAGATACCATTAAGTATGCCGATGCCTATGTGAATGTTTTTGACAATATGTTCAGTATTGGCGGCGGAAAAATGACTGACCGTTATCTAAAGACAGGCGGCTTTGAAGACTGGTCTGTTTATGATGGAACTTCGGGAGCGGTATTGGCTCTTAAACCGATTCAGGATGCAGGGCTTACATTTACAGCAGGTGCAAATGTTAACCGTGAGTCTTATGCTGACTCGAATGACTTCTTCTTCGGAGCAAAGTATGCGAACGATGCCTTTATGGCAACAGCCTCATACACTCTTGACGGCTGGGGAGTTTTGGGACTCAAAATAAACGCTGTTAAAGACCTTAAGATTAGCGCCGAAGCGAAGTTCAATACAAAGGATTCTGGAGAGAACAAGGGCCCTAATGAGAAACTTGTTCTTGATGAGTGGATAGAATATAAGGGTATTAAGAATCTCACTCTCGGACTTCTCTCACACCAGTATATCAACAACACAAAGTCTTCTGCCATAGAAAAAGATGACAACCTCGCTGTTGATATTACTCCGGCCGCTTTGTACTGGTTTACAGAAAATGTCGGAACCTCTTTTGAGAGCACAATCTATCTGTACAACAACCTCAAGGACAAAGACTCTTATGTCTCATTCACACCGGCTGTTCACTTTAAGCCTACTTCAATCAAGAATACAGAGGGTGTAATCTGGGGTCAGTTCTCAACAGATCGGGATATGTGCCCGCCCTCAATCGGTGTCGGAACAATCTATACTTTCTAGTTCTGAGAAATAAAACATAATAGATCAGGAACTCCGCCAGTAACAGCTGGCGGAGTTTTTTTAACCGAATCCTAATTCCGTATTTATAAAATACTAACATGCCGGGATTAAATTATCGTTAATGAATATAGACAATATTATTGCTAATAACGGCATTTACACTGTTTTTAAGGCTGTCTTTTCTCTAAGAAGCGCTGGCGTTGAAGGATACGAGGCGCTTTCGCGGATTGAACCTGGAAACTTTGACGGTAGTGTCAGAAGACTTTTTCATCTTGCCGAGCAGGAGGGAAAAATCTGGCTGCTTGACAAGTTCTGCAGAAAGAATGCGATAAAGATTGCACGGGGACTGGGACTAAAAAAGAAGCTTTTCTTGAATGTTGACAAACTTTGTCTTTTACAGAATGACTTTAAAGCCGGCTGGACAAAAACCCATGCGGAAAAAATGGGCTTTGAGGCAAAATCGGTTGTAATAAAAATTTCCGCGGATAAGACAAGGTCAAAATTCTTAATAAAAGAGACTGACGGTGTGGACGAGGATTCTCTTCTGGAGGACGCAGTCCGCTATTATAAGAGCCAGCCGTATCTTATGGCAATCTCAACTTCTTCAGACGACATAAGCGAATTAAAGAAGATTGCGGCCTTAGACCCTGACTACATTTTTCTTGAGGAAAATGTTACTGACTCGGTTTGCACTTACGGCGGAATTGCGTTTTCCTTTTTGGAACTGGAGCGATTATGCAAGGCTTTTGGAATTAAACTGGTATTCTGCGGAATCCAGGATGAGGATATTTTGAGCGGACTCTTAAAACAGAATTCCGCCTACGGACAGGGAGATTTTCTTTCCAAAGAACAGAGGGCTCTGGGGAAAATCTCAAGAGACGCCTATGCCAATATTGTGTCTGTCTCGGGGAAGAATATCCAAGAGATGAGTCTGCTTGCCGAGGAAAAGAAACTGTCTTCAAAAAAGATTATAAAGAAATTTCAGATGGAAAGAAAAGCGGAGGTGGACCGCCACTCTGTAAGTGCCATTATGCAGAGGGGCTGCGTCTGCGGTGCGGAAATTCTGATAAGCGATGTACTTAAATTCTTTAAGAAGGACGAGAGCCTTACTGTTGTTTCTGTTGTTGATTCCGACCGTAAGGTTTTGGAAATTCTTCCCAGAGTGAATCTTTTTAGGGCTGTAGGCTCGCAGTATGGTTACGGTCTCTACGGAAAGAAGAAAGCAAGTGAGATGATGATTCAGGATTTCCTGAGCGTTGAGGAAACTGAAAGTACGGAAAAAGTAGCTCGTCTTTCTATGCAGCGGAGCGATGATCATCTTTATGATCCTATTCTTGTAGAGAAGAACGGATTGTACAGGGGCATTGTAAATGTAAAAGATTTGCTCGACAGTATAATAAATGTAGAAGTTCTGGAGCGCACCCAGGAACTTAATAAAAAGAACAGACTGCTTCTTGCCCAGGAAAAAATTCAGGCGCGGGATATGAAGATGGCGGAGCTTGTTCAAAAAAGTATTTATCCTTCTAAAGCCCCTGCTACAAAAAAATGGGACTGCTCATTCTTTTTCAAGCCGATGGCTTCTGTTTCGGGTGATGTCTATAATTTTTATTATGACGCTCAGAATGAACTGGAAGGTGTCTCGCTTTTTGATGTTTCGGGACACGGTGTTGCATCGGGACTGGTCGGGATTTTGTCAAAGTATATTGCGAGGAGGTGTTCGCAAAAAAGGCGGATAAGGATTTGGCCGGGCTTTTAAAGTCATTCAACAAAAAAATCATAAAAGAAAAGGGTAGCGCCGAGAATTATCTTACCGGAATATTTCTCCGTTTTAAGGCCGGACAGGTTGAATATGTAAACGCCGGTCATACGGATGTCCTCGTGCTGAAAGACGGAAAGACAAATATTCTGGGGCAGGACGAAAACGCGGCTGAAAATAATGACGACTTTAGAGGAACTTTTTTGGGAATAGACGGACTTCCCGATACATACAAGCCTGTAAAACTTCCTCTGGTAAAGGGCGCGTATTACATTCTCTTTACTGACGGACTTACCGAAAGCCGCAATTTATCCGGTGACGAACTGGGAATCGATATGCTCAAAAAGATTCTTGCCAGGACGGAGAAAGATTTACCCGCAAAAAAACTTCTGTCTTATCTTATGGATATTTTTTTCTGCTGGACGGAAGCCGTTCCCGTTAAAGATGATTTAACCGTAATAGTAATGCGGTATTTGGGTTAAGGGGAACGGGGAACGCAGTTTTATTTTTTTACAAACTGAACTGCGGATTTTTTTGAAGAGGATGAGACTGTCAGAGTTTTGTCCTCAAGTTTATAAGAATCCGCATTCATAAGTGTGGAAATGAACAGATCTTCAAATTCATTTGCTGCCGGAGAGCCCATCATTTTTGTAAGGGCAAATTTGTCAGAGAACTTAATTTGTCCTCCCCTGACTTTTACTGTGCCGTTATAAAAATTCACTCCAGAATTTCCTGAGACTTCAAGTCCGTTCAGTCCGTTTTTAATGTCCATGAATGATTCTGCAATTTCCTGATGAATGTCTTCTTTTATGAGTGCTGAGACTTCCCAGTGGCCGTCAAGAGAAGCCGCATTTTTATCTTTGCATGAGACAAAAAATAAAGATGTGGCTACAGCTAAAATACAAAACAGTTTGGTTTTCATGTTTCTCCCATAAAAAGTCTTGCAGGAAACCTCAGTTTCCGAAAAGACTTTTTAGC
>CAYFWC010000043.1:0-8698 GCA_964346805.1 uncultured Treponema sp. | reverse complement strand
AACCGGCGGCTGATTTTGCAAGCCGAGCGCGCAAAATAGTAGCCGTTGCGGCACCTAGTGAGCAGTTTTGGCCAGGAACAGCCCAATTCTTGGTGCCCCAAGATCTCCTCGAAAAAACGATTATAATCGTGGAAGAAGTAGAATAAGGAATTCATGCCGCAACTCCCGGTGCGAAAGCACCGAAGTTGCAAGATCTCCTCGAAAAAACGATTGTAATCGTGGAATTAGTAGAACGAGGAGATTATTCCCACCCGAATGTTGCAGGCGGCTTGTTTGTCAGGTCAAAGTAAACTGCATCAACAAAGTCCAGCGCGGCAATCTTTTTGACAATGCTCTTTACCAGATCCTGCGGAAGAGGCGCAAAGCGTGCCGTCATTACGTCCTCCGAGCAGACCGGGCGCAGCACAAAAGACGCGTGGTTCTCGCTGGAGGCGTAGGGAAGGTCAATCGTCAGATGCTGGAAAATCTTGTTGTATTCGCCGGTTTCGTGGAGAGACTTAAGAACAATGTTGTCAACCTCACGGAGCTGGTCAAGGCGTGCTTTTGTGCAGTAGCCCTTCTGGAGAGACAGTTTTTCTTCTGTGCCTGGCCTCTGGTACAGGAGAACTATTGTGCGGTTGATAAAGTTTGAGGAGTTTGTAATCTCAACGCTTGCCGCGCCGAGTTTCTCCCAGTATTTGGGCAGGTGGTAAAAACCGCCGTCTTCCTTTGCAAAAGAAATTACGGCGGGGAATCTGTAAGTGCGGAAGTCGCCCTGAACACCTACACTCTGAACAGGCAGAGAATATTTTTTTAGCGAGGCAGAGCAGTCGGCGCAGAACTGATTCAGCTGAATCTTTCCGAGTTCCTCATTTGCCTTTGCAAATTCATCTTTCTGCTTTTCTGAAAGAACTCCGTCCGTGCAGAGAACATTAATGGAAAGTCCCGGTCCCGGAAACGGATGTCTCATCACGAGCTCGTCGTTAAGCCCCAGCGCCTTTCCGATTGCGCGCACCTCGTCCTTGTAAAGGTCTTTGAGAGGCTCAATGATAAGTCCCTTTGCGATAAGGTCCTGAATTCCCTGAACCCGGTTATGGTGCGTCTTGATTGTATTTGAATTCTTTGTTCCGCCCGACTCGATGATGTCCGGGTAAAGAGTTCCCTGTGCCAGCATCCACAGACTTGCGTCTATTCCGCAGTCCTTGTCCTCCGGAGCGTCCTTCTTGCCGTCCTTGCCTCCGTAAAAATTCTCTACAACCTGACTTGAATTTTTCGCGCGGTCAAGCTGCTGCTCCGCCACAACGGCGTCGCGGACCGTGATAAAGTTTTCTCCAACGGCCAGACGCTTTTTCTGCGGGTCGGTCAGTCCCTCAACCGCCTTTAGGAACGAGGCGGATGCGTCTTTTGTAATAAAATTGTTAAAGCCAAATTTATGATAGTGGTCGGCGACATTGGCGGACTCGTTCTTCCGCATAAATCCGTTGTCGATGTGGAGACCGAGCACACGCTCCTGTCCGAGCGCCTTGTTTAAGAGCGCGAATGCAACAGTGGAGTCAACCCCGCCGCTGAGGAAGAGGAGAACATTTTTTCCCTCCGCGTCACGCCTGATGTTCTCTAGAATCGTATTAAGAACAGTAGCCTGATCCCAGTTTTTCTCCATTCCGCAGAATTTTGCGAAGTTCTCAAAAATCAGGTTTCCTGAAGGCGTGTCCTTTACTTCGCAGTGGAACTGCAGGCTGAATCTTTTCTTTGAGAGATTCTGGGTTGCGGCAAAGGGGCAGTCTTTTGTCGAGCCGGTAACCTCAAATCCGTCTCCGAGTTTTGTAACAGCGTCCTGATGGCTCATCCAGACCTGCTGGTCAGAGGCAGAGTCAATACCGTCAAAAAGCGGACATTTTTTTGAGCCGTCAATCTTAAGCTGGGCGTATCCGTATTCACCGACAGCGGCTTTCTCAACCTTGCCGTTGAAGCCGGTTTGAACCACATAGTGCCCGTAGCACAGCCCAAGAATCGGAATATCAAGATTCAGAATCTGTGAATTAAATTCAGGAATTTTCTCATCATAGATGGAAGAAGGTCCGCCGGAAAAAACAATGCCCGCGACATTATTAAAGGCGTCTGTCGTGGCGGAAGGAAGTGCAATTTCTGAATAATAGCCCAGCATGCGGAACCGCTTTGCAATGAGATGGGCATACTGGCTGCCAAAGTCTAGAACAAGAATTTTTTGTCGGGACATGGATGAATCTCCTAAATGTTTTATAAAACTACAGATTTTTTTTGCGTCATCAATTGCTATTTTTCATATCATTTTCTTCTATAACACAATTCATTCACTGATTTTAACATTGATTAGAAGAAAAGGCAATAAGTCTGTTTTGCTTTTATGTGAATTTTATAAATTACAGCTTAGACTGAAATGCGGTTTTGCGCAGCGCCCGTTTTTTTAAGGCTTATGGTTCTAAGCATAAAATAAAAAAAATCCGGAAACACCCTCAGTTTGCACCGGCAAGGATTACAAAACTTTATTCAAAGGCTCTGCGTCGATTTTTTCGGAGCAGGAAGATTTCTTATGGCGGCTGCCAGCACCTTGAGCCGGCCTAAATCCTGTATTGACGAAAGGACCGGTTTTAGTTATCATTTTAAAAACGGAGAACAAAATGGCCAAACAAAAAAAACAAGTTAGCTTTGAAGATGCACTTTGGGGTGCCTGTGATAAACTCCGTGGAACAGTAGAACCTGCCGAATACAAACATGTTGTATTAAGTCTTATCTTCTTAAAATTTGTAAATGATAAATTTTATGCCCGCCGTGAGGAACTAAAGGCAGAGGACAAAGATAAATATTTAGACACGCAGGCTTTCTATACAATGAAAAATGTTTTCTTTGTGCCACAGGAAAGCCGCTGGTCATTTATAATGGAAAATGCAAAGCAGAATGACATTGCATTAAAAATCGACACAGCATTAAACACAATCGAAAAACAGAACCCGAGTTTAAAAGGCGCCTTGCCGGATAACTATTATTCACGACTCGGAATTGATGTTTCAAAACTTGCAGCCCTTCTTGATGAGATTAACAACATTCAGACAAATGCAGACAAAGAAAACGACATCATGGGTCGTGTTTATGAATACTTCCTTACAAAGTTTGCTCTTCAGGAAGGAAAAGGTAAAGGCGAATTCTATACGCCAAAATCAGTAGTAAACTTAATTGCCGAAATGATTGAGCCATACAAAGGAAAGATTTATGACCCTTGCTGTGGTTCTGGCGGTATGTTTGTTCAGTCATTAAAGTTTGTAGAAAATCATGCAGGAAACGCAAAAGATGTTTCTGTTTATGGGCAGGAAGGAACAACAACTACGTATAAACTAGCAAAAATGAATCTTGCAATCCGTGGTATTCCCTGTGACCTTGGCGAAAAAGCTGCAAACACATTTACAAATGACCTTCATAAAGATTTGCGTGCAGACTTTATCATGGCAAATCCGCCATTCAACCAGAAGGACTGGCGGCAAGAAAATGAACTTACAGATGATGCCCGATGGAACGGTTATTCTGTTCCGCCAACAAGCAATGCAAACTACGGCTGGATTCTTCACATGGTTTCAAAACTCAGCACAAACGGTACAGCAGGTTTTTTACTTGCGAACGGTGCATTAAGTGGTGAAGGAACAGAATTGGAAATCCGTAAACAGCTGATAGAAAACAATCTTGTAGAAGCTGTTGTAATTCTTCCACGAAATCTCTTCTATACTACAGATATTTCAGTAACACTTTGGATTCTCAATAAAAACAAAAAGAGCCGCATGGCGGAACAAAACGGTAAAATCAAAAATTACCGCAATCGAGAGGAAGAAGTTCTTTTTATGGATCTTCGCCAGATGGGCTCTCCTTTTGAAAAGAAATACATTGAACTTACACAGGAAGACCGTAACAGAGTAACAGAAGTTTTCCATGCATGGCAGCAGGCTGGTAAAGACGAAACATACAAAGATGTTCCAGAGTTCTGCTACAGTGCGACTAAAAAGGAAATTGCAGAAAAAGGCTACAACCTTGTTCCAAGCCGTTATATAGAATTTGTAAACCGTGACGAAACACAGGATTTTGACACAAGCATGAAAGCTCTTCAGTCAGAACTTACAGATTTACTAAAGCAGGAAGAAGAAAGTAAAAAAGAATTGCTTGGTGTATTTAAGGAACTTGGTTACGAAATTAAGTTGTAGGAAGATGCTATGTCAGAAAAGAATCAATACGAAATAGATTTTGAAGAATACATCCTTCACACAGATGCAAGCAAAAAAGATAAAACTCTTGCCTGGTCTACAGCCATTGGTTTGCAGCAGGTTGATGGTCTTAAGCCTTCCTCATATCTGTATGAAACTGCCAAAAAAAATATTGAAGGCGAACTTACTTTTGATGAAGCCAAAAATCTTATTGATTCATATTATGAAAGCAGAAGTGGGCGAACTCAAGACGATGAAAGAACAGAAGAGGCTGATAAGGTTTCCAGCAGAATCGCGCAGATTTTAAGTGAGCCGTCTTTTAATTTTAGTCCTTCTCATTTAATTGCAATACACAAAAGACTTTTTGAAGGCATCTTTAAGTTTGCGGGTAAAATCCGTGATTACGATATTACAAAAAAAGAATGGGTATTAAATGGCGATACAGTAATGTACGGAGCGGCTTTCGAACTAAAGGCGGCCCTTGATTACGATTTTGAAATGGAACGCAATTTTAAATATTCAGGTCTTTCCAAAGATGAAATTGTAAAGCACATCACATTTTTTGTTTCCCGACTCTGGCAGATTCACGCATTTGGTGAAGGAAATACTCGTGCAACCGCCGTTTTTACAATCAAATATCTTCGTTCAATGGGTTACAAAGTTGATAACGATATTTTTGCCGAAAACAGCTGGTATTTTAGAAATGCTCTTGTGCGTGCTAATTACAAAAATCTTACACAGGAAATAGAAGAAAAACCTCTTTATCTGGAACTCTTTTTCCGTAACCTCATTTTAGGTGAAGCCAACGAACTCAAAAACAGATATACCCAGATTAACTATGATGAATATATGAAAAAGTTCGGTGAAAACAAAAAAAGTTCGGAGAAAAAGTTCGGAGATAATCAAAAAAGTTCGGAGATAATTCTTGAACTCTTAAAAGAAAAGCCAAAACTCTCTGCCAAAAAACTTTCAGAAAAAATTGGAATAACAAGCCGCGCTGTAGAAAAACAGTTGGCTGCACTTGTAGAAAAAGGATATATAAAACGCGAAGGCTCTCCAAAAGGCGGCCACTGGGAGATTCTGAAATGAGTGGGAATTATAGAAGGTTTGGAGAATATATACAGCCGTTGATGTTCGCAATTCTGATTTAACAGTTACACATTTGCTTGGTGTAAGCGTTGAAAAAAGATTTATTGAATCGATTGCTAATACTATTGGAACTGATTTCTCAAAATACAAAATCGTTAGAAAAGGACAATTTACATATATTCCAGACACTTCAAGACGTGGTGATAAAATTGGAATCGCGCTTTTAACTGATTTTGATGAAGGTCTTGTTTCAAATATTTATACTGTTTTTGGAATTACAGATACAACAAAACTTCTTCCTGAATATTTAATGTTATGGTTCAGTCGTCCAGAGTTCGACCGTTATGCACGATTTAAATCTCATGGAAGTGTCCGCGAAATTTTTGATTGGGAAGAAATGTGCCGTGTTGAACTTCCGGTTCCATCAATTCAAGAACAAGAGAAAATTGTAGATGCTTATCATGCTATTACAAATCGAATCCGAATTAAGCAGCAGATTAATGAAAATTTGGAAAAGACGGCACAATGTTTATTTGATAAGTATTTCTCTACATATAATAATTTTTATGAGAATCAAAATGAATTAGTAGAATTACCAAAAAACTGGACATATGGAAAAGTTGGAGATTTTTGTAAATGCAATATGGAAAGTCTTTCTTTAAATTTTAAACCAAAATCAATTCAATATCTTGATACAGGTAGTATTACAAACAATATCATTGAAGAATTGCAAATGCTTAATGAATCAGATGCATTCCCTAGCCGGACAAAAAGAATCGTAAAGCATAATGATATTGTTTTTTCTACGGTACGACCAAATCTAAAACATTTTGGAATTTTATATAATCCTTCGCACGATATGATAGTTTCAACTGGATTTTCAGTTTTACACAATACGTCAGAATCAGTGTCTAATGAGTTTTTGTACATGTGGATTACAAGTAAAAAAGTACTAGTTTTTTTGCAGTCGATTGCAGAGAATAGCGTTTCGACTTATCCATCAATAAATTCAGATGATTTAATGAATGTTAAAATAATCATACCTACAAATAATATACTTAATGAACTGAATACTGTTTTTAAGCAAAGTTACATTCAAATAAATAATAATAATCAAGAGATAAATTCATTGAAAAGAGTTAGAGAAATTGTTGTTTCTCAAATTTCAAAAAGGTAGTTATATGAAGAAATCTTAGTAGCCTGGCGTTGCGGGCGGCGCTTGAGCCCGCAGAGGGGATAGCGGAAGATACGACAAAACGGAGCAAGTGGCAAAGTTTACTTTGACATTTGTGTAGTGACTCGTGGCTGGAGCGCAAGGGGAGACTTCCCCTTCCTGAATATTTGTATGGAGGTAAGTTTATATGCCATTCACCGAGCACGAATTAGAGCTTTCCATAATGGAGCTCTTTGAAAATGAAGGTTATACGCATCAGACAGGTCAGGACATTCACCGTGAAAAATCGGATGTTTTGCTTCCTGAATTGCTCAAAACTTATTTGCTTCATAGATACGCGCTCGATGATTTGACTGATTCTGAAATTACTTCAATTATTACCCGGCTAAAAAATATTTCTGGTTCCGATTATGATGCCAACAGAAGAGTGCTCGATTTAATCTGTAATGGCTTTACAATCCGCCGTGAAGACAAAGGGAACCAAGGTTCCTTTAAAAAAGACTTGTTTATCCAGCTGCTTGATTTTGAACAGGCGGAAAATAACTTTTTTGAAATTGTAAACCAGGTAGAAATTCAAGGCCGTGAGCAGCTTCGTATTCCAGATGGAATTGTTTATGTAAACGGACTTCCTCTTGTTGTTTTGGAATTTAAATCGGCAATCAAAGAAAATACTACAATTGAAGATGCCTACAAACAGCTTACTGTTCGTTACCGCCGCGATATTCCTGAATTATTCAAATACAATGCTTTTGTGGTAATAAGTGACGGTGTAAACAATAAGATTGGTTCTCTATTTAGTCCTTATGAATTCTTTTATGCATGGCGCAAGGCAGAAAGTACAGATAAAGAAGTTGATGGTATTTCTTCCCTTATGACTATGGTTCGCGGCTTGTTCCGTAAAGACCGGCTTGTAAATATAATTAAAGACTTTGTTTACTTCCCGGACTCAATTGATAAGGAAACAAAAATTGTCTGCCGCTACCCTCAGTATTTTGCAGCAACAAAACTTTTTGAAAGCATAAAATCAGCTATGAAACCTGCAGGAGATGGTAAAGGTGGTATTTACTTTGGTGCAACTGGCTGCGGTAAAAGCTACACAATGGTTTTCTTAAGCCGCCTGCTGATGCGTTCAAAATCATTCAAAAGTCCGACTATTGTTGTAATTACCGACCGTACTGATCTTGATGATCAGTTGAGCAAACTTTTCTTAGAAAGTAAATCTTACATTGGTGATGAAAACATTGAAACTATAGAAAGCCGCGCTCTTCTCAAAGAAAAACTTGAAGGCAGACAAAGTGGCGGCGTTTTCCTTACAACAATTCAGAAGTTTTGCGAAGATATTAAACTTTTAAGCAATCGTTCAAATATCATCTGTATAAGTGATGAAGCCCACCGTTCACAAAATAATCTTGATGAGAAAACTGTGATTACAGATATTGGCGTAGAGCACAAATACGGTTTTGCTAAATATCTGCATGATTCACTTCCTAATGCAACTTATGTTGGCTTTACAGGGACTCCAATTGACGACATGGCACCAATATTTGGTAACATTGTTGATACTTATACAATGAAAGAATCTGTTGCCGATGGAATTACTGTAAATCTTGTTTATGAAGGCCGAGCAGCAAAAGTTATTCTTGATCAGAAAAAAGTCCGTGAAATTGAAGAATACTATGCCCGGTGTGAGGACCAGGGCGCAAATGAAAATCAGATAGCTGCAAGTAAAAAGGCTGTTGCAAACCTTGATGCGATTATTGGAGATCCTGATGTGGTTGCAGAAGTTGCAAAAGACTTTGTAAATCACTATGAAACAAGAGTTCGGGAAGGTGCGACTGTTGAGGGCAAAGCAATGTTTGTTTGTTCCAACCGTGAAATTGCATATTCTCTCTGGCAGAAAATAATTGAACTTCGTCCTGAATGGAATGAAAAGAAAATCAGTACTGGCGGCGCAATCCTTACAGAACAGGATAAAAAAGAACTTAAACCAATAGAAATGATTAAAATGGTCATGACTGAAAACAAGGCAAAAGATACTAAAGGCCTTTTTGAACTCCTTGGAAATCATGATTACCGTAAAGAGCTTGACCGCCAGTTCAAAAATAAAAAATCAAACTTTAAAATTGCTATTGTCGTAGATATGTGGATTACCGGCTTTGATGTACCTTGTCTTGATACAATCTATATTTATAAACCTTTGCAAAAGCACACCTTAATTCAGACTATCAGCCGT
>CAYFWC010000042.1:0-9576 GCA_964346805.1 uncultured Treponema sp. | reverse complement strand
CTGCTCAGAAAGATTCATGCCGTGGCTTATGTAACCTACAAAGAATGGTCGGCATACAGAAGCCATTCAATGATTTCGATTCTTGTAGGTCCGGTTTATTTTTTCGTCCAGTATTGTATCTGGAAAGCGGTATACAATGCGCAGGGCGGAACAGATGCAATTATCAATGGAATGAGCTTTGAGCAGATGATAACTTATTTCGGTGTAAACGCCCTTATAGGTTACCTTACAATGGATTTTGCGGACTGGAATCTCCAGATGCTGGTCCGCACAGGAAAGTTCCTGACCTTTGTTCTCCGCCCTGTTGACCATAAACTCTTTGCCTTCTCGCAAAAACTCGGACACAGGGTTCTCGGATTTCTGTTTGAATTTATCCCCTGCTTTTTTATCTTTGAATTTATTTTCAAAGTGAATCTCATTCCGGAAAATCCGGTTCTTTCCATAATCTCAATCATACTCGCCTTCTGCATGACCTTTCTCGTCAACTACTGCATAGGCCTTTCCGCCTTCTGGATTGTCCGCGCGGAAGGGCTCCGCGAAATTTTCCAGACTCTGGGAATGGTCTTTAACGGCTCTTTAATTCCACTGGTATTTTTTGGCAGCGGATTCCAAAAGATTCTCTTCTTTCTGCCCTTCCAGTATATGCTTTATGTGCCGGCCCGTGTCTGCTCGGGAAGCTATGAGCTGGCGGGAAAGACCTTCTCCCTGCCGGCGATTGTCGGCTGTCAGGCGATTGCGGTGGCGACTTTCCTTTTCATCACACATCTCTTATACAACCGTGCAATGAAAAGATTTACAGGAGTCGGCGCATGATAAAATCAAAACTCCGGAGATACTTAAAACTTTATCTGATATGCCTGAAAACGCTCTTTATTTCAGAGACAGCCTACAGACTAAATTTTATTCTTGAAATGCTGATTACTTTTATCGGAAACATTCTCTTTCCGCTGGTTACAATCTTAATTTACGCAAACGGCCAATCATTCCCGGGCTGGAATTTCTGGCAGGTAATCCTGGTTCAAAGTATTTTTACAATTTCCAGCGGAATTACCATGACATTTTTCAGCGGAATTTTCTGGGATACAAACAGGAATATAAAAGAAGGGACTTTTGAGGTAATTCTGCTAAAGCCCGTAAACCCGCTGTTCTATATGCTCGCCACAAATTTCAATTTTCAGGGAATTGCGTTTATTGCAGGCGGAATCATAATGTTCGCTCTTTCCGCCTCCCATACAATTGTCCTGACGGTCTCCACTCTTCTAAACTTTATTCTTTTCGGCACTGCAGGCATTTCCGTAATGCTTGGAATTGAACTCATAATGTCAGCGACAAGCTTTAAATGGGTAGGAAACTCCAGAATCCCGGAAATCTTTGACAGCGTGCAGCAGTTCGCCAAATACCCGATGACAATTTTTCCCTCGGCCGCAAGGGCTGTCACAAGTTTTGTAGTTCCAGTCGCGACCATCGCCTTTTTTCCGGCAGCCGCTCTTCTGCAAAAGATTGAGACCTGGTATTATCTGACACTGATTCCCTGTGCGCTCTTCACCGCACTCGGATTTTTTCTATATCATAAAATGATAAAACTCTACGAAAGCGCAGGAGGCTGATTCCGTGGAAAACATAATTACAATTGAGAACCTTACAAAAGAATACAAGACCTATAAACGCGGAATTACTTTCCTGGAAAACCTAAAGAGCTTCTTTCACCGTGAGGAAATTCTGATTACGGCGGTCAACAATGTCAGTTTCAACATAAAAAAAGGTTCAATAACCGGAATACTCGGCCCAAACGGAGCCGGAAAATCCACTCTCATAAAAATGATGACAGGAACACTCTTCTGCCAGAAGGGAAAAATTGATGTAATGGGATTCAATCCTGCCAAAAACAGGACACGCTATATTCAGAATATCGGCGCTGTTTTTGGCCAGAAATCCCAGTTAATATGGGACATTCCGCCGGCAGACAGCTTTATGATGAACGCCGCAATTTACGGCATTCCCCAGAAGGAATACGAAGAGCGTGTAAAAATGATGACAGGCCTTTTTGACCTCGGAGACACTATCTACAAACCGACACGAGTTCTTTCGCTCGGAGAAAGAATGAAATGCGAGTTTATCATGGCAATGCTCCACAACCCTCCGGTTGTATTCCTTGACGAGCCGACCATAGGCCTTGATGTGATTGCAAAACAGAAAATCCGCGAGTTCATCTCAAAGATGAATAAAGATGGAACCACCTTTATTCTTACAACCCACGACCTCGAGGATGTCGAGCAGCTGGCGCAGGAAGTAATAATAATCAACCACGGAAAAAAAGTATTTGACGGAGACATTAAATCTTTACGAAGCACGCTCGGCGAAAAAAAGATTATAACACTTACTCTGGAAGAACCGAAATTCCCCGGCATCGACGGAACCGCGGAAGACAATTTTAAGTCCCTTGTAAAGAATATGAAAGGCCTTAAATTCCTAAAACAAGTCTCACCGCTGGAATTTATCATCGAGGCGGACTTGTCAAAGACCACAACGCCCGCCCTTCTAAAAAATATCTCGGAAAAACTTCCCTTAAAGGATATTTCTGTAAACGAACTTCCGATGGAGGACATAATTACAAAAATCTACACAGATTGATTATACACAATGACAAAAATTTTTTTTTCTGATATATTTGTAAAAACATGAAATTTATTGTGATTCTTCTGTTTCTTTCTACAGCCTCTTTTTCTACCTTTGCCGCCCAGATAAATTTCATTTATGACAAACCCGTGCAGGAAGACTACTTTAAGGAAGACATAACAATCAAAAACGAGGGCGAGCTGTCAAAGCAAAAGTTGAGTTTCTGGTCATGGGTAAAGAGGCAGTTTGAAGCCTCCAGCGAAAAAGAAACAGTCGCCACCCAGATGATTTTCTTTGACCTCGGACTTCTGTTGAACAGCCACAAGCAAGGCGGAATCGGGCTCGGCTTTAACTATGAGCGGCAGATTGTTCCGCATTTGGGAGTGCGCGGATATTTCGGCCAGACAATAATATTTAAGAAAGAGAACAACCGGGGCTGTATTTCTTTTTTGCAGGCTCTCTTTGCAGAATTTTATCCCATGAGCCGGCAGCTTAGAAAACTCTACATAGCGACAGGCTTATGCTGGGACTTAATTCATTATACTGACAATAACACTCCAAAACATGCTCAGGCCTCGACCATTTCAATATATCCACAGATTGGATATAAGTTCTCCCTGCCCTGGCGCTTTCTACTCGATGTCTTCTGCGGATATAAGTTTCCGATTACCACAAACGGAATCTATTACGGAAACACCGCCGAACTGCTGGGATGCGGTTTCCAGTGGGGATTTTTATTCAAGCATTATATGAAGGTCAGAAACTGATACTCATTTTAGCCTGCCAAAAACTATTTCCAGTCTTTCCAGACCTCAGGCTGGTAGCCCACAGTCGCATCCGCCTTTCCGTTCCTGACAACGGGCTGAGCCAGCAACTGCGGATTCTCCAAAAGTTTCTCAACCTTGTCGCTGTCATCTAGATACGCAAAACTCGCATAATCCCGGTTCTTCTTGTCGGCAAGAAGCTCCACGGCTCCGGCCCTGTCCCCCACCCTCTTTGCGAGAGAAAGAATCACGCTTTCAAGCTCTCCGGCGGAGATTCCCTTTTCTTTTAAATCCACCTTCTGCACCGGAATGCGTCGCTCGCTAAAATAACGCTCTGCCTTTTTGCAGTCAAAAGACTTACTCGTTCCGAATATCTGTATCCCCATCATAAACTCCTTTTCATCAATAAAATCATTTTACCATAAAACCGTAAATCATTCCACAGATTTTTGTTACACTTTCTTTACCCGGCGGCAAAAAAACCGGGATTCAGCCCCTTACCAAAAAAAAACAAAAGAAATTGTTACACTTTCTTTACCAAAAAGAATGAAATTTTTTCAAAGCCCCCGGCATATAAAGTGTAACAAAGAATCCGGCCGATTTTTTGTTACACTTTGTTTACGCCAGCAGCAAAAAAAAGAAAAAAAATAATTTTTGAGCGTCCTGAAAAAAATTGTTACACTTTGTTTACCGTCAATGATTTTTTGCTACAGATTATTTACTAGACCGGGCAAAAAAAACATCTGAAAAGACATCTTTCTCCCGATTTTTGCTACACTTTATTTACAAACAGAATTTCCGCTGAACATTTTTGTTACACTTTTCTTACTGGCAGACAAACACCGAAGCCGCTTTTTTGTTTTTTTTGCTACATTCTTCTTACGATTTCCCACAAATTGCCTGTGGAAATTCATTTTCTTTTGCTACATTTTTCTTACTTTGTGGAAAACACTGCCATCTTATTACAATATAAAGAATTATCTTAAATTTTTCACAAACGGAAGTTACACTTTTCTTACCCGTTTGCTACACTTTATTTATTCCTTCTATAATTCAAATAGGATTAACAAATATATATACAAGTAGTAATAATAATGTTGAAAATGTGGAAAACTTTTTCTGTCTCCGCACCGAAAATTCTTACTACATTTAATTTTGTTACACTTTCTTTACAAATTGCTTGTAACAAGTACATATCGTTTTTCAACCTCTGCGATAGGAACAGGACTTTTATACAAGGTAATTCCTCCTCCGGTCGTAGAAATATCTATATTCAAATCCTTATAATAATTCCTCTTTATTTTTTTCAGCTGGTCTATTATGTAGGCATAGTTTGCCTTTTCATTATCCTTTTTTTTATCATCTTGAACAGGCATAAACTGATTTATAAGAGCCTGCCTGGGAATAAAAAGAGGCTCCGTTAAAGAATGATTCCGGTAAATAAGCCATGCATATAAATCTTTCCCCACATCACTCGTAATACTTTTATAAATCGAGTAGTCAATAGGAACGGCGTGCTGCTTCGAGAATCTTACAAATTCATCGGAAAAAATAATTCTAAAAGCAATATTCTTTTTATTGTCATTTCCGTCATCAACTTCAATAAACTGAAATCCTGCCATAAACCGGATACTTCCTGTCGAAACTTTTGATACAGTTACATTACCCTTTAAAGAATTCTTTTCGTCGTAAAGGTCTTTAAAAAGATACTTCTGCTTAATTGTCTCTTTGCGCTCCTCAAAAATAAAAGAGGTCTTCGAGAAATTCTGTAGCTGCTCCTTGATTTTTTCTCCACGGGAACGCGGCAAGTCCATTTCGTTCAGCAGAGTTGAAAGTTTGTCATAATCTACTTCGTAACTCTCTGAATTTTCATTAAAAAGAACTGCGTGCGTCGTAAGGATTGTAAGCAGAAGCCGGCCGTATTTTCCGAACGGAAGATGGTTTGCGCTTGAAAGTGTAAGAGTGAGATTATTGTATTTTCTTGTAAATGTCGAGGACTTTACAGATCTTAGAGGAAGTGAGGCCGCAATAAACGGACTTGGCAGATAACTCCTGTACTTTGTCAGGTGCGCCGGATTTATTTCCTCAAAGAGACTTGTGTCACCCTCATAAATTGCTACACTTTGTTTACCACTTCTTCTTTTGTTTTTATCAGATTCCATTTATAAAAATTCCTGTCCGCGCTGTTTACTGAATTACCTGTTCCAGAATCTGGTTTATACAGTTGTTTACAGAGACTCCGTTACTTTTTGCAAGTTTCTCTATTTTCTCATAAGTACTCTCTTTTAGCAAGAGACTGGTCTGACGGCTCTTTATTTCCTTTTCCCTTGAGATTTTAAATGCTGTTTTTCTTGTTCTTTGCTCGGAAGAGACTGGGGCCGGCTTTTTTTCCTGTGTAACGGTCTGAATTTCCTGTGTTTCCGTGTTTTCCGCTGTTTTTTCTTCCCCCTGCTGAATTCCTTCGGTTTTTGCTACACTTTCTTTACCCGAAGCCATTTTTACATCAGAAGAAATCCATTTCATCGCAACATTTGTATCAAAAGATTTTTTTGGCATATTCCCCTACCCTATTTTAGAAATTCCTCAACAAAATTTTTATAGTCCTCTGCAACTTTAGAAGTCGGAGCGTACTCAAAAATTGATTTCTGGCTTATCTGCGCTTCCTTGATTGCGGTCGCCTCTCTGATTGTGGCGGCAAAAAGTTTTGAATTCATTTTTTTTGCAATCTGGCGCGCTATGTCAGAAACTGTCTTGCTGAGCGTCGTTCTGTCGTTGTATCTTGTAAGCAGTATTCCCGCCACACTAATCTTGCTGTTGGTATACTGTTTTACCGGTTCCATAGTCTCAGCAAGACGCTCGATTCCCTGAATTGAATAAATGTCCGCCTGTGCCGGAATAATGACGGAGTCACAGGCGGTCAGCGCATTGATTGTAAGAATACCCAGTGCCGGCGGAGTGTCAATAAGGATGTAATCGTATTTGCCTTTCAGGCCGGAAAGAGATTCCTTTAGCCTGTATTCTTTTCCTGTCTCCGAGAGAATTGATTCCGCGCCGGAAAGTTTTGCCGAGCCGGCGATAAAGTCTCCGCTCTTTGACTTTTGAATTGTGTCCTCGACTGCGGCGCTCTTTGTCAGGACATCGAGAATATTTTTTTTCTCAAGACTTGCATTAAGAGAGAATGTCAGGTTGCACTGTGGATCCAAATCAATGGCGAGAACCTTGAATTTTTTTATAGTCAGGTAGGCAAGCATGGCTTCCACTGTCGTGGTCTTTCCAGCGCCGCCTTTTTGGTTGGTAACTGTTATTATCTTCATTTTTTCCCCTACCCTCCTATTATATAGTATAAATTATATTTTTGCAAGTAAAATAAAATATATAAAAAAGTATATCAACTAATATAATATATAACATATTATAAAATATATGATAAAAACACCGGGCATATCAGTCAAAAAACAGGGTTCTGGAGACTTTTTCTGGCTAAATTGAGTAATTTATCAAAAAATCTAAAAAAGACGCTAAAAAGTGCCGAATTTTCGCTCTGACGGTGTGTTTTGAGGAGAGTTTTACGGTCAAAAAATGAAAAATCAAAAAACGGCATGTTTTTTGATTTTTTTTCTGAAACCAGCGGGATTAATTTTTCTGAAGATGAAAAAAAAGAATTGCCCGAAACATCTGTCTTTTTTTATTTTACTTGGAAGCCCTGCAATTTTTTTTAGATTTTTTTCACCGGCTTTTTTATATTATAATATATAATAGGCTTTGTATTATAATATATAATATAATAGACATTATTAAAGAAGATATAAAAAGTAGCAGATTTGATAATATAAAAGAAATTATAAAAAATAAGTTTTTGTAGAGTATATAATATAATATAAAATATATTATATTATTGCCTCCTGCATTTGTTAGAAGATTGTTAAATTATTTTCTCTTTGTGGCAAGATAATAAATTTGTGCTATAATATTTCAATGAATATTCTGATTGTTGATGATGAAGAGCCTATCCGCACACTTATTGCATTCAACTGCAAGAAGGAGGGCTGGCAGACTTCGGAGGCCGCTTCCGGCGCGGAGGTGATTGTACTGGCGGTAAAAAAACCTGACATAATAATTCTGGATCTGATGCTTCCTGATATCTCAGGGCTGGAAGTTTGCCGCATCTTAAAGTCCAATCCGCAGACTCAGAAAATTCCTATAATAATGGTTACTGCAAAGACGGAGGATTCAGATATTGTTCAGGGGCTTGAGCTTGGGGCTGACGATTATGTTACAAAGCCTTTTTCACTGAAGGTTCTCACCGCAAGAATAAAAAGCGTTCTGCGCCGCGCGGAGAGCGAGAATTCTGTTCAGTCTAAAGAGAATGTTATTGAAATGCATGACTTTCGCATTGACCGTAAGCGTCATGAAATTTTTATTAACGGAGTAAAAAACGAATTTTCTGTTACAGAGTTCTCCCTGCTTGACTTTTTGGCAAGCCACTCCGGACAGGCGTTCAGCAGACAGCAGATAATTTCCGGTACAAAGGGAAGTGACTATCCTGTAACGGACAGGGCTATAGATGTGCAGATTCTCGGCATAAGGCGAAAACTCGGAGACGGCGACGGAAAAATAATTGAGACTCTCCGCGGTGTCGGCTACAGACTCAGCGAGGTAGACGAGAAATGAAGTGTAAATTTCAGCTCCGCACATGGATTCTGCTGCTTCTGGTGAACGGTGTTATTTTGTCTGCCGGATTTTTTCTTTTTCTGAACATGTCGCTTTATTCTGCAAAAAGAACAGGTATTCAGCAGGCCAGGGGAGACATGGAAATTTTCTCCCATTCCATAAAATATATTTTTGAGGAAGCTTTTTTAGCGGGGGAGGGGAGCCTGGATTTTGGAAAGATGGTTCAGACCGCGGCAAAAAAGTCCGGGCTCTTTAGAATAACGGTAGTTGCTTCAGACGGAAAGGTTCTGGCAGATTCCGTCGCCGGGGACAAGGTTTCCGCGCTGGAAAATCACAGGGGTAGGGAAGAGGTTGAGGCGGCTCTGGCGGGACATGACGGAGTTGCGATTCACCAATCTACAGTCGAGGGCTACTCCGGCGAAATTATGTATTACGCCTGTCCTCTGGTCTGCGGCGACGGGCACTATGCCCTGCGGCTGGCGATGCCCGTAAAAAAGTCTTTTTTCTTTTCCGCAAATGTTGCCTCGACAATAGTTTTACTTGCTCTCTTTATTCTTTTTCTCACACTTCTGGGAACTTTTTTTGTCTCCTCAAAAATAATAAAGCCGCTCAAAAAACTGGAAGAGGCCGCCGGGGAATATAAAAAATCAAACTTCTCCTGCCGTCCCAAAGTTACTTTTCCGAGGGAGATGGCAGATCTTGCCTCTTCCATGGCCGGAATGGCGGAAACTATAGAAGAAGATTTTTCAAAATTAAAGCGCCTTGACAGGATAAGAAAGGATTTTATCGCGAACGCCAGCCATGAACTTAAGACTCCGGTTACCTCGATAAAGGGTTTTTCCGAAACTCTTTTGGACAGTGAGGTGGGAAAAGATGACAGTAATAAATTCTTAAGAATTATTATTCAGCAGACGGACAGGCTTAACGCGATTATTGACGACTTGCTTTCTTTGAGCCGCCTGGAAGACGAGTCCTTTGAGGACAGAAGAGTTGACTGCGACTTGGCGGAACTGCTCAAAAATCTGATTGAGGCTTTTAGGCCGCAGGCGGAGAAAAAGAACATAGCACTTCAGTTTAGCGGCGCCGGCGGAATAAAAAGACTGGACCCAGAACTGATAAGTCAGGCGATTGGAAACATTGTGGACAACGCCATAAAATACTGTCCCGAGGGGTCCGAGGTTTTCTGTCTTTTGGAATGGGAAGGCAAAAGGACAAGAATTATTATAGAGGACAACGGGCATGGTATTTCCGAGGCGGACAGGGACAGAGTTTTTGAACGCTTTTACAGGGTGGACAAAGGCCGCAGCCGTGAGATGGGCGGAACAGGTCTCGGGCTTGCGATTACAAAGCACATTGCGGAGATTCACGGCGGAAAGATTACTTGCACAGGCCGTAAAGACGGAAAAAAGGGCGCATGCTTTATCGTGGAATTATAAAAAAGGGGCGCTCTGTTGAGCGCCCCCGAAGAGTCAAATTACTCAGACTAGAAGCTTATTTTCAGAGAAGAGCCTACGATGCTCTTTAG
>CAYFWC010000041.1:0-9700 GCA_964346805.1 uncultured Treponema sp. | reverse complement strand
ACCCTCTTTATTCTCGGGTATTTTTCGACTGTACTTTTATAGTATCCGTTCAAAACACTCTTATAAAAGAAATGCTGTTGTCCCACAGTCAGTGCCGAAGTACAGATAATCATGCTTATAAGATAGAAAATAATATTGAATATTTTCTTTACCTTAATATGGCACAGACAATAAATAGCCTGCATAAGGAACACATTTAAAAAAGAAGCGCCCAGATATATCACCTTGTTTGCCATGATGGCGGCCTCAAGGCTACGAGACTGAGCCAGAAGAAGGTAGCCCAGATTTTCAATCGGTATAAAAATAAACAACAGTGAGAAATCCGTGGAATAATGCCTGTGCCATTTGAATATATAGATCATGGTCAGCATCACGGAAAAAACAAACATTGTATGGTAAAAAAGAAACGGGTTCATAAGACAGCCCCAACTATCAATCAGTTAAAAGTTATATAAATTTTATCCGCAATTCTATCTGCGCTTGTAAGAAAATCATTCTGTCCAATATGAATGTCACCGTCGCTTCCGTCTACAGAGCCAAGACCGAGCATGTGCATTTCAACTTCAGGAATACTATCCGCCGCGGTAAACCTTGCCTCATATATAATGGAAGGCTGTCCGTTTACCCCAGAATTCTTTTTTGTCCATAAACTGTTATAGTCAAAACTCTGGTTCAGTTCGACACGGATTCTGTAAGTCCTGCCTTTTTCGAGGGAAACCTCTTTCTGACACTGGAGTCCCTGTTTTGGAGTCGCTCCGGAAACAGCGTCAAATTTTTTCTCACTCCCTATGGCGGGATTTACGCCGCTCGCATGATACCAGACAGGAAGGGATTCCGGGCGGCCTTCTTTGGGAGAGAATTTCCACAGCCTTGAATTAGCACTTTTTGTAACATACAGGGTGTCAACAAAAGCCCCGTCCTTTTCCTCAATCCAAACGGCACACTGAGGCGCTCTCTTTACCCAGGAAGAACCGGCCCCGATATACACGGTTACTTTTTCCGCAAAGGAAAAAGACAGCACAAACATAACAAAAACAAAAATCAGAGTATTTCTTTTCATATTTCTATTATAACATATAGAATCCGGTTATAAGAAAAATACAGGCAAAATTTGCAGTTTTTCCGGCAAATTTTACATTGCTGTTGCAAAAATACTGAATTTCCTGTATAATTTTCTACCCTATGTACACCATTGCAATTGTTGATGACGACAGTTATGACTTGAACCGCATGACAAACTTTGTTACGCAAAACAAAGAATTTGACAACTCAATGGACATCATATCCTTTCACTCGGGAATCGATTTTCTGTCGGAAAACAAGGTTCCCGTCGACATTTTAATCATCGACATGCAGATGAACCTGATGGGCGGATTTGAAACGGCACGCGAGCTGAGAAAGGTAAATATAAACGCAGTCTTATGTTTCTGCTCCGCCGTCGTAAGGCCCCAGGTCGAGCACTTTGAAGTTCAACCGTACCGTTATATTTTAAAGACAGATTCTAAAGAAAGAATAGAACAGACAGTTACTGACATTCTCGCGGAAATGAAAAGGCGCAAGGAAGACAAGACTGCTGAGCTTGTGATAGACACAAAACCAGCCCTTGTCTCAATAAGAGACATTCTTTATCTGGAAAAACAAAAACACGGGACACTCGCTGTTATTTCAAGAAAATGCCCCCTTTATAAAGAGGACGCAAAAATCTTCAGCCGGAAAAAACTCACGGATCTCGCACCGGTCTTTGAGCCGGAAGGATTCGCAATTCCACATTTAAGTTATATGGTAAACATCAAGAAAATTATTTCCATTAGCGGGACAAGCATCTCAATGGAAAACGGGGATATCATTCCTATTTCCAGATCCTGCAGGGAAAATTTCCGCGCGGAATCCGCAAAATTCTTTAACAAAAAATATCAAGAATAAATACAAAAGGAATTCTAGAAAAATGTACAAACCGGAATTATTCAATTCAATCAAAAACTACAATGCAAAAAATTTTATGACAGATTTTATTGCAGGCATCATCGTCGGAATTGTGGCTCTGCCGCTCTCAATCGCATTCGCAATCGCCTCCGGCTGCAGTCCGGAGACAGGACTTTACACGGCAATTATCGCCGGATTCTGTATCGCAGCCTTTGGCGGAACCAGATGCCAGATTGGCGGTCCTACAGGAGCCTTTACTGTAATCATTTATAAGATTGTTAATAATCCGCAGCTGGGAATGACCGGACTTGCAACCGCCACACTTCTTGCCGGAATTATCCTTGTCCTGCTAGGTGTCTTTAAGATGGGCGGACTTGTAAAATTCATTCCGTACACGATTGTAACAGGCTTTACGGCAGGTATCGCGGTAACAATCGCGGCCGGGCAGATTGGAGACTTCTTAGGTCTTACAACGGGAAAACTCCCCGGAACTTTTGCCGGAAAAATCATGGCTTATGCCAGAACCTTCTCAACCATAAACTGGTACGCCTTTGCGATGGCGGCAATATCGCTTCTCATAATTTTTCTCTGGCCCCGTGTTACAAAGAAAATCCCCGGCTCCCTAATCGTAATAATTCTCGCGACTGTAGCGAATATAATTATCTCAAACTGCACGGACCTGCACACGGATATTATCCGTGACCGCTACACAATTCCATCAACACTGCCCCGTCCGCAGTTACCGGCACTGGGACTTCAGACAATAGTGGATGTGTTTCCCACAGCCTGCTCCATTGCAGTTCTTGCCGCCATCGAGTCTCTTCTTTCCGCCGTCGTCGCCGACGGTATGATCGGAACAAAGCACAATTCAAACGATGAGCTGATTGGTCAGGGAATAGCGAATATTCTAAGCCCTCTTTTCGGAGGTCTTCCGGCGACAGGTGCCATAGCCAGAACAGCGACAAACATTAAGAACGGAGGACGCACTCCTGTTGCCGGCATGGTTCATGCGGTAGTTCTTATGCTGATAATGATTTTCTTCGGAAAATATGTTGAATACATTCCGATGGCGGCCCTTGCCGCCGTGCTTATTTCCGTTGCATGGAATATGGCGGGGCTTCCAGCAATTCGCGCCCTGCTGAAAGGGCAAAAATCAGACATCTGCGTTCTGACCGTAACATTCCTGATTACGGTTTTTGTGGATCTGACCTACGCAATCGGAATAGGCCTTGTGTTCGCCGCATTCTTCTTTATTAAAAAGATGAGTGACTTGTCGGAAGTTCAGTCGGGTCAGCGCACAATCGTTACAGGAATTACAGGAGACGGAAACACAGAGCATATTGAGCTTCCAAAAGATGTTGTTGTCTATGAGATTGACGGCTCGCTATTTTTCGGAACAGTCAGAAAATTTGAAATGGCGGCAGAACGCGCCGGCCTTAACTACAAGATACTGATTTTAAGAATGCGGAACACTCTCTACATGGATGCCGGCGGAGTTCGCGCGCTCGAGCAGTTAAAGAGCGTCTGCGACCAGAACGGCATTAAGATTGTACTTTCAGGAATCCATACACAGCCTTATATGCTGTGCGAAAAGATGGGAATTGCGGAAAAGATTGGCCGCGAGAACATCTTTGACAATATTAACGGGGCCCTTGACCGTGCGCGCGAACTAACCAAAAATTAGTCCGCGCGCAGTTAAAGTCAGATCTTTTTTAAAATCCAGCGCACACGCAGGAAGTTGATTATGCAGCGGACAAACTCGTCGGCCATAACTGCAAGGAAGACGCCGGCAATTCCAAAATTGAATCCCTTTACAAAGAGGAATGCAAATGAAATCACAAAGATTGTTCCAAGAATCTGAGTCTTGAACATCCAGCCGGGGTCTCCGCTTCCGCGGATTGCGTTTCCTATGATAATGTTTCCGCTCTTTGAGAACAGGTTCAAGCACATAAAGAGCAGATAAATACCGCAGGAAACCACCAGAATCTGGTCATTGGTAAAAATGCTCAATATTCTTTGAGGCATGATTACGCAGATTAAAAGCATGACAAGCGAGCATGCCACCGAAAGGAACATTGCCATATGGCAGACTCCCTTGAACTTTCCCGCATCACAGGCTCCTGTTGCCTCTCCGGTCAAAGTCATGGTGGCGTTTCCGATTGAACCTACTACAACTACAACAAGAATTTCAATTCCGAATATCATAGTGTAAATACCGGCCGCCTCCTCATTGATTGTGTTCAGGAGCGCAATCAGAACAAGGTTTCCGAGGTTCCACAAAAAGTCCTCAAGCGCTGTGTTTATACCCAGTTTTGCGGATTTGATAAAAGGAATCGGGGAAGCCTTTATTACCGAAATCAGGCGCGGGCGCGTAAACAGTTTCTTGCTCTTTACAAAGACGAAAGTAGCAAAGATTACGCCCACATATTCCGAAATGGTAGTTGCAATTGCGGCGCCCTTAATTCCCATCGCGGGGCATCCCAATTTACCGAAAATCATTACCCAGTCCAGGAATACATTGAGCAGAGAACGAACCACACCAAAGTAGACAAGCGGCTTTGTGTAGTTTGAAGTCTGCATGATTACCATTGTCGCCGCCTCAATTCCTACTACAAGGAAAATGGGCAAAAAGAAATACATGTATTCAAGACACATAGGAAGAACATTCTCTGAAACACCCATTCTTATAAGAACGGTTTTTCCAAAGAAGAACCAAAAGAGAAAGAGAAGGACTGGCAGAACATTAATCCATTTTAACAGAGAAGCCGCGTAACTCTCGCACTGGTCTGTCTGCTTAGCTCCAACCTTCTGACTGATGATGATTGATGCTCCGACTGTAAGAGAAAAACAAAATGACATTGTTGTCCAAACAGGGGTACTTACATTTCCAAGAGCGCTCATATACAAGGGGTCAACGTGTCCCAAAAAAGCGCGGTCTGTGAGCATCTGAATCTGGTTGATGATGTTCCCCAAAGTGATGGGGATAGCAATCGTTAAGATTTGCTTCAAGTATTTGGTATTCATAAGTTCCTCTAATATAGTGAAAAAGTTCACAAAAAGGCAAGTCCTGGCAAAATTTGCAGGTTTTCCGGCAAAATTTGCAGGAAAAGAATATCTTGCTTATGAACATTGTCTATTCTAAAAGCACGGCATCGGGCTAAAGAGAGTCCGTACCCCTGCGAAAAAACACAGCGTTTCTCTTTCATATTAAAAAATAGATACAAGAACAAGATTTTTACGGCGATACTCTGCCTCCCGCGATAAAAAAAGAAATTATAATTTCATAATCTCTAAAAATATGTTATAATCTATGCCAGAGGTTTTTATGAGAAAAGTTAATCTGGTTTTAAAAATGATAATCGCAATTGCACTCGGTATTCTTACGGGAAGTTTCTTTCCGGAACCGGTCTGCCGCGCAATTATAACCGCCTCAGGCATCTTCAGCACTTACCTAAAGTTTATCATTCCGCTTATGATTATAGCCTATGTAACAATGGGCATTGCAGACCTGTCTCAGGGCGCGGGGAAACTCCTGCTTATTACGGCACTGCTGGCTTACGGCTCGACACTTATTGCCGGCACAATTTCTTTCATTGTGTCCGATACTGTTTTTCCGTCTTTTATAAGTGCCGGCGCACTGGAAAAAATTGCCGCCACCAAAGAAAATTCGCTGGCTCCGTTTTTTAAGATAAGCATTCCGCCGGTATTTGACACCTTTAGCGCCGTAATCCTTGCCTTTATTCTGGGAATATCTCTTTCCGCAATGAAAGGAAAAAGCATCGGCTTTACCCTTTACGACGGTATGAAAGATTTCTCCGCAATAATCAGCAAAGTGCTTAATACAAGCATTATTCCGCTTCTTCCCCTCTACATCTGCGGAACTTTTACAGATATGACATGGAGCGGAAAAACTTTTGTAATTCTCGGCATATTGTGGAAAGTATTCCTCGTTGTAATTATAATGCACCTACTTTATCTTTTTGCCCAGTTCCTGATTGCGGGAAGCATAAGTAAAAAGAACCCCTTTGCGCTTATGAGAAACCAGCTGCCCGGATACCTTACGGCAATCGGAACCCAGTCCTCGGCGGCGACAATTCCCGTAAACCTGAAGTGCGCGGAGAAAAACGGAGTCTGCTCTCAGATAAGAAATTTTGTTGTTCCGCTGTGCGCAAACATACATATGTGCGGCTCGATGATTACAATTACAGCCTGCGCCACAGCCGTCTGCATGATGCACCGGATTCCCATTCATCTTGGAATTATAATTCCCTTTATCATGACGCTTGGAATCGCAATGATTGCTTCTCCCGGAGCGCCGGGCGGCTCAATAATGACCGCACTTCCCTTCCTTTATCTTGTATTCGGAAAAGAAGCCGGAGACCCAAACGGTCCA
This sequence comes from uncultured Treponema sp., assembly GCA_964346805.1. Taxonomy (GTDB): domain Bacteria; phylum Spirochaetota; class Spirochaetia; order Treponematales; family Treponemataceae; genus Treponema_D. Next base: position 3,384 of record CAYFWC010000041.1, on the reverse strand, counting down.
ATCTGCGCGCTGATGGTGGCACTTTACATTACACAGGATTCATTTGGAACAGCCTGCAATGTTTCCGGCGACAACGCAATCAGTGTCATTGTTGACGCAATCTACAACAAGTGGATAAAAAAGCCGGAATAATAATTCATAGAGAGCGCAGGAAAATTCTTCAAAAAGTTACGGCGGAAAATGTATAGGTGCCCCTAAAAACCGCAAGTTTTACAGGTTCCTTGTTTTTTTCCGCCGCGCGCAAGTATGACTCCGGCGCAGACTGCGGTAAAGGGAGCCGCTGTCGCAAGGCCGAAAGAGCCGGCAACCGTATTTATAATTTGCGCCGATACCATATTGTTGTTCAAGATATTATACAGCGGAGTTCCCTGAGCCATAAAGGTCATTAAAAGAGCGACTGAACCGCCGGAATACGCAAGCAAAAGCGTTGTGGTCATAGTTCCCATTGCGGCGCGGGCAACCGCCATTCCGCTTTTAACAGCGTCTCTTCTTGCAATGCCGGGGCAGTGACGGACAACCTCATTCACTGCGCTTGTAATGTCCACAGACAAATCCATAATAGAGCCGGCCGCCCCCACACATACAGATGATACAAAAATCTGCGTAAGATTCAAAAACTCAAATCCGGAATACAAGACACTCTCCGAGTGAGCCATTACCGCTCCATGGATTTTGAATACCCTTGTAGTAACAAGACTAAGAATCGCAGAAAAAATCACACCGAGCATTGCGCCGCAAACCGCACTCTGTGTACGCCTGTCAAAACCGTAGACCAGGGAAATAATGACAAAGGTAAGACTTGCTGTAACCGCAAGACCGGCGAGCATAGGGTTCACACCCTTTAAATAAAGCGGAACAAGTATCTTCCACAAAACAAGAATCGAGATTACAAAGGAAAGAACAGAACGCATTCCCATGCTGCCGGCAAAGATTACAAGAAATGAGGCGAAGGCAAGTGCTAAAAGAATCTCATGATTCAGCCTGTAATAATCAATCAGATTAACGGAAAGCAGATTGTAGCGTCCGTCAATCTCTCCGCCTGCCACTTCCTCAAACTGAACCAGGGCCTGAGCCTTGTCTCCGACATTGAAAACCTTGTCCTGACTTAAAGAGCCTCCAAGCATATTCCAGCCCTCAGCCTCTTTTCCCTTAAAGCGACCGGACAAAAACCGTACACGGCAAACCTGCTGCCCTGTTCTTATCAACCCTGTATCTATAAAGCGAGAATTGTCAGTCTCCAGAACCAGAGCCCTGCATTTCACAGCCTCTCGAAACTGATGCGCCCCCTCAAAGCCTGTCGGTAAAAAAAAGAGCACTACGGTAAGTGCAAGAAAAACAGAAGTTGTCAGAAAGTTCTTTTTGCTTTTTATTATTCTCATATAAGAAAATGATAAAAAACCGCCGTTAAAATCCGGTAAAAGAAGTGTTAAGAAACAGTTAAAAATCTTTTAGTACGCAAATCTGTCTTTCTTTTCTTCGACCTGCTGAAGTCTTTGCCTTGCCATAACCATAATTATATTATACGAATGGTCTCCAATCCGCTCGATTTTTCGGGCAAGGTCAAGATACAGAAGTTCCGCCTTTACATTGCAACCGTTTTCAAGCCGCGTCTTGGCCAGTTTTTTCAGCGAATGCCGTTCTGCGTCAATCTCATTCTCAAGAGTCTCGGCAAACGCAATGTCCCTTTCCGTAAGTTTCGTACCGAATCTTTCCGCGACAAAAGCCGCACTCTGGGAAGCAAGGTCAAGGTAATCATAAAGGCGCTTAAAGTCATTTTCCTGATAAGTATAATTCTTGCCGAGGATTTTACTTTCGGCGACGCCTATATCCATACAGTTATCGCTCAGCGACTCCAATTCAGTGATAACCGTTATAAGATTATTTGCCTCTCCATGGAGTTCTTCACTCAAATCCACAGAAGATATATTCAGAAGGGCTTTTGTAAGTTCTTCCTGCATAGAATCCAGATATGACTCGTCATGGGCAAGGGAGTAGTATCCTGTATGAAGAAAATTCTCGTGGTTCTTGCCCAGGCCATCTTTTAGACTGTCAAACATTCTTAGAGTGATTTTTGCCATCTTTGAGACTTCAGAGCGGACCTTTAGAATCAGAGACAGCGGAGATGCCTGTACAGACTGAATATTTATTTCAAAAGTGTAAGTCTCCTCATTCTTTTCGTCCGTGTCTTTTATAAAGCGGGAACTCATTGCGGCCAACTGCTTTATGAAAGGAATAAAAATCAATGTTCCGCCCAGATTAAAGCAGGTATGAAGCATTGAAATATGATACGCCATATTTTCTTCCGGTTTTAGCGGCACAATATAATCAATGAAAGTTGTAAAGGGCTTGATCAGAATAAGTGCAAATAGAGCCGTGATACAGTTGAATACTACATGACAGAAGGCAGTTCTTTTTGAATTTGTATTTGCCCCCATTCCGGCAAGAACAGAATCAATGGTAGTTCCTATGTTTGCGCCTATAACCATTCCGGCAGAAAACTCCCATGTAAGAAGGCCCTGATGCGCAAGGGTAATGACAATAGCCGTAAGAGCTGACGAAGAATGGATAAGAGCCGTAAGAAGAATGCCTATTAAAGCGGCGGCAGGAACTGTAAACATTCCCAGCTGCTGGATTTTTAGAAGAAAGGTGAGAGAGTCGGCCGAAAGAGTAACCGCACCGCTCAGCCAGCTTAAGGCAAGAAAAAGGAGAGCAAAGCCTTCCACTGCCCGTCCGGCACCTGAATATTTTCCGTTCCTGATTCTGCTGATTAAAAAGCCGAGTCCGAAAAGAGGTATGGCAAAAGCGGAAATCTTAAAGTTAAATCCGAAAAGCGCGACCAGCCAGGCTGTTACCGTAGTTCCGATATTCGCCCCAAATATAACAGGAATTGCCTGCATCAGTGTAAGCAGGCCGGAGTTTACAAAAGAAACTACAATTACAGTGGTTGCAGAAGAAGACTGAATTATTGTGGTCAGCAAGAGGCCGGTAAAGAGACCGGCGAACCTGTTACCTGTCATAAAAGACAGAGTTTTTTCAAGTCTGCTTCCGGCGGATTTCTGAATACCGGAACTCATCATTTCCATACTGACCAGAAGAAAGGCCAGACTTCCGAGCGTCTGAAGTACAATACCGACAACTGTTTTTGTATCCATACTTTCATTATACAGATAAAAAAAAGATAAGTGCGGTTTTTTATGTTAGAAATCAGTTAAAAAAAGTAAAATCATTAGATGGCAGGGGGAATGACGCTCTCCTTTTTTCTGTTGCAAAATTACAGTTTTTTTTCTATAATATTGTAAGGAGGTGTGATAAAAAAGTTCACAAAATAGTGTTCACTTTTTTATCTGCAAGTTCGCGTTGCGAACTTCCTTATTAACTGTGCTT
>CAYFWC010000040.1:0-10696 GCA_964346805.1 uncultured Treponema sp. | reverse complement strand
TTGCGACGCAAACTTGAGCAAGATAAAAAGTGCGGTATTTTAGCAGTTTTTATCTTACCCCTTTATTCCAAAAATATCTTATATCTCCGCTTACGCCTATCATAAAAATCATCATTATAATTACAAATCCCGCAACCTGTATTCTGTACTGGATTTTCGGCGGAATCTGTTTTTTTGTTACAGTCTGAATCATTGCAAAGAGAATAATGCCTCCGTCCAGAATAGGAATCGGGAGCAGATTCATTATAAAAAGAGAAATGCTTATCAGGGCCAGAAACTGCATCACGACTACAAGGCCTGTCTTAAAGCCGGCGGAAAAACCTTCCTTCGCGCTTTCTCCGAGCATTGAGGAGATGCGTGCCGGACCTGAAACCGCGTTTGTAACATCAATGCCTTTAAATAAAATACCGAGACTTTTTACAGTCTGCCCAATCAGTTTTCCTGTGTTCAAAAAGCCCTGGCCAAGAGCCGGAAAGAATGACTTGCCCTCAATTTTTTTTTCAATGACGCCGCCGGTTGACTGCACTCCAAGAATTCCGTTGCCATGCTTTTTGTCAAGCATCAGGGGAACGCTGAAAATGAGTTTTTTGTTCTCGTCTCCGTCTTTTCTCATTACGACAACTTCAACTGTCTCTCCGCCGCGAAGCGATACCTGTTCGTATATGTCGCTGAAGTCGCTGATTTTATGTCCTGCAATCTCCGTTATCAGGTCTCCGCTAAGAATCCCCGCCTCGCGCGCCGGAGAGACAAAGTTTTTGTCCTCCGGAATATCTACAACCGCACTCCGTGTATAGTAAGTGTAGCCGGTAATGCATATAATTGTACCGGCAATAAAGGCAAAGACTAAGTTGAACAATGGACCGGCAAAACCAATCAGGGCGCGCTTTAGCGGAGATGTTCCGTAAAGGGAATCTTTCTCGCCGGGCACATAGCCAAGACCTTCTTCCACGGCCTTTGAAAATTCAGTTTCGCCCTTCATTCCGCAGTAGCCGCCCACGGGCAAAAGTGAAATGCGGTAGTCTGTCCCGCCTATTTTTTTGTGCAGAAGAACCGGACCCATTCCTATAGAAAAGGATTCTACCGTAACTCCGCAAAGACGGGCGGCTAAAAAATGTCCCAGTTCATGAAAAAAAACGAGAAAATCCAGTATCAGTAAGCCGAGTATTATTGTCAATGTAAGAATTCCTCTGCCACGCTTCTGGCTCTTTTATCCGCGTCAAAAACATCATCAAAGTCTGTCGGTTCTCCGCTCCAATCTTCCGAAAGGGTTTTTTCCACTATGTCCGCAATCTGCAGGAAACCAATTTTTCCGTCTATGAATGCGTGCGCCGCAATCTCATCAGCCGCATTGAATGCGATTGTGCAGGAGCCGCCTTTTTCCGCCGCGGCGGTCGCAAGATCCAGCAGGGGAAAATCTTTCCGGCGCGGCTCGTAAAAAGACATATTGTGTCCTGCAAGAGAGAATTTTTCCAGTCCGGAGTCCCTGTATTCAGGCCAGCAGAGTGCGCCCATAATAGGGTGGCGCATGTCGGGATCGCTTATCTGTGCATAGAGAATACCGTCGTCTGTTCTTACAAGCGAGTGGATAAGGCTTTCCGGATGAACCACAACGCTTATGTTTTTTGCCGGCATGTTAAAGAGTCGGCGGGCTTCAATCACTTCCAGTCCCTTGTTTGCAAGGGTGGCGGAGTCAACCGTAATCTTTTTTCCCATCTTCCATGTCGGATGCCTGAGTGTATCCGCAAGGGTAACTTTTTCCAGCTGTTCACGGCTGTAGTTTCTAAACGGCCCGCCGCTGGCAGTAATTACTATTTCTTCTAAATTATTCCCGCCGCAAAAATGAATCAGATTAAAAATTGCCGAGTGCTCGCTGTCTACAGGAATGATAGAAGCTCCCGTCCTGTCGGCAAGCGCCTTTACAAGCGGCCATGCCATTACGACAGTCTCCTTGTTTGCCAGAGCGAGGTTTATTCCACGCTCCAAAACAAGTTTGCTGGGCAAGAGACCGGCCGCTCCGGCAATTCCGTTTACGACAATGTCAGGTCTCGTATTGTCCAAAAGACGCGCAATGCCTTCTATTCCGTCTGACTGTGTCAGTGTGTAGCCGCACTTGAACTCAGCGGCAAGCGCCTCCACTTCCTTTTTGGAAGAATTTGCCTGAAGGCCGGAAACCGTAAAAAGATCTCCGTGTCGTCTGGCCAAGTCAAGAGTGCTGGTTCCGATTGAACCTGTAGAACCTAAGACTAAAACTTTTTTCATATTTCTCTATTTGAACAGGAATTCCGTCAAAAAATAATAAAATGGTGCGGCCATAAGAATTGAATCCACAGAATCCAAAACGCCTCCGCGTCCCAGAACAATATTTCCGCTGTCCTTAACCTCCGCACTTCTCTTAAAGACGCTCTCGGCAAGGTCTCCGATAATCGCCGCAGAGCAGACGACAACAGACAGAAGTGCCACTTTGACAATTCTGAATGTGTGCGCCGGTTCGGTAAAGCTGTCCTTAAAAATATAAGTCATGATGAGAGCAAAAACAAAACTTCCGAGGTATGCTCCGATAAAGCCCGCAATGCTCTTGTTCGGACTGGCGGCAATTTTACCGCGGTTGCCCTTACCAAAGAGCATGCCAAAAAGCCAGGCGGCGCTGTCGCTTATAAACACAATCACCAGGAATGTCGCTATATAGGCAAAAGGCGTTTTTCGATAAGAAAGACGGGTTATAAAACTGGGTAAAAAACCCGCATACAGAACGGCGCAGATTGAACGGGCAATCCGCGCGTTGCTCATGACAAAGTCCTTTGCGGAAAAAATCTCAAAAGTAAAGATTATAAAGACTGCGGTAACCAGTGCAATTATGGCAAGACAACCCGTTTTCAGGTAAATGTCCGTGTATTCCGCAAGAGGAATCAAGGCCGAGAGGAGGACCAGGAGCGGGCGTGAGATTGTCTCTTCGTTAGTGCCGAACATAATACTGAGCTCGTAAGTGGCAAAGGCGGATACAAAGATTATCAAAAGATTAAAGGGCAGATAGTGAAGGGCAGAAATATAGACCAATCCTAAAATAACAGGTACACCTGCAAAAAATATTGTCAGTCGTTGTACCAATTTACTCATTTTGCCGCTCCTTTTTGGGCTTTTGCCTCGCCGTCTTTTACGCCGCCAAAGCGTCTGTTGCGCCCCTCAAATTCCATTATATCTTTTTTAAACTCGTCTGCGTTGTAGTCCGGCCATAAAGTCTTTGAAAAAACAAATTCAGCGTAGGCCGTCTGCCACAATAAAAAGTTGCTCAGTCTTTCCTCTCCGCCTGTGCGTATTAAAAGATCCACATCGGGCAGCGAGGGAATGTCCATATATCTCGAGAAGTTCTTTTCGTCAATGTGAGTTATTTTTTCCGAAAGCATTTTGTTTACGGCGCGCGTAATCTCGTCGCGGCTTCCGTAGTTGATTGCGAGCACGACTGTTGTTCCTGTAAAATGAGCCGTGTCCTTTTGAACATTTATGATTTCTGCCTGGACATCTTTCGGAAGTCCCTCAAGGTCTCCTATGTATCCGACTTTGATTTGATTTTCTTTGTAGAATGCGAATTCCGCGCGAAGGTGGCCCTTTATGAGCCCCATTAAATAGCCGACTTCTTCCTGTGTGCGTTTCCAGTTTTCAGTGGAGAAAGTGTATAGAGTAACGTATCTGATTCCAAGATCTGCGGCTGCCCGCACGATTCTTTTTGCGGCTTCCAATCCCTCCTTATGGCCGGCTGTACGGGGAAGTCCCTTGTTCTGGGCCCAGCGGCCGTTGCCGTCCATAATGATTCCAACATGAAGAGGAAGTCCGGATGAGGCTGCGTCCATCAGTCCATTATTTCCTTTTCTTTTGCTTCGTAGATTGAATTGATTTCCGCGATAAACTTGTCGGTGGTTTTCTGCAAGTCGTTTTCCTGAGTTTTTAGTTCGTCCTCAGTAATCTCTCCCGCCTTCTGGCTCTTTTTGAGAGAATCGTTCTCATCACGGCGGATGTTGCGGATTGTCGTGCGGAAGTTTTCTGCCGTCGACTTAGCCTGCTTGATTAAGTCCTTGCGTCGGTCGGCGGTAAGCGGCGGTATCGCAATGCGGATAACCTTGCCGTCGTTTGACGGGTTCAGTCCCAAATCTGCGGTAAGAATGGCCTTTTCAATTTCTGTGATGAGAGACTTATCAAAAGGATTGATAATAACAGAGCGGGCCTCGGGAATTGAAATTGTAGCCACCTGACTTAACGGTGACTTCTGTCCGTAATAGTCAACACGGACCTTGTCAAAAATAGCGGCGCTTGCGCGTCCTGTTCTAATTGCGTTAAAAGAATCCTTCAGTGCCGCAATGGTTTTTTCCATTTTTTCACTAGCAGCCATTCATTTTCTCCTATTTGTAAGGGTTATATATATATAACTGTATAGGTTATGTAACCGCGCGGAAAATAACCGCGCGGTTAATTCATTTACTTTCCGAGAACGTCAAGTACTATGTCGCCAAATTCAATCTTGGCACCGGCAGCCTTGCCGACTTCCTCGATTTTCTTTGCAACAGATACCTTGTCATCTTTTACGAACATCTGGTCAACAAAGCAGATTTCAGCAAGGTGCTTGTTGATTTTGCCCTTGAGAATGCCTTCCTTAACATTATCAGGTTTGGAAGCCATTTTAGGATCCTGGGCCATCTGTGCTTTGAAGATTTCTGTCTGCTCGTCAATGTAAGACTGCGGAACTTCATTCTGGTAGAGATAGGCCGGAGTAAAGGCTGCAAGGTGGAGACAGCAGTCATAGGCAAAAGTCTTAACCTCGTCAGAAGTTGAGCCTTTTACTACAACGATTGAGCCTGTCTTAAAGTCAGAGTGAATGTATGTCGCGGCAACAGCGTTGTCCGGAACATTTACAACTGTTACCTTTGCAACGGACATGTTCTCGCGGATACGGGTGGCGAGGTCAAGAAGCAAGTCTTTGTGCTCCTGCTCAACCTGAGTGTATCCCTTGGCAAGTGTTATGTCGAGGAGCTTTTCGCCGAGCGCGATAAAGTCAGCGTTCTTTGCGACAAAGTCTGTCTCGCAGGTAACTTCGATCATAGCAATCTTGTTTCCGTCGCGGCGTACAAAAATGCGTCCTTCAGATGTCGCGCGCTCACCGCGTTTTGCAACAGCGGCAAGACCTTTTTCCTTCAGAATCTTGGCCGCTTCATTAGGATCGCCGTTTGCTTCTGTAAGGGCCTTCTTGCATTCGAGAATACCGGCACCGGTAGTCTCACGCAAAGTCTTTACGTCAGATGCTTTAATTTCCATATTAAAATTCCTTATTTATACAGCTTGTCTTCGTCAACCATGTTGTCGGCTGAATCTTCTTCGCCGGCCTTGACATCCTCTTCTTTGGGCTCTGTCGGCTGATAGTTTGAATAGTCGTCAATCTCAACATCGTTGTGCTTAACGGCTGCGTCAGTCTGAACATCGTCCTCGTCGCCGAGACTCTCGATGATCTTAAGACCTTCCTCGTTGTTGGCTTCCATTACAGCGTTTGCGATGATAGAAGTGAACAGGGAAATTGCGCGGATAGCGTCATCGTTGCCCGGAATAGGGTAGTCGATTCCCTCCGGGTTGGAGTTTGTGTCAACTACAGCGATTACAGGAATGCCCATGCGGTGAGCCTCTGCCACGGCGATCTGCTCTTTGTTAGTGTCGATAACGAAGATGGCTCCGGGGAGACTCTTCATTTCTTTGATACCGCCAAGGTTCTTCTCGAGCTTTGCCTTTTCCTTCTGGAGGCCGGCGACTTCCTTCTTTGTGAGATTGTCAAAAGTTCCGTCTACTTCCATCTTCTCGATTTTCTTGAGACGCTGAAGTGAATTTTTGATTGTAGAGAAGTTTGTAAGCATACCGCCAAGCCAGCGGTTGTTTACATAAAACTGGTTGCAGCGCTCCGCCTCTTTCTGAATGGCCTGCTGCGCCTGCTTTTTGGTTCCTACGAAAAGAACCGATTTTCCCGAGGCTGCGATTTTGCGAACTGCCTCGTAGCTGTCTTTGATTGCAGCGATTGTCTTCTGCAAGTCAATAATGTGAATTCCGTTGCGTGAGCCAAAAATGTACTTTGACATACGCGGATCCCAACGCTTTACCTGGTGGCCGAAATGAACGCCTGACTCAAGCAAACTCTTCATGGTAACTACTGCCATGATGTTCTCCTTCACCGTGAAAGATTGTAAAATAAAACTTTCACACCGAACTCTGTTACTCGTAAAGTTATTATGACTAAAAACATTACGGAGAATTTCGGGAAACGCACTTAATCAACGATTGCCGCGTTTTCCGGCAGGAAACTATTGACCTTAGTCAATAATTGAATATCCTTGCTCCTTTAACATATCATATAATTCAAAAATAGGCAAGCCCACTACGCAAGAATTTGTTCCGTCTATCTTCTTGATGAAGCAGGATGCGAGCCCCTGGATTCTGTAGCCGCCGGCCGCTCCGTGCCAGTCGCCTGTGTCTATGTACCACTCGATCTCTTCCCTTGTCATGGGGGCAAGAGTTACTTTTGCGGCGGCGGTGCGGACAGTAGTAATGTGGGTCCGTCCGTTATAGAGCGCCATTGAGGTGATTACATGGTGTGTGTGGTCCTGAAGCGTGCTCAGAAATTCAAAGGCCTCGTCCGTGTCCCTGGGCTTACCGAAAATCCGGTTGTTCATTACGACAAGTGTGTCCGCGCCTAAAACCCACGGAATTACCTGTTTGGGCGGCATGGAGCGGACAACAGCCTGGACCTTTGCCTTTGCGAGAATCTCGGGCAGGTCGGCGGCGTTTCGTGAGGTATAGAGGCTTTCGTCAACGCCGGGGATTATTACCTGAAATGGTATGTGCATGAGTTTTAGAATTTCCTGACGGCGGGGCGAAGCGGAGGCTAAAATAATATTTTCCATAAAATTACCTTGACCAAAATCGGTTCAATCTTTATAATGTAAATCCGAATTACGAGAGATTAGCTCAACTGGATAGAGCGTCGGCCTCCGGAGCCGAAGGTTGCGGGTTCAAATCCCGCATCTCCCAAAATTCTTTGTTCTGACTAAAATATAAAAAGAAAACCGCGCCCTGATGCGCGGTTTTTTATTCCGGTGCTTTCTGACTAGCGCTCGTTCTTTGAGGCTGACTTTTTAGAGCCGGAGTCATCGGAGCCGCGCAGATCCGTAAGAACTTCCTTTGCGCGTGTGCGGACATTTCTGTTGATTACGGTGTTTCCCGCGATGCGCTGGAGTGCGTCAATTACGGGTTTTTTGTCCTTTGTGTTGCCGGCAAGTTTTTCCAGCGCGTTTACAACATTAAGGGCAAGAGAACTTGAGTTTGCCGGATTTAAAACCAGGTAACGGTTTGAGTAGAAAGCGATTGTGTTTGTTGAGACATCATTCTCGTTGTATCCTATTTCTCCGAGAGAATAAATTGCGGCGTTGAGAACCATCGTCTCGCCTGTCTGGCCTTCTGCCCTTACAATCTTGTTCAGTGTCTGGGCGGCCTCGTCAGTTCCTACCTTTCCGAGAATGCGGCAGGCTTCGCGGCGGACTTCAGGAAAGTTGTTTCCCACGCGGCCCTTTGTGCGGCTCTGTGTATTCACACCTTCGCCCGCAAGACGCTCAAGAGAAACCATCATTTCCGGTGAGACGCTTCCGTTGGAGGCGGCTTCGTCCAGGAACTGGAGGGCCATGAGCTTGTTTTCCATCTCATCTGAATTGGCAAGCTCCGAGACGACTACATCGTCCATGGAACTCATGTATTCGCCTTCTACGGTTGTCTCCTCCTCCTGCTGCGCAAATGCCGCGGCGCCAAACATCATACCAAGTGCGAAGAATGCACAAATCTTATTCATTTTCATAAAGTCTCCTGAATCCTGCTAACACAGAATTATTATATATTATCGGCAATATTTAATCAATCTAATACATAAAAGATGCATAAAAGTTTTATCTATAGGTTGGGAAGCTCGACCTTCCAGTCATCGTCAATCTTAATAAAATTGTAGTAAACCGTAGCCTTTGTCTTTCCCTCCTCGATCTCGCTTATCTGGACGGCCTTTACGGACTTTGCCGAGTTGTAGCGGATCTCGTCAATCTGCCGGCCCTTGCGCGACGGAATGAATACATAGTTGAAGTAATCATTGAGATTGCGGAGTTTTATTCCCTTGGACTCCTTTGGAAGTTTCTCCGAGGCCTTTAAAAGCGTGTAGGAATTTGACCAGTAGTTCTTGGATGCGGGGTCAATGTATCTGAGCCAGGAGTTATAGTCCTTCTTTGCCATGATTTCGTTGAGCTCGGCGATTTTCTTTAATATGGCGCTCTTGTCGGCGTTGAAAGTCTCCCTGGAAACCATCTGTCCTTCTATCTTGTTGGTCGAACGCTGGTACTCCAAATTATTCTCCGCCTCCGCGACGGCAGCCTCCGGTGCGGACGCCTGTTTTGTGGAGTTGCATGACATGAGGGCGAGCGACAGGCACGCCGCGGTGAAAATAAAAAACGCATTCTTTTTCATAACAGGGGAATTATAGCATAAGCATTTATAAAAAGCAAGGAGAAAGTTGGCTGTCGGACGCATTTTATTCCTTGCAATAATAAGGTTTTTCTGCTATAGTGCAGGGCATGGTAATAGCAGTGTTTCCGGGATCCTTTGATCCGCCCACTTACGGGCATCTGAATGTCATCGATCGCGCCTGCCGCCTCTTTGACACCATCGACGTGCTGGTGTCCGTGAATCCGGGCAAGTCGTCCCTTTTTACGGCAGACGAGCGAGTTGGAATGCTCAAGAAAATGACTGAAAAATACAAGAATGTGGTGGTGCATGCGGCCGACACTCTTGTAGTAAACTACGCAAAGAAAATCGGGGCAAAAGTCCTGATCCGCGGAATCCGCAACGCCAACGACTTTGCCTATGAGTTTGACCTTGCCCTCATGAACCATTCCCTGGACGGGGACGTGGAGACGCTTTTCGTGCCGACGGAGCAGAAGTACTTTACGGTGCGCTCCTCGGCAATAAAAGAACTGGCCGGCTACGGGGGCGATGTGAGCAAGATGGTTCCGCCTGTTGTTGAAGAGGCTCTGAAGGGAAAATTTGCCGGATAAGTTTTTTTTGACATTTTTTTAAAAAATGTCTTGACTTTTAAAATATTTCTGCTATAATGTATTGACACTACAGGTAGTTTTGCGGTATATTTAACCGATACTTCTGTAAAAACATTAAGTGAGGTTGAATATATGGCAGTACCTAAAGCGAAAACTTCAAAAGCCGTAACTCGCAGACGGAGAAACATTAACATGCATCTCGATGCTCCACAGCTTGTTCAGTGCAACAACTGTGGAAATCTCGTGCTTCCGCACCACGTTTGCCCGAAATGCGGTTTTTACCGCGGCCGTCAGGTTATTACACCTGCAAACGCGTAAAGAATTTTTTTTAGGAGACTAAAATGGACGAATTGTTTGAGAAAATCAAAAAACTCATCGCTGAGAAACTCGAAATTGATGAGTGCAAAATTCAGTTGAGCTCATCATTCCGCGGAGATCTCGGCGCAGACAGCCTTGACACCTACGAACTGGTTTACGCCATCGAAGAGGAACTCGGAGTTTCTATTCCTGACGAAAAAGCCAATGAGTTTGAGACAGTTCAGGACGCATACGATTTTATCAAGTCTGCACAGTCAAAATAATCTTGGAATAGTTTCAAGAAGTTAGTTTTCACAGAACACGGCCGTTTTCTTTTGAAAATCGCCGTGTTTTTTTTATGCTGAATTCTTGTTTTGAGCCGCCATTTGCTGTATACTGAAGTGAAGCGATTATGAAGAAATATATGGAAATTTTCCGCGGGACAAAAGCTGTCAGCCCGGAGCGAAGAAAGGCTCTGCTGGATTTTTGCCGTCCGCTTGACTTGAAATTCTCGGACCTTGATATTCTGGACCTGGCTTTTCACCACCGCTCGTATTCAAACGAGAGCAGGGAGTACAAGAGATGCAACAACGAGCGCCTGGAATTTCTGGGCGACAGCGTTCTGGGACTTGTTACCGCCTCCTTTTTGTATGAGGACATGGCGGGGAATCCCGAAGGGGATCTGGCGCGCATAAAGGCGCAGGTGGTCTCCGAAAAGGCGCTTGCCCCCGTTGCGCTCAAATTTGGCATTGACAGAATGCTGGTTCTGGGAAAAGGCGAGGAGGTCAGCGGCGGCAGGCACAAGCCCGCTATACTCGCGGACTGCATGGAAGCCGTCATAGGCGCATACTATCTGGATTCAGGCTATGAGGCCGTTGAGAAATATGTTCTGAAATTTATAGTGCCGGCGGTGCGTTCCGTGCAGAAGGAAAAGGCGGGCATTGACTACAAGAGCCTTCTTCAGGAAAAATTCCAGAAGAAATACAAGAAAGTTCCCCGCTACGAGCTTGTAGGGAAAGAGGGGCCTGACCACGACCAGACCTTCTACATGGTGATTCATCTGGGAGAAAGAACATTCGGCCCGGCAAGCGGAAAGAATAAGAAAGAGGCGGAGCAGGCCGCCGCACGGCTTGCGATGGAGGAAATGTAAAAAAATATATTTTTATGCTGAATTTGCCCGTAAAAGTATTGACACTTTTTTAATTATTTGCTAATATCAGAATACATTCTGCGGCAGTCATATAACGGCTCATTATATATGCCTTCCTAGCTGATGACTAGGTTTA
>CAYFWC010000039.1:0-11200 GCA_964346805.1 uncultured Treponema sp. | reverse complement strand
CACTGCTCTGCGGCGGTGAAAATGAATGTATCACATATCAGAAAAAGTGTCAACAGGAAAATAAAAAAAATGTAAAAAATTTTTATTTATAACATGTATTTCATATTTTAAATAAAAAGACTGTTTTTGGATTTTTACTTGCACAAATTGTTTATTTTCTTTATAATAATTTACTATAGGAGTTATTATGACTAGTTACAAAGAACTCGGCCTTGTGAACACAAAACACATGTTCGAAATGGCCATGAAAGGCGGATACGCAATTCCCGCGTATAACTTTAATAATATGGAACAGATGCAGGCTATCATCCAGGCCTGTGTTGAAACAAAGTCACCTGTTATTCTTCAGGTCTCAAAAGGTGCCCGCGCTTATGCCGACAAGTACATTCTGCGCCACATGGCTGCCGGTGCTGTTGAATACGCTCACGAACTCGGATGCGACATTCCGATCGTACTCCACCTGGACCACGGTCCGAACTTTGAGGTAGCAAAGGACTGCATCGACAACGGATTCTCTTCTGTAATGATTGACGGATCAGCTCTTCCATATGAAGAAAACGTAAAACTCACAAAGCAGGTTTGCGACTACGCCCACTCACAGAAAGACTATGTTACTGTTGAGGGAGAACTCGGTGTTCTCGCAGGTGTTGAGGACGATGTTGTTGCCGCTGAGAGCCACTACACAAAGCCTGAGGAAGTTGAAGACTTCGTAAAGAAGACAGGCGTTGACTCTCTCGCCATTTCTATCGGAACTTCGCACGGACGCTGCAAATTCACTCCGGAACAGTGCACTCTCAAGGACGGAGTTTTGATTCCGCCGCCGCTGGCATTTGACGTTCTCGATGGCGTTGCCCAGAAGATCCCCGGATTCCCGATTGTATTGCACGGTTCTTCATCAGTTCCCGTAAACTATGTCCAGGAAATTGAGAAGTACGGCGGAAAGATTCCTAACTCTGTCGGAATTCCCGAGGAACAGCTCCGTAAAGCCGCAAAAATGGCCGTTTGCAAAATCAATGTTGACTCAGACGGACGCCTTGCAATGACTGCCGCCATCCGCCGCGTATTCGCGGAGCAGCCCGAAGTATTTGACCCCCGTCTCTACCTCGGACCTGCACGTGATGAACTCAAGAAGATGTACATGGAAAAGAACCAGAACGTATTCGGCTCAGCCGGCCACGCTCTTGACTAGTCCTTAGAAGACTTGAAAATACCCGCCTCTGCGGCGGGTATTTTTTTAAGCTTAACGCAGATTATACCGATATTTATAAGTATGAATTTTCGCTGTAAAAATTTTATTTTATTTTCTCTGGTTTTATTGGCAATGGCGGCCACTTTTGCAGACCCGAGACCGGTGGCTGTGAGCGTAAGCGCAAAGGCGGGACACGACAAGACAATCGAGGTTTCATGGGAATTTCCCGTAAAGACAAGCCCGAAAATTACCGGAGCAAAAATATTCAGGGGAACAAGACCATTCACCAGCTACAGCGAAATTGCCGGAGACATGCCCGTATCGGAAGTGAAAGCAGGCACCAATTCGATCACGGATACACTGACGCAGAACAATGACTACTTTTACGCCGTAATCGCGGTAACGGAAAATGGCGACTACAAGACTGTAATTCCCGGCATGAACACCACAGTCCGCGGAGTGCGCCCCAAGGTGCCGGCGCCAAAATCATTTGAACAGAAAGAAGAAAAAAAGAATTCAGCCCGCACGGAAGCAGCGGAGGACGAAGCAAGAAAAGACGAGGAGAACCTGACAGAAAAAACACACCCGGCCTTTACAGATCAAAAAAAAGAAGATTCATACACAGAGGGCGGCATCAGAAATGCGCCTCTCCCCAATCCCGGAATACTTTTAGGCTTTGACGGGGAACGGACGAAAATGAGCGGAAGGGCCAACGAGGAGGCCAAAAAACTGGGCCGCAGCTACAGCAGGCCCGCATCTCCTTTTAAAAGTCCCTATTTTTTTGAGGAGGACATGTTCTCCCCGGACGGCGGAGATGAGTACATTTTGTTTGAAACACTGAGGGCTGGTCTTGCGCAGAAAAAATATGATGAGAGCGTAAAAATTCTGACGGAATACCTTAGCGTTCACAGAACGCCAGAAACCACAGCCCGCGCGGAATTCTACCTTGGCGAAAGCTACTACTTTTGCAGACAGTATGAAGCGGCAATCCGATGTTTTCTGGAAGTGCAGGACGCTTTTCCGGAACTTGCAAAACAATGGATTGACTCAAGCCTTGACCAATACACGATTGAATAAGTATTCTTAAAAAAGACACAATTCAGTAAATATTCCGAATCATTTCTATAAGCGCCGGAGTCGTTGCGGCAAAAGAATTTGCTCCTCTCAGTGCCCCCTGCTTCTGCACACCGGTCCGGCCTTTCTGGTCAGCGGCCGGAGAAGAGTCTCCGGCAACAGATGAAGCGGATTCCTCAGTATCTTTGGGAAACTCGGCGAGAATCAGCTCGTCACGGGCGTTCACCCTGTCATAAAAGCCTGTGTCGCTCAATAATCCCTCAGAAATATCCTCACTGACTTTTGTAATGGTAACACTTCCGAGAAGATCATCTGCCTTGTATGCAAGCCCCACTCCGCTGTCGGCTGTTCTTACACTTCCGCGACGGACGACTGAGAATTTGGCATCCTTAACAATCCCCTCCGTGCGTCCTATGTCCACAAGAACCTCGTTTCCCTTGCGCTCCAAAAGCCTCGCGCGGACAGGCAGCACATTCAGAATCCCCTGTCTTAAAGAAAGAAGAGCCTGCGCGTAGGAATTGTTTCCAGTTTTATATACGCTGAATTTTTCCGCGGGGACTCCTGTTCTGGCAGAATACATATCCGCGGAAATCTTCAAGTCCCGCCCGGTTTCTTCAGCACTGAGAAGAATAAAATAGTCGTCGCCACGACTGTGGGCATCGGAATAAGCCTCACCGTAACCGGCCGCGGGGGCTGTAACAGCCCTGACACTTGTCCCGGAAAGTCCACGGAACAGAACTGAAAGCTGCTCTGATATGATGCGTGTAAGTTCCGGATGCGGATTTACATCGTTGCCGCACATATAATAGACGCCGAGATTCCATCTTGTTTTATCCAGATAAAACGGGGCGACATTCCATTTTGACGCCAGCGTATTTTCCAGAAGCGACTCGTAGCCCTCGACAGCGTCGGAAAGCCTTATTGCCGCAAATCTTTCATCATCGGGAGCAACAGACATTCCCTGTTTTTTTAAGGCGTCGATTCCGTTATTCAGAATCTCGTTATCCCGAATGAATTTTATCTGCGCAAGATAATTCTCGCTGAAACCATCGGCGCGCAGGAGTCTGCTGAATGCAGACCGGGCCTCATAATTTGACGGGTCAAGACGGAGAGCAGTCTGGTATTCGTAACGCATCAGCGGACCCGCATATTTCTTTGCGTAGTCAGAAGCCTTTTTTATATGGTAGCGCGCCCATTCCTCACGGCGCTTGTCCTCAAGCGGAACATTCTCCCGGACAAGCAGTTCAAAAGCGGATCTCATAACCTCATCTTCGGGAACAGCCTCAAGGCCGCGCGCCCAAGTACTGATTGCATTGTCCGCAAAACCCATTTTCTGCTGGGAGAGGCCTTTTATAAACCAAGAGCGGCCGTCGTTGCGGTCGCGGCTTATTCCCATGTCCGCAAGATCGACGACCTCGCTGTATCGCCCCTGAGCAAAACAAATAAGTGCCAAAAGACCGTAAGCCTCGCTATAGTCATTGTCAACCTGAATTGCGGCAAGGCACTTTTTTTCGGCCTCGTCAACATTACCCCGCTTAAACTCCAGGTAAGAGGCTATGTAGTAGACTTGTGGATTTTCGGCATGAGACTGCATGGCCTGATTTATATAACGCTCGGCGAAATCGTCTTTGCCCAGTTCAAAGGAAATAAGGGCAAGAGAAAGAAGAGCCTTGACGTTTCCGGGATTACGGCGGAGGGCGTCATAATAAAGGGTTTCCGCTCCGGAAAGGCGGCCCCGGAAAAGGTTCAGCTGGGCAAGCCCGAAACGAGACTCTATGTCGTTGGGATATTCTTTCTGTATCTGCTCGAATATGTTTTTTGCATCGTCAAGGCGGCCCAGAGAAATCAAGGCCATTCCCTCCAGATTAAGTATGTCGGTGCGGCCACCGGAATATTTTTTTGCCTGCTGCAAATACTCAAGCGTCAGTTCCGGCTCGTTCATTTCGTAAAGGCACTGGGCAAGATGAAACCACGCGTCAGTATACGCAGAATTTACCCTGAGCGCTTCCTGAAACTTTTCGCTTGCAGCCCACCAGTTTCTTTCTTCCTGAGCGGCGATTCCCTGATCGTAAAGCCCCTGCGCGCTCTGGGCAAAAAGCCCGAGAGTCAGAAAGAGAATCAGTGCAAAAGAAATTTTCCGTCTTACTTCAAAACGACATAAACTATTCTTTTTCATCCTTACCACCCGAATCTTCCCCGTTTTTCAGAATGATTTTTATAACGTTGATTCTATGACCTTCCATGTCCTGAACAATAAAGTCATAATTGTTCCATGAGAGTTTTTCATACTTAACAGGAATTTTTCCGAACAAGTCAAAGACAAAGCCTCCCAGAGTGTCAAACTCTTCGGCCGGGAACTGAGCGCCGATTGTCTCGTTAAGGTCATCAAGGTCGCACCTTGCGTCGCAGAGCCAGACATTGCTTCCCAGAGGAATTATATCCTCGCGCTCATTGTCAAATTCATCCTGTATGTCGCCGACGATCTCTTCAATTATGTCTTCCATGCAAACGATGCCGGATATTCCCCCGTACTCGTCAACGGCAAGGGCAATGTGAACATGACGGCGCTTGAACTCACGCAGAAGTCCGTCAATACGCTTCGACTCGGGAACAAAGAAGGCCTTTCTTATTACCTTGTCAAGCTGAATACTTTCTTTTTTGCTGAAACAGCGTATAAGGTCCTTGACATAAAGAACTCCCACGACATTGTCGATTGAGTCCGCGTAAACAGGAAAGCGCGAGTGTCCGCTTTTTGCAATCTGCTCAATCAAATCATCTTCCGGCGTATTGATATTGATAAAGTCAACATCAATACGGGGAACCATAACTTCCTTTACGCTGGTTTCGGAAAGATCCTCTATGCCGCGAATCATATCTTTTTTTTCTTCGTTGAGAATTTCCTGTTTTTCCGCTTCCGTCTCGCTTTCTTTCTTATGCTTAAAAAAACTCATGTTAAAATAATTTCATCCTGTAATTGCTTTAATATTTTCTCCTGAAGGAGAAGCATCTCGCACTGCGGCTCTTTTCCGGCCTCAATGTGTTCTTCCCCATGATCCATTCCATTCAAATGAAGAACTCCGTGAACCAGAAGTCTCTTTAGCTCCGAGTTGACATCGGTATTAAAATATTCGGCATTCTTTTTCAGTGTTTCCAGACTGATTGCAATGTCTCCGACTTCAACCCATTTTTTTCCATCCTCATCTGTATATTCCTCGTCGTTCTCAAAAGAAAGAACATCAGTGGCGCTGTCAATGTTACGGTAATTTTTGTTCAGTTCCTGAATGAATTTGTCATTGCAGAATAAAAGGGAAAATTCCTCTCCGGTAAAGTTCAGGACGGCCATAACCTTATTTAAAAAGGGCAAAATGCCGCAAAGCCATTCAGGCTCAGGCATGCCTTCAATAACGCTGACTAAGATTCTGTTTTCCTCTTTACCTGCCATCGGACTTACCCTCCGATTTTTTTCTGGTCTCGCTTTTTCCGCCCTTTGCGTCAGGGTCTTTCTGATCCGGATATTTTATGCGGCTGTGGTAGTAGCCTGCCAGAATAGATACAAATGCCTCCTGTATTTTTGTCAAATCCGCAAAGGTAAGAGCGCAGTTGTCCAGCATGCGGCTGGTCATTTTTCCCTCAATCAAAGTATGAATGAATTTCTCAAGCCGGGGAACAGAAGGGTCTTCAAGAGTGCGGCAGGCGGCCTCCAATGTATCGGCCAGCATTACAACTCCGCTTTCCTTGCTGGCAGGCGGATTTCCAAAGTATGAATAGTCTTCCGGATTAGTATTGGCGTTCTTTTTGAGAGCCTCCTGATAGAAATATCCGATAACGCCGTTTCCGTGATGCTCAGAAATAATGTCGATTACAGGCTGGGGAAGACGCATCTGGCGAGCCATCTCAACACCTTTCTTTACATGGTTTCTTATAATTGAGACGTAAAGAGACGGGTTTATTTCATTATGCTTGTTTTCGCCAGACTGGTTCTCGACAAAATATTCACTCTGGTCGATTTTTCCTATGTCATGATAGTAAGCGCCTACCCTCGCCACCAGCGAATTGGCTCCGATAGCCTTGCAGGCGTTTTCGGCAAGCTGGGCCACCATAAGCGAGTGATTATAGGTTCCCGAGGCCGACAGGAGCATTTTTCGCATAATAGGATTGTTCAGGTCGCTGAGATCGATCAGGCGGAACACAGACGCTGTATTGAGAATCTGCTCAAGCGGAGTAACAAGACCGAGTGCAAGGATGCCGGAGAAGAATCCGTTGATTGCAAGGCCAAAGGCAATCTGCCATGCTCCGTTAAAGGAATCGTTGAAAACAACCTTTATTACAAAGGCCGCGACAATATTCAGCACAGCCGTAATAAGAGCGACAAAAACCATCTGGATACGGTTTTCTATTTTGCGCATAATCCTGCAGCAGGAAAGCGATGTAATTATAGAAAATATAAAGACCGTAAGGCTGTAGTTTGAGGCATTTAAAATTTCAAGTGAGGTGACAATAGAAAAGAAAACCGCTGACTTCTCACCGAAGAGGATGACAATCAGAAAGATGAAAAGCTCAATCGGAATAAAAATGCACAGTGAATAGGGAGAGTCAGAGACAAAAGGAATCTTCTGGGCAAAAATTACGGCGGCATAAATGGCGACAAAGAAAGCCACTTCTGTAATGGATTCCCTAAGGCCGACAGTCCTGCCTATAAACATCCTTGTAAAGAGGAAGAACCAGAGCACTGTCAGAAGCGCAAAGAAAATAAGGGTGTCGGCATAAGCCCGGTAGTCAATATACTCATGAGTGTTGGCCATTTTCTCAAGCTTTCTGTAACCCTCTTCCGTAATCACAAACCCCTTGCGGATTACCTTTTCGCCCTTTTGAACGATTGTAGGAAATTCCATTGTTCCCGGAAGAGAACGCTCCGCAATAATAGTACGGTCTGCAATCTGCCCGACTTCATATTCATCAAGGGCAAAAGAAGCGACTGTAAAACTGCGGCTGATTCCGAAAAAGGCTATAACGGCGATTGCCGCAAAAGCCAGCGAAGCCACGATTATACGGGGAAGCTGTTTTTTGAATGCCGCTGCAAATCTATTTTCAGGTCCCGCGCCTGCAAAATCACTTTTTTTCTGACTCATTTTCATACGCCTTAACTATTTTTTTTACAAGGGCATTGCGGACCACATCCTCGCCGTTCATTCTCATGATTCCGATTTCGGAAATTCGTGACAAAACGGCAAGTGCCTGCACAAGCCCAGATTCCACACGGCGAGGCAAATCAATCTGAGTAACATCGCCGGTTATAAAAACTTTGGAGCCACTTCCCATACGCGTCAGAAACATTTTCATCTGCTCCTGAGTCGTGTTCTGCGCCTCGTCAAGTATAAGAATTTTATTACAGAAAGTACGGCCCCTCATATAGGCAAGAGGCGCCGTTTCTATAATCCGGCTCTCCACAAGCCGGGTAACAGTTTCGCGCGGCAAGACCATTTCCATGGCGTCGTAGAGGGGCCTTAAATAAGGACTGATTTTTTGCTCCAAGTCCCCCGGAAGATAGCCGAGGCTCTCCCCCGCCTCGACAACGGGACGCGTTAAGACCATTCCCGTATACTGTTTTGAAAGCACCAGACGAAGAGCCTCCGCAATCGCAAGATATGTTTTTCCTGAACCGGCCGGTCCTGTGCACAATACCATATCATGCTTTCTGAGCATCGCAATATAGTCGGCCTGATTCTGTGTCTTAGGATAAACACGGCGCTCTCCCCCGGGGATTACAATCACGGAAGAATTCTGGTCGGCATGAGCCTTTGTATTCAGTATAGAAGCGACGGCATCCTCCGAGTCCACGGAGCCGTCCTCAATCTCGTCAATTATTCTGTCGACAATGAATTTAAACCGCCGCTGGACATCCGGATTCTCGTCTTCCACGCAGAGTTCGTTCCCCCTTGTGTAAACGGGAACTCCCAGATTTTCTTCTATGAGGCGCAAATTACTGTCATTCGATCCGCAGAGCTTTGTAAGTATGTCGCCGTCCGGAACGATTATCGTGCATGATGAATCCATTTTACAATTTTCCATTATATAGTGGAATTTAACATTTAGTCAATAAAAAAAAGCCCCGGACAAGCGACCGCAATTTCGGAAAAAGATTCAATTACGGGAGCGCCGTCCCCGACAAAATGTCCGGGGCACATTTGAATTTTCCTTTTCGCGGCGGCGCCGTTCAAAGCCGTAAGGTTACGCACAACCATGTCGGAAACCTTTTTTGCACTTTGCGAAAAACAGGCCTTATGAAAAAACACATCCCTTCCGTAGCCCAATGCGAAGTCCGCCGTAATCATAGCCCCGCTTCCGGGAGGAGCCTGAATTACGATGGTAGCCGGCGTAAGACCTGCCACTATCCGGTTACGGCGGACAAAACGCCATTTTTCGGCGGGAAGCCCCGGCGGATACTCGCTCAAAAGACAGCCGCCGCCCTGAATAATCTGCGCCGCGATTTTTTTATGAAAGGAAGGGTAAATATTGTCAATGCCGGCGGCAAGGACGGCCGCGGTAAGGACACAATCCCCGTCTTTTTTTAGTTGCGGATTTTTTTGTGCCGCCGACAGGCCGGCGTAAAAAGCATCAAGAGCTCCCCTGTGAGCCTCTCCGTCCACACCGGCGGCAAGGCCCGAAACCACGCATACTCCGCAGGACGCCGCGTCAAAAGCAAAATCCCGGGCGGCTCTGCGGCCGTCGGGAGTAATGCGGCGTGTTCCCACAAGAGAAACGGAGGGAGCCTCCAGGCAGTCAAGGGAACCGCGGTAAAAGAGCGCGAAGGGAGGGTCTGAAATTTCCGAGAGCATAGGCGGATAACCGGGGTCTCCGTAAAACACGGCTTTTACGCCGAGGGCTTCCATGGTTTTTAGCCCGGACACGGTAAGCCGGAGACAATCATCACCATTCCACACAGGCATTTTAAAGGCCCTTGAGGACGGCATGCGGGTATCGCGGCCACTTACGGCAGAAATAGATTCCGGTGAAAGTGAACAAAGATCTTCCAGCGAAGACAGGGAATTGAGCAGGGTGAATTTTTCCCGCAGTGTCAGAAAATCCAGGGTTGCCAGGGCAACCGTCAAAGGCCGGAGACGAGATCCGGCATTTTCATTGTACATTGGCAGCAGCATCCAGAACGGTCTGTCTGTTTGCCTCTGCTTCTGCCTTACGATCCTTGGACTTAGTCAGAGAAATAATTCTGTCATACATCTGAACGGCTTTGTCAAAATCATAATTCATATAATATGCGCGGGCAAGAACAAACATTGCATCGATATTTTTTGTTTCGATTGACAAAAGTTTTTCCAGATGAGGAATAGCCTTCTCAACTTCGCCGGTTTCAAACACATAAAGAACACCCAGTCCGTAGAGTGCGCGCGCGTAACGCGGCTCAATCTCGATGGCGTGTGTATATGCCTCTTCGGAAAGCCTGAGATAATTCTCCCGCTTTTCCTCGCGGCCGTCAGCGTCAAAGTCCATTGACGCGTGAGACATATAGCCGGCGCAAAGGCCGACATAATAGTAAAGATTCTGGTTGTCAGGATAGTATTCCAGAGCTGTCTTAAATTCCTTTAAAGCCTCTCCGTACATTTTCTTGTCAAGATAGCGTGTCGCGAGAATTTTGTGCCAGATGCCGATCTGGCTTTGCGCCAGCTGAATGTCGGCCACCCGCTCCTCATATTTTGAGATGGCGCTCTTCAATTCATCTATTGAAGTTGGACTTGAAACGCCCTCCTCCATGTGCTGCATACGGATTATGGTCTTGTTGCTTTTTGCGCAACTTGAAAAAGATAAAACTACAAAAAACGCCGCAAGGGCGAAATGCGAAATTCTCATAATTATATAATAGCATAGATTGATAAAAATGGCAATGTAAAAGTTATTATTCTTGACAATTCTCGGTTTTTCATGTAGAATTTGCGTGATTTTTAAATAAATTTATTTTCAGGAGGAAAACATGGCGAATCAGTATGCAGGAACACAGACAGGAAAGAATTTACAGACAGCATTTGCAGGTGAATCGCAGGCTCGCAACAAGTACACTTATTTTGCGAGTGTAGCAAAAAAAGAAGGCTTTGAACAGATTTGTGACATCTTTACGAAAACCGCGGCCAACGAAAAGGAGCACGCGGAGCTTTGGTTCAAGGAATTGGGCGGAATCGGAGATACAGCCGCAAACCTCAGTGCCGCCGCCAGCGGTGAGAACTACGAGTGGACAGACATGTATGACGGCTTTGCAAAGACAGCGGAGGCAGAGGGATTTTCGGCTCTGGCCGCAAAATTCCGTATGGTCGCCGCAATCGAAAAACGGCACGAGGAGCGCTACCGCGCGCTGCTCAATAATGTTGAGTCAAAGCAAGTCTTTGAGAAAAGCGAGGTAAAGGTTTGGGAATGCCGCAACTGCGGGCACATCGTGGTAGGAACAAAAGCCCCTGCCGCCTGCCCGGTATGCTCACATCCACAGAGCTACTTTGAAGTAAGCGCAGACAACTACTAGAATAAAGGGAAAGACGGGAAAGGCGGCGGTCTTGCCTCCTCCCGTCTACGGACGGGTTCTGTCCGTCGTTTTTCTTAAAAAAGAAATTTTTATATTTTTTTACCTTTTTTCTATTGACTAAAATATTAGTTTTATATTAAAATAGACCCATTACATCGCCTTGTGGTGATAAGAGTGTCTGACGCGAGAGTGGTGAAATGGCAGACACGCTAGACTTAGGATCTAGTGCCCTAGGCGTGAGGGTTCAAGTCCCTCCTCTCGCATCGATTTTATTTGCGGAAATAGCTCAGTGGTAGAGCGCCACCTTGCCAAGGTGGATGTCGCGGGTCCAACTCCCGTTTTCCGCTCGACAGTTTTATGCGGAAATAGCTCAGTGGTAGAGCGCCACCTTGCCAAGGTGGATGTCGCGGGTC
>CAYFWC010000038.1:0-11850 GCA_964346805.1 uncultured Treponema sp. | reverse complement strand
TTAGCACAAATTCGTTGTTTTTTCTCCTCCGTGTCTAAATCTGAGGCTTATTATACTGTAAGCTCCCCGCTCACACCAATTACTATATTGTAATTGTTTTTTAACTTATCATTTAACTTTAAGGCCGTTCTTTTATTATAATAAATTATCTTCTGAACAAAACAAAGATTTTTAAGTTGTTTTATGACAGGAAAGCGTAATAAAAATCTAAACCCCTTTACAAAAATGTTTGCATTGAATGGTATGAAATATTTTATCTGTATCTTAGAATCCAGATTATAGGGATTTTCTTTGTTATCAGCCTTATCTGTTGTAAAAACAGTTACATCATACTTTTTTGCAAGTTCATTTGCAATTATACATACAACCCTTTGTTCTCCTCCAAAAGTAAAGACAGAATTTGTTATAAATGCAATTTTTACATAATTATACCCCCCCCCCACTCACACAACTATTATCAAATTCCAAAATTGATTTCATGACAAAACTTTCCTCCTGTATTCAGAGATTGTCAAGTCTTAATTATTTTTATTGTTAATTCTTTCTGCAAATAATCATGTGGCTTTAATAGTCACATATACACAAGATGCTACTATCCGTCTCATTCACACTCTTCAAGAAATTTTCTGCAAACAACTTTCCAATCACGGCCTGCAAGATCAAACGAATATTTTTTACTGCCCTGCCCCAGCGCATACTTTACAGCAAGAATAAAATCCTCGTAACTGTAAGTGACCGGGATTCCCACATCCTTTAATTTCGAAGTATCGCAGTAAGCCACAATAGGCTTATTTGCAGCCATTGCCTGATAATATTTTGCGGTGATTCCAAGCGGCCGGTCCTTATAAAAGTCCGTGACATAGGGCACCATTACGACAGAAGCATTTGTAATCCATGCAGGCACTTCCCCAGGAAGAATTCCCGGAATATATATGATATTTTTTGAAGCCGATGCCTTCTGCTGAATTTCCTTTGAAGGGTAGTTCGGGCAGACTACAACAAAGACAGCATCAGGAATTTTCTCTGCCGCCAAAAACAGCAGATTCCATTCAACTTCCCACGCACCAACATACAGCACAGTCTTTTTATTCTCGAGCACAGGAGGAACAGGATAAGTTTTTTTATAAGATTCAATTTCTATTCCATTTGAGAGTATCTTGAATTTCGCCTTCTGCTCAAAATCCGGCAACTCTTTTTTGTAAGCATCAAGACCTTCATTATTTACAATGAGATTCATATCCGCGGAAAAAAGCATTTTCTTTTCAAGCTCTTTTACACGAGCCGGAACAGAGGCAAAGACCAGAGGATCACTGGGCCTGTAAATAATCTTTGCATCGGGGAAAAATTTCTTGATTTTTGAAAGCAGCGCAATTCCATCGCAAGACTCAAATACAAAGCAGTCTGTTCCGACCAAGAAGTTCTTACAAAATTTTTTAAAAGATACAAAAGAATGTGTCAGCAAAAAGTTCATCAGCCAGTCCGGCAAGAATTTTCCCGCTGCGTCAGGAAGCCGGAAAGTCGGAAAACATACATTCAGCACCGACGGATTTGCATAATAAACGCCTTTTTTAAGACGCCTGATCACATTCGCATTTATCTGTTCCCTCTTCATAAAATAGCCGTAATACGGACGCGGAAAACTAAAAAAGACAGTTTCCGCACCGCTAAGAGAGGCGGCACGCGCAAACTGATGGAATCCCCCCTGCCGTTTAGAGAACCAGTTATGACCTGTAATAAAGGTTATCTTCCTCGGCTTATACTGCGCTAAAGAAATACCAGTGGCGGAAGCCATCAGTTTTATATACTCATCATTTATATTTTGCCCTACATTCTTTAAACTAAGGCCGGTATCACACTGTTCTGCAATATCAACAGGGTGATTATAAGAATTCTTCACATAAACAACAGGTATATTATATTTATCTTCCATGTATTTTAAGTAAATATCATCGGCTTTATAGCAAGTTTTTTTTATTAACTCAACATCAAAGATCTCTTCCGGAAAAATTTTTGGAGGATAAAGGATTCCGCCGACACCAACCGCACATAAAGAGAAATCAGGAGTATGAATTTTCGTATATTCTTTCTCCCAGAGATTATAAGACGCAGTGCCAGAATTTTTGTCCTGAACAATTTTATGCACTCTCAGAGCGTTTACCGCGCCGGGAAACCTTTTATAAGATCTTACTAATTTCTTAACATCATTTCTTCTGTAAATTACATCGTCGTCAAATGTAATTACCGCATCACCTTGAAATTCCCGCAGGGCAAAAAAATATTTTTTATGACAGTTCAGATCATAAGGAATCTTTCTTATTTCAAGCCCGTTTTTTCTCAAGTCCAATATCTTTTGAGGAATTTGCTCGTTATTAATAAAATCATCCAGATAAAGGACAACCTTTTTTAAAGGATACGACTGATTCAAAATACTTTTTAGACATATATGCAGTGTCGAAAAACGCGCGGGGTAGCTGGTCAAAGATGCAACTACGCAAGAATTCTCAGAGACCTTTATCTTATCCGAAAAATCCAGTTTCTCATAATAATGCTCATATAAAGGAGAAATAAAGTGATTAAACTTTTTTCTACAATAAGAATGAATTTTTTGAATCATACTTTTCATCCATTACCTTCCTATAATAAGAATCTTGAGTTGCTTTTGCTACATCATATTTCTTCCAATTACATTTGAAGAATACAGTCTCCTTTGTCAAATATTCATAGTTTTCCTTATCATACTTAGACATCGGCATCAGTCTATAGATTAAAGGATTACTATACTCTATATCATCTATTATTCTACGAAAATCACTCTTATTCTTGTATAGGAAATAAAAAATATGGGCAATTAAAAAATAATCAATCAGCTTATCATTACACTTCCAATACTCAATCAAAAAAGTATACATATCATTTACTACAAGGGAGTTCTTCTTTGAAGAAAATATGAATGCCTTAAAGTTATTCTCACCTATTACATAATTATATATGTACTCCGTTTTTACAGACCAGAAGATTCTCTTAAAAACAGTATCAGGTATTTGCCTGGCAACAAAAATTGTTGCGTCCAACCACACCCCCCCCGCTGCTTTAATAATGCAAAGCGGAGAATATCAGAGAAATTTTGAATTGGTATAATGCCATTCCTATATTTTTGTATAATATAGTCAGGTAAATCTACATAATCAAGCATATTCTTTTCATTGAGTAATATTACTTTATGATTTCCTGCATTTTTTCTTACACTATCAATACAAGTCTTTACGATTGCAGGTGCATTTTCATATCCCTGTAACCAGCAAACCCAAATATTTTCGTCCCCGTTCTGCTCTTTTAGATCCTGGCTTGTCATCGGCAATAAATAGGAAAAGTAATGCTTCAGCCATTTTTGCACACCATGAAAGTAAAGTTTGATAAAAGGATTTATAAGAAATTCAGGGAATTTTCCTTTTACCTTCCATGTAAAAACATTAACCGCCCTATAAAAAACAGAAAGTCTTTTCATAACTCGCTCCTTATTTTTTTCTTATAATAAGATGAATTGTTTCCAATAAGGCATCAGCCTTAATTATATAACAAGGCAATACATATGTCACCACACCGACAATGATACCGACAAATATCTTTAATAAATCACTTGAAATAAACAAGATGCAAAAATAAATAGAAAGCGCCATTACGATATTTGCAAGCAAGGGAGTCACAAAAACCCTGAACTGTTTAAAAACACTTATCCCCGCAAATTTTCTCACTATAAAGATACTTACAAAATAAGAAAGAAAAGAAAAAATAGATTTAAAAAGACACATTGCCTCCAATCCAAAGGGGATTGTAGCAATCAGTATGGCTATAGCGGCGGGCATCTGAATTAAATCAAACCTTAGCATGACCTGAGGCATTTTCTTAGAGTTAAAAAGATTGTAAATCAATTCCAAAAGAGGAGTCCAAACTGCCCCTGCACAAAGAAACTGCATTATGGGAATACAAAAAAGCCATTTTTCTCCCAAAAGACCCCGTATTACCGCAGGAGAAAGAATAAAAAGTCCCGCTTGCAAAGGAAAAAGCCAAAAAACCATTAATGAAAGTATCTTTAGATAACCTTTTTCCACCTTTTCGCGGTCATTTTTATATTCGGAAAAAAGCGGATAAACTACTCTAAGTATTATCTGTCCTGTAATAGTCGGGCAGACTTCCGCAAAATTTTTTCCCCTGTTGTACAAACCGACTTTATCAGCGGACAGTTTTTTTCCAATTACAAGCGCATACATATTATTATAAACTGTTGTAACAAGATTTGAGATTAAAAGTTTTATGCCGAAAGAATAAATTTCCTTAAAAATTTTGACAGAAAAATGTCCGCGGGGTATCCATCTGCAAAAGCAGGAAAAAAATATAAATCTTAAAAAACTGTCCAGTAAACTATAAAAAACAAGTGTCCAGACACCAACTCCACTTATTGCCAATATAACACCGGTAATTCCAGATATAAGTAGAGAAGATATCTGAACTATTGCAGAAGTCTTAAAATCAAACTTAATCGTTAGTTTTGCTCTATTTACTAGCGAAAGAGAATCTATAATTAAGGAAAGTGTATAAACACGAGTTATAGATTTCAATATAGGGGTTGCGTAAAAATCTGCAATTAAAGGCGCTGTAAAGAAAAAAATTAAATAAAGCAGCAAACCTATAGTAACATTGAATATAAAGGCAGTGGTATAGTCGTCTTCCGTGCATTCATATTTTTGAACAAGCGCTGTTCCAATACCGCTGTCCAAAAAAACCTGCGACAGAGCCATAAAGACACCAAGCATTCCGATAATACCATAGTCGGAAGGACTCAGCATGCGAGCTATTATTATTCCGAGTACAAACTGAATACCCTGTTTGCCGATTTTTTCCAATCCGCTCCAAAAAATACCACGGACAGCCTTTTGCTTTGATTCACCCATCTTTTAACTTTAAAAAACCTTATTAAAACTGATATTTCCCGCCCAGTTGTATATTAAAATTATTTCTCCTCACCTCGGAAATGGAACTATTATTCAGAGGCTCCAGCTCACGGGTAAAAACAAGGCCACCGTTCAGCAAGCAGTTCTGTGTAATATAATAGCCGCCCTGCAGTCCAAAAGACAAAGTCGTTCTTATACTGCACCCCCATTCCGGATTATTTTTTATATCATAATACCAGGTATAATCAAGATCCTGATTCTTGCGCTGAACAAATATATTAATCCAGCCCTTTGGTATATATAACTTAAATCCAAGATACTGGCTGTTTCCACCGGTTCCGGCTCCGGCTCCAAGCCACTGACCTCTGTTTGTATACCCCTGTGTAATGATATGGTGTGCATAAAAAGTAGTAGCCCACAGCCCTTCATAATCCCTTGAGCTGGATAAGTCTGTAATCTCCAGGAGTATCTCCCCCCTCCAACCATTCTTAAAGTTTACGCTCTTTCTCACGCCTCCAGTCCAACCAGCGGTATGAAACGGATATCTTATTATATCCTGTATTTGAGGTGAATAATCATTTCTCCCCCATTCAAGATATAACTCAAGTCCTATTTTTTCCGCGACATAGTCAAAAGTAAAAGAAAAGCGCTGATCACTCTCATCTTCTCCACCGCCATTGTTAAATGGCAAATAAATCTCAAAAGCAGAGTATCCGTTAATTTTATTCCATTTACTGAGCATTGTTCTGTTAAGTCCAATCGAGAATCCCGGTAAAAACGGCGGGGCCCATGTAAGAGAAAGACCGGCTATAAGATTATGATTATTAGAAGAATCATTATCAAAATACTCTGATTCTGTCGTAACACCCCACCAGCTACGCCACTCAAAATCACCAAGATACCAGCCAAAATGCGGGAAGTAGACAGGTGTTTTTTTTAGCCCTATATCAATTTTTGGATAAGAAGCCGCATTGTTTGAATGAATTATCGGATTAATTCTGGCAGGCCCCAGCCAAATTGTCTGGGTTCCAAAGCCTACAGTCAGCTTTCGCCAGGTATAGCGGATTTCAGAATCCCCCCAGTCAAAAACAAAAAAAGGATCGGCGCCAAATCGTTGAGGGGCATCAATAGAAGGCACTCCATAGTAGCCGTATTTTTCGGCCTTATCCTTAAAATTTTCTCCTGCATAATTAGGTTTTATATACTCAAATTCCAAGTTCTGACTGAACGATATCTGCGGCTTAAAGGTAAGCGAAAAGCCGTAGGCCTCAATGCGTGCACCGGCAGAAAAGCTTGTGTTGTATCCCTTTCCCTGCCACAGGGCGCCGTCATTCTGGCCGTAAGGCGCGGCGGTATTATACGAGTTGAACCATTCAGGACCGTAAATTTTAAGGGCTATATCCTGATTCACTCCGCGCAAATAACCGCTGGCAGATTTTTCTCCGGGAGCAAAAATAATGCGGCGTTTTCCAAGATTTACGCCGTTCTCGCCACCAGCCTTCCAGACATTTTTCTGGCTGTCGGCTCCGTCCTCTGTAAAATTCCAGACGCTGTCACTCAGCGTACGGTAATTCAGCGACGGTCTCCTTACAAGTCCTTCGAGAGAGAGAAAATCATAATATTCTTCTTCAGTTGATTTTAATGATTCCTGCGAATAAGAAACGAAGCAGGCAAAGAAAAGTGTCGCTACAATAATAGATATAATTTTATACATTCTATTATTGTAGCAGAAAAACTACAATCTTTCAATCAGTTTTTGCGCAATCTGAACCGCATTTGTCGCGGCTCCCTTGCGCACCTGATCTCCGGCGCTTACAAAGGTAATACCGTTGTCATTTACCAGGTCGGGACGGATGCGGCCTACATAAACCAAATCCTGGTCGCTGGTCAGAATAGGCATGGGGTACTCGCCCTTTTCCTGATCGTCATACAATACGCAGCCGGCGGTATTTTTTACAGACTCGCGGACAGCGTCAACAGACAATTTCTCTTCCGTAATTACAGTGGCAGAAATTGTGTGAGAGCGGACAACCGGAACACGGACGCAGGTGCAGTTTACACGAAGTTCGGGAAGGTGCATAATCTTCCGTCCCTCGTTCTGCATCTTCAGTTCTTCCTTGGTGTAGCCCTCGTCAGCGAATTTTGTCATAAAGGGAATTACATTTCCTGCTATCTGGTGGGGGAACACCTTGCAGTCAAAGTTTCCCTTGATTACGGGCTTTCCGGTCTGCTTGTATTCATCGGACAGGGCGCCCATCTGCTCAAACAACTCCACGGGACCGTTGATGCCGGCGCCGCTTGTCGCCTGATAGGTTGAAGCGTACATTGCCTTTATCTTTGACAGCTTGTTGATTGCGCTTGCGGCCATGAGAGCGATGATTGTGGAACAGTTGGGGTTTGCAATAACGCCCTTGTTCTTAAAGACATCGTCTCCGTTAATCTCAGGAATTACAAGAGGCACATCATCATCAAGACGGAATGCCGAAGAGTTGTCAATAAAGACAGCCCCGCTCTTTACGATGTCGTCCTTAAACTCCATGGCAATCGGATTGGCGGCGGCGCCGAGAACAATGTCAAGCCCCGTAAACGCGCCAATCTTCGCCTCCTGAACAGCAACTTCCTTTCCGTTAAAGGAAAGTGTCTTTCCGACAGAACGGGCGGAGGCCAGCGGACGGAGTTCGTTTACAGGAAAGTTCCGCTCTTCCAAAACCTTAAGCATCTCACGGCCGACAGCGCCGGTCGCTCCCAAAATTCCCACATTATACAACTTAGACATAAAATTTCTCCATAAATAAGTATGCGGCTGTTCGTGCGCGCTCGGTTGCAAGCACGAATGTTGCCGTTGCGGTGGCTAATAACGCCTTCCGGTCCTGAAAACGCTATTCTTGCCACCAAAAATGCGGCTGTTCGTGCGCGCTCGGTTGCAAGCACGAATGTTGCCGTTGCGGTGGCTAATAACGCCTTCCGGTCCTGAAAACGCTATTCTTGCCACCCTACAGCCTGCACTGCTCGAGAGCCGCCTTAATGATTTTCTTTGCGCCTGCATTCACCTCAACCAGCGGGGCGCGGACACCGCCGGCAGGGAGTCCCTTGACATTCATGGCGTATTTGATGGAAGTCGGGTTTCCGTCTACAAAGGCCGCCTTGAAAATCGGAAGAAGACGGAAGTGCATTTTGCGCGCCGCGTCAAGATCTCCCTTAAGGGCAGAATCAACCATAGACTTAACTTCTTTCGGTGCGAGGTTTGAGACTACGCTTACAACACCGTCACCGCCAAGGGCAACCAGCGGCAGCGTGAGACCGTCATCACCGCTCATTACGCCAAACTGCGGATACACGGATTTTACGCGGGCAAGTACATCCATCATCTGGTTGACATTGCCGCTGGCCTCCTTTACTCCGATAATGTTCGGCAGACCGGCAATGCGCAAGAGCGTGTCGGTCGTAATATTTGTTCCGGTGCGTCCCTGAATATTGTAAACCACAATCGGAATTCCAACTTTAGAAACAGCCTCAAAGTGCTTGTAGATTCCAGCCTGACTGGGCTTGTTGTAATATGGAGTTACAACCAGAACCGCGTCGGCTCCGGCCTCTTTCGCGCGCTCTGTATAGCGGACTGCGTCACGCGTATTGTTGCTTCCCGCTCCGATTACTATGGGAACGCGTCTTCCGGAAGACTTCTTGTAAGCATCACGCTCTTCCATAATAATATCAATGAGCTGCTCCTCTTCTTCCTCGTCAAGGGTCGGGGTCTCGCTTGTAGTGCAGAGAGGAACCAGACCGTCAATGCCGGCTTTTAGCTGGTTTTTGACATGTTTGCGGAAGCCCTCATAATCAACAGCGCCGTTCTTTTTCATCGGCGTAATCATAGCGGTAAAAGTGCCTTTCAAT
Organism: uncultured Treponema sp.; assembly: GCA_964346805.1. Classification (GTDB taxonomy): domain Bacteria; phylum Spirochaetota; class Spirochaetia; order Treponematales; family Treponemataceae; genus Treponema_D. The sequence continues at coordinate 3,010 of CAYFWC010000038.1, read as the reverse complement.
TTAATCATAACATTGCCTCCGAACATAAAAATACGATATCCAGAACAGGCCGGTCCGGCAGTCTTGAATTCGTCAGGCAGGTCCTCCTTTAGTTTTTTGTGCCTGCCGTAATTTAAAATGCATTATATTCTTTTCTCTAAAAAAATTCAATATAGTTTAAAAAAAACATTGGGGACTCTGAAGCCTGCGGCTCTCATAGACTCCATGATGCGAAGAGCCCTTTTAAGAATTTTCCATTACAGCCCCTGTTTTTTTGTCAGTCTTCCATGTTTATCTCGCGCGTCATCCAAAGCACATCGGTAATTCTTCCGCTCTCGCTGCGCTTGTAAGGAACTATATTAAGTTCCACCCAGCCGTGCGCTTTTGTCAGGACAGCGCGGCTTATAATGTCCCTGTCCTTCAGCCGCTCGCCCACTGTCCTGAAATTCCAAAAATCCCGGTTCTGCGCTATCATATCCGGTGACAGGTCATTCTGCTCAAAGGCCTCCACAGCCTTGTCTATTCCGGTTACTTTCGGCATATAGCGGCGCACGGCGGCATCAGCGCTGATTTCTGTTCCAATCCAATTCACAAGGTCATAGTGATAGCAGGCAATATAAGTCTTGCTGATTGCCTGCGCCATGGTAGAAATTTTCTTCTGCGATTCAAGTTCCTGAACAGACTTTACCCTCACTACAATAATAATTCCGGAAAGTACAGAGAACAAAATTATCGCGAGAACAAAAAAGACATTGGGATGTGTTCTAAAATAGTCGCCCATTGAAAAAGGAGACTGCATATTGGAAAGATAATAATTGGAGAGAGCATCAACTTCGGACGGTTTTATGTTCTTTGAAATTTTATTCATTATTCTGAAAAGTCTTGCATCGCAGTTCTTGTTTACAGCAATGCGTATTTCCGCATGCTCGCCTTCAAGAATGTTTCCGTGCATGAGGTCAGGCCCCGTTTTTATGACAAACGCATGTCCAGAGGCGGAGAAATTCACTGTTCCGTCCACAATTCCGTGCCTGACAGCGTCAAAGCATTCAGCAGGCGAATCGTAATAAAAAATCCGCGCATCGGGAAAATATTTTTTTGTTACGGAAGAATAGAGCTCTGCCCTCCTTACAAGTCCGATTGTCTTTACGGGACCTTTCAGCGAGTTCATGACAAAAACGGAATAGGGCTTTTCTGAAAAGGCGGATGTCAGCCGCCAGCCGTTTTCTTCCGCAAAACTGAAGGTCTGCGGATAATCCATAATCACATCCGCATTGTCTCCCTCAAAAAGGAAAATATAGGTTTTTGTATTTGCGGCTCTGACAAACTCATACGGAACATGATACATTTCAAAGTATTTTTTTATAGTGTCGACAAAGGCCCCCTTAAACTCAGGTCCGTCCGAAAAGGAATAGGGAGCAACCTCAGGATTTGCCAGAACGCGTATTTTCTTATTCTTCCTGCCAAGTTCCTCAAGATATTCTTTCTCGGTCTCGGAAATTGAAAGATCGGAACTGTAGTTCAAAAAGGCATACTTGTTGTAGAGGTCCCTCTTCCAGCTCGGATTTGTATTTGTCAGAGCATTTATGGCTGTGTCGATTTTATTCAGGAGAGCACGGTTCCCTTTTTTTGCCATTATGTAAAAATCCCTTGAGTCAAATTCATCAATGACAACTTCATTGTAAAAACGGCGGAGACTGTCGGAAACCATGGCGTCAATTTCCTTTCCCTCTGCGAGAGCCTTCTCCATTTCCGGGACGGAACTAAAATAAACGGGAACATACTTTAAGTTCCGGCGGGCCGCATACTCGGCAAAGGATTCTTTTCTCACAATGGATTCTATCATACCCACACGCATTCCCTCAAAAACGGAGTAGCCGTTTTTCTTAAAGAAGGGATTTGAGGCGGAGACCGTGAGAATGGCGTAGGAGCTTCCTATTGAGTGCGTGCTGAAATCGTATTTTTTTTTCAAGTTCGGGCACGCGCTTGGCAAAGGTAACAAAATCTATTGAACCGTTGTCCAGCCGATTAAGCATGTCCTGCCAGTGCTCGCCGTATCCTACATAGTTATAGTTAAAGTCTGCGTAGCCTGAAATAAGCTGCAGGAACTCATAACCGTAGCCGGACTTTTCTCCGCTCGCCGAGCATTCATGATAGCCGTCCAGTTTAAAAAAGCCTACATTTATCTTTTTTTCATATGCCTGGGCCGTCAGACTTGAATAAAAGCCGAATAATAACAAAAGTATCCAAAACAAGCTGCTCTTTCTCATCGAACAATATTTTATCATATTTTTTGCAAAATAGTAAATATATTTCCGCCAAAAAAAATCCGGAGAAAGGCCTCAAAGTCTTTTTCCGGACATATCGCTTCAACAACCCGCAGTGCGCCCCATCGCGCATCATGGAGATTGCCTTATTCTTTTTGAACTATCTCTCCTGCACGGCAGGAACTTCCGCCGCAGCCCCGGCCGCATTCAGATCCAGAAGGGCCGCGTTCGCGGACTTCTTCCAGTTTACCGCAATGTCGCAGGGAGTCTCACCGGAAACATTCCTGACATTCTTGTCAAGGCCGAGACTCAGAAGCCGTCTGACAGTAGCCTCGTCCGCAAGGCGGGCCGCATAATGCAGAATTGTGTTTCCGCGGATGTCGGTCTTTTTTCCGGAATACTTTACAATATAGCCCAGAAGGTATCCGTTTTCCTCGGCAAGCGCAAGAGAAAGCACACTTCCTCCCTTTGAGTCTGTCTGGGCAAACGGATCCGCACCGCGCTCCAAGAGCAGGGCAGCGACATCTTTCTGTCCGCCGGCGGCCGCAATGGAAAGAGGCGTGTAGCCGGAAGAATTCCTCGTGTCAAAAGGATAAGAGCGTGAAATCAAGGACTTCAGAATTTTTATGTCGGCTCTTGTCTGGACCGCTATGTGCACGGGAGTGTTTCCGTCGGAGTCAGCAATCATTCTGTCGCCGCCAAGTACGGCATACATAATATCCTCGCTCTTACTGAATGCAAGGGACAAGGGTGTTGCACCGCCCTTG
>CAYFWC010000037.1:0-12382 GCA_964346805.1 uncultured Treponema sp. | reverse complement strand
TGTATTTAATGTCCTCTACAAAAATATACTGTTCCGTCGCCTTGTTGTCTTTGTCCTTTGCGCCGCTGATGTCGTCTGACTTGTAGTTAAACTCAATGTCGGCTGTAAAGTTTTCAATGGCTTTAAGACCAAAATAGGCATAGGCTTCTCCGCCAAGGTGATAACCTGCGGCCAGGGCAAATTTGTCATTTGAATATTTTGCGCTGAAAGAAAGAAGTTTCTCGTTAAGGATATAGTCGCCGGCCTTTGCGTCTCCGCTGATTACCTTTGAATCTCCTTCCTTGTATTTTTCAAGATGAAGCGAACTGGCCTGCACTGCGAAGAAGAAATTCTCAACAGGACTGATTACTGCTCTTAATCCGTAAGTTCCGTCATAGTCAGAAAAGTTGAATCCCTCATAGCCGTCCGAAGTTGTGTATCCGTCAACAAGTTTTCCGCCTTCGGCGATTACTGCGCCGTCAAGGAATTTGGCATAGGCCTGGGCATACTTAACATTTCCTTCTTTGAACCAGTCTTCTGATTTTGCGCTGAACTTGTCATTCTGGAAACGGAATGTTGCACCGTAGTTTGTCTTGTCATAAGAGAAATTGAGGCGAAGGCGGTTGCTGAGAACTCCGTAGTAGTAACCGCTGTGGAATGTTTCCGCGTTTACAGTCTCTTTGTCAAAAACTCCTTCAAGACCTGCCCGAAGATATCCGCTTACAGAAAAACCTTCTGCAAAGGCTGCGGATCCGACTGTAGCCAACAAAGTTGCGGCAACAACAGCACTGATTTTTTTCATGTTTTTCTCCTCTGGATAAAAAGTTCTCTTTTCTCTCCATGTTTTAGGAATCTTTTTAAATCCATTTTTTTTATTTGCCCGTATGATAATAAAAAAGAATATTTTAGTGAAATACTTTTATCCGATAATTAGTTATAGGTATTTTTTATAATTAAAATGACTTCTCTAAAAGAAGAAGGGGCGCTCTGTTGAGCGCCCCGAAGATTATATTACCTGTCCCGAAAAACTTCAGTTTATTATTTTCTGATGTTTATTTTTTTTCTTCTCCCATTGAGAAAAGAACCCACTCGCTCAGGTTTACTGTGTGGTCGCCGATTCTCTCAAAATACTTTGCTATCATGAGGGCGTCAATCATATTCTCGCCGTCTGTCTTTGAATATTTTTTTTCTTCGGTAATCATTTTTAGAATGTCATTCTTTACCTTTAGAAAAAGAGAATCCACCTCATCGTCCTTACGGTAGATTGACCGGGCAAGATCTGCGTCCTTCTGAACATACGAGGTTATGGCGTCATTCAGCATTGCTATAACTGCATCAGCCATCTTTGTGATATGACGGCTGTACTTCCTGTTGTCTTCAGTCTTTATGAATTTTATCAAATCCGCAATATCGCTTCCCTGGTCGCCAATGCGCTCCAGGTCTGTGATCATTTTTAGGGCGGCGGAAATATTTCTGAGGTCTCCGGCTACCGGCTGCTGCTCCAGAATCAGTTTGAGGCACATATCCTGAATGTTTCGCTCCGAGTTGTCGGTTTCTTTCTCATAATTATGGGCTTTCTCGACATGAGTCTCATCTCCCGTAAGAAGAGCCTGCACGGCTTCCGCAATGCAGTTCTCGCACTGGGCTGCCATAAGAATCATGTTGCCGTTTAATTCGTTGAGTTGCTTTTCAAAATCATTTCTCATTTTTATTCTCCATCGGATTTTTGCCTGTATGAGGCAGGTTTTTATCAGCCGAACCTTCCGGTTATATAATTTTCTGTCTTCTCATTTCTGGGGCTGGAAAAAATCTGTTCCGTCTCGCCATACTCGATTAAATCGCCAAGCAGGAAGAATGCAGTGCGGTCGCTGATACGCGCCGCCTGCTGCATATTGTGCGTAACAATTATGACGGTGTATTTGTGTTTTAGTTCGGAGAGAAGATCTTCTATATGGCTTGTTGAAATAGGATCCAGCGCCGAAGTCGGCTCGTCCATCAGAAGAACATGGGGATTAACTGCCAGGGCTCTGGCAATGCAGAGACGCTGCTGCTGTCCGCCAGAAAGTCCCAGCGCCGACTTTTTGAGACGGTCTTTTAGTTCGTCCCAGATTGCCGCCGCCTTTAATGATTCCTCCACGATTTTGTCCAAATCCGTACGCTTTTTTATGCCGTGTGTTCGCGGACCGTATGCGATATTATCATAGATGCTCATAGGGAAGGGGTTTGGCTTTTGGAATACCATTCCCACTTTTTTACGAAGTTCGTTGACATCAAGGACAGGACTGTAAATCTCTGTTCCGTCAATCAGGATTTTGCCTTCGATGTGGCAGCCGTCAACCAAATCATTCATACGGTTAAAAGTTCTGAGCAGGGTGGATTTTCCGCAGCCGGACGGGCCTATGAATGCCGTGATTTTATTTTCAGAGATTTCCATGTTTATACCGTGAAGGGCATGGAAAGTGTTGTAGTAGAGGTTCAAATTTTGAACCGAGATTTTTGATGAAACTGTCATTTATTTTTCCTTTTTTATTCCTTTTTCCACTGCGCCGCTCGCGGCATTCACCAGGGCCGCCACAAGCAGAAGTATTACTGCTGTCGCATAAGCCTGATTTGTTGAGAGACCTTCATTCCATAGCGCGTAAAGATGAACTGCAAGTGTGCGCCCGCTTCCCGTAAGGCTTTTGGGAACTGATGCGACATTACCTGCGGTATATATCAGTGCGGCTGTTTCTCCGACAACGCGTCCGCTTCCCAGAACGATTCCGGAAACAATTCCGTTTGCGGCGGAGGGAAGAACGCATTTAAAGACTGTTCTTAATTTTCCGGCTCCCAGTCCAAAACTTGCTTCCCTGTAGGAAACCGGGACCGCCAGGAGCGCCTCTTCGCTCGTGCGTATGATTACCGGCAGAATCATTATTGAAAGTGTCGCACAGCCGGCGAACAGCGAGTAGCCCCAGCCCAGAGCGGTTACAAAGAAGAGGTAGCCGAAAAGACCGTAAACGATTGACGGAATTCCAGAGAGAGTTTCCGCCGCCATCCGGAAAATCTTTACCGAGGGGCTTTTATTCTTCGCGTATTCAGTCAGGTAAATCGCCGCCCCGATTCCGACTGGAAGCGAGAGGAGCAGGGTGAGAATAACCACTGTAATCGTATTGACCAGCGCCGGAAACAGAGAGGCGTTTTCGCTTGTGTATTTTACACTGAAGATTGAAGGCTCCAGATTCGGAAGTCCGCGGACAAGAATGTATGCCGTAATTCCGACTGTTACAAGAGCCGAAACCAGAGCCGCAGAATAGACAAAGGTTCGGATAATTCTTGACTGACTTTTCTGTGTCATTTCTTCTCCCATAAAAAGGCTTGCAGGAAACCTCAGTTTCCGAAAAGACTTTTTAGCGTGCTTCGGCGGAAGCACAGTTGATAAGGAAGTTCGCAACGCGAACTTGCAGATAAAAAAGTGAACACTATTTTGTGAACTTTTTTATCATACACCCTTTTTTACAGCCTGAACCGCAATATTTATCAGAAGAATAAAGATAAAGAGAACGCTGGCTGTTCCGATTAGGGCGCCGCGGTGCAAATCTGTTGCGTAGCCCATTTCCAGAATAATGTTTCCGGTCATGGTGCGGATTCCTTTTGTGAGTCCGCGCGGAAGAATTGCCTGATTGCCGCAGACCATAATAACTGCCATTGTCTCTCCGATTGCCCGTCCCAGGCCAAGAATTATTGCGGCCGTAATGCCTGACCGTGCCGCCGGAAGTTCCGCAACCATAATGCTTCGCTCGCGGCATGCGCCCAGGGCCAGAGAGCCTTCAAAATAAGTGGAGGGCACCGCGCGGATTGCGGCTTCGGAAATCTGTGCCACTGTCGGAAGAATCATGATTGCAAGGACAAGGGAAGCCGCAAGAATTGAAGTTCCGCTGCCGCCCCAGATTGTCCGTATTGCCGGAACAATTACTGTGAGTCCGAAAAGACCGAATACAACGGAGGGAATGCCCGCCAGAAGCCGGATAAGACTTTCAAAGATTCCGTAAAGGTTGGGCGGGCAGAAGCGGGCCAAAAAGATTGCGGTGAAGAGTGCCGCCGGAACTCCGAACAAAAGTGCAAGCCCCGTTACGACAAGACTTCCTGTAATCATTGGCAGAATGCCAAAAATATTCTGCCCGGGTTTCCACTTCAGGCCAAACAGAAAATCGCCGCCGCCTATTTTTGCAATGGCCGGGATTCCTCCTGCAAAAATAAATATGCAGATTAGAACAAGAGCCGCGACGGAAACAAAAGCCGCTGCTGTAAATAAAATCTTTGCTGTTTTTTCCATAACTGTCTCTAACTTAGAATTCTTTTGTCATAAATTGATTAAGAAAAAGTTAGAGAATGGTTAAAATTTACAGATATTTTTTCATGTCCTGGCCGGTTTTTGAGACTCCGGCAAGAAGTTCAATATTTTTCATAATGGGGCTGGCCATAATCTTTGGGATAAGAACCTCTTCTATTTGGAAGAATCCCGCCTCGTTTGTCATTTCCACACTGATTTTCACAGGAAGTTGGTCTCCGCGTGTTATATGCACCGCTTCTATTGCGGCGGCCGAGTATTTATGAATGTCGCCGGCCTTTGCCTCCGTGGAAAGTTCCATAGGAATTCTTGCCCGGCCTTTTGTCATGTCGCAGCCGTCAGCGACAAGAATTATTCCTGCCTCAATGGAGGAGGCCTGTCTTTTTCCCATGTGGCACAATATCCCTTCCATCGTAAGAACTTTTATTACAGTGCGGCGGGCGGTATTCTCCTTGCCGGGCAGAACCTCGTCAAGAAGTCTGCTGACCAGTTGTGAGCAAAGGAAAGCCGAGTACATTTCGTGATCATCTCTTCCTATTGACATTCCCGTATCATGCAGGACAGAGGCGAGGATTACGGCGCAGAGAGAATCACAGATGTTCCCCGATCGTTCTGTCTGGAGACTTGTCTTGATTCCGGCCTTAAATAGATATTTAAGAATTTTTACGGAGTTGAGGCAGACAGTCTTCATGTGAACTGGTCCGTGGTCATTATATCCGAGGCGCACAATTGAAGTGGAGTTTGCATAATTTTGCAGTGTGAGAACTTCTGTGTCTGAAAATATTGCGCGGGCAAGTGCAAGCGGAAAATCTTCTGTTATGCCGGCAACAGTTATAAAGTCTTGAATTTTTGAAATGATTTTCTCTTCCAGGAAAACTTCTTTTTCTGATTTAGTCTGATTCATTTTATATAGCTCCCTCGTTGCCACGGTTTTTATCAGCGGCAGGAATATTCAGAAATTATTATAGAATATATTCAGTAATATTCCAAGTTACCTAAATAATAAAAATGTCTCTAAAGGCTGCTGTTCTTAGAGTCTCCCGTAATCTCTGACGGGCGCCAAGTGCCGCGATTTTAGAATAGCTTCTTATAATTCTATGCTAGGCGACTTTTATAAAAGTAGGGTTAGAATTATGTTAAAATACTATTAAATTTAGACTGATAAAAAGCCGCCTTATTTTTCTATCGCTGTTGAATTAAATTATCTTGTTGAATTCCTCTAAAAAAAGTTTGGCCGCTTTTGTAAAAACTTGATACTTGCGCCAGACTAAAAAAAGAGGCGTTTCAACTTTTGGCTTTAACGGACGGAATACAAGTTTTCTGCCGTTAAGATTTATGAGATTTGCAAATGTAAGCACATAGCCGACACCCTCTTCTGCAATCATAGCCGGTGTTGTGGCAAGGTTGTAGCGGAGGACAATGTTCTGTTTTTTGGCTTCCGGCCCGAACCAGGAAATGATTGGCGAGTTGCTGTGTTTTTGTGCGGAAATAATCAGAGGCTTGCCGTATAAATCTTTTGGAGAAATGAATTTCTTTTTTACCATAGGATCGTCGGACGGCATAATGACACCCCAGGAATCTGACACCGGAAGTTTTTTGTATTCGTATCTGTCATTTTTCTGCGGATCGCACATAAGGGCAAAATCTAGAAGACCTTTTTCCAACTGGACACCGATACTCTCCGCCTCACCGGATACAATTCTGTAGCGGATTTCCGGACATTGCCCCATAAGATTTTTGATTGTCTTTCCGATAAGGTGCATTGCGTCTGTTTCTGCCGCACCCAGATAAACTTCCCCGGAAACGGTGGAGTCAAAGTTTTGAAGTTCGTTCTGTGTTTTCTCAAAGAGCAGAAGAAGTTCCTGAGCGCGCTTACGCAAGAACATTCCTTCTTCTGTAAGAGTAACGCGGCGCGGTTTGCGGATAAAGAGTGGCCGGCCGCTTTCTTTCTCAAGTTCAGCCATTTGCCGCGACAGATTGGGTTGCGTGGTAAAAACAGCTTCGGCGGCCTTGGAAAAAGATTCTTCCTGCGCAACTGCGAGAAAGTACCGTAGAACACGAATATCCATAATTATTTCTGCCGGCACTGGAATTTTAGTGCCTCAATCTCCTCACGCATTTTGTGGGCTGTGTTGAACCTGTTTTTTCGCGGTTCGCTGTTTCTGTCCTGAATGACTTTACATACATCTGCATTATAGAATACTTTGAGCGTTTTGTCATTAAGAAAAGGCGCTGGAGACTGTGTTTTTTGGAGATGCCCTTTATTTTTTTAGACGCTCTCTCATTTTGTCAACCAGCAGCTGGCTGTCGGAAATTTCAATTATCGAGTCTTCCAACTGTATAAAAGTTTTGTCTATATTTGATGCCTTCATTTCTCCGCAGAGTTTTTCCGCTTCGCTGTATCGGCCTTCTGCCAGGAGCATTAATACGGCATTATAGCCGGCTTCTGGAATTTTCTGTTCTGAATAGAGCGTGTTGAATTCTTCATAAGCCTTGTCATAATTGCCTTTCCTTGCCATTTTTAGGGCTTTCTTAAAATCCGGATTCTTTTCTTTAACAGTTTGCAAATGGAAGTATTTATTTTCTTCGTGAATTCTGATTGAATCGCCGGCTCTTCTTGCGAAAGATGATATGTCATATCCAAGAACTTCATCTGCTGACGGAATACTGGCCTTTCTGTCAACGGGTGAGGCGGTATTATCGAGTCTCTCGGAATAAGAATAAACAACCTTTTTTGACTCCGTCTCTATCAACTGATAGATAACATCAGCGGTAACGCTTTTTGTGTATTCTTTTCCCTTTTTATCACCGAAGCAGAAACTTGTTGATGTTGTGGAGTCGTAGCTGGTAAGACCGCCATAAAAATAATAGTCTGGGCAAGGTTTTTCTTTGACGGAACAAATACAATGTCGGGGTTTGATATTAGCTCTTTCTTTATTTCTTTGGTAATTTTTTTTGCAATTCCGCCGCGCTCATTTCCAAAGATACCGGAGGGGTCTCCAAAAAGCATCTAGAAAAAACCGTCACCGAGATTATTGACAAGGTGTCCCGAATCAGATGTATCGTTAAAGTCAGACTCAAAGCGGAATAGGCTGACTCTTGAGCCTTCCGGAATTTCGTAAGCCGGCGGACATTCATAAGTGATTTTTACAGTGTCTGAGCTAGAGAAGAAGTTAAAGAAACAACTGGAGATTGAGGCGCAGCCGACAACGGAAAATAAAAATGACGCAACCAAAGTGAGTAAAAATAATCTGTTTTTCAAAACTGTCTCCTGCCCTGATGACAACCTGCACCTTTGAGGTAAAGGTTGTCAATATTATGGGTATATTCTAAAAGTATGATTTTTTGTCATAACAGTATATTAAATTATAACAAAAAATACAAGTTTTTGTAGAACAAAATTATAAAGCGTGGTGGGGAAGCGACACTTCTCTTGCAGATTACAGTTTGATCTGCCTCTTTCCGTAGCTCTATAACTAGAAAGCATAGAATTCAATAATTAAATACAATTTGTAATTGAATTTAAATTGAGATATTATTCACGGTGTGAATAATAAGTTCTGTAAAATTACGGACTGCCTTCTGGAACTCGGCGTAAAAGATGCTGATGTGGGACTTGTAATAGAATATTCTGAAGACGGAAAAAAGAAAGCCGCGACAGATATTTTATACAGATACCGGGCAGATCTTTTGGAGAGTCTGCATGCGGTTCAGGAGAATTTGTATTGCCTTGATTTTATAATCAGACAGATTCAAAGTGAATGAAGTTTATGAAAGAGGAACGAAAATGAGAAAATTATTTTTGTTTATTGTATCGACCATATTTTTATCCTGCCGAATCTTTGCGGCAGGCAACGGAGGAGAATCACTGGACGGAAGCGTTAATGAAATTCAATTAAGTGTAAACGGCACGGTATGGACTGTAACACTTGAAAACAACAAGTCGGCTCTGGCTCTAGTTGAGCTGCTAAAGAGGGGCGAGAGAAGAATCAGCGCAAGTGATTACGGCAATTTTGAGAAAGTCGGAGAACTCGGGACTGCCATTGTCAGTACGGACAGACAAATTACGACAGGGCCGGGCGATTTGGTTCTTTACCAAGGAAGTATGATTACTCTGTATTATGATACAAACAGCTGGAACTTTACCCTGCTCGGAAAAATAAAGGGGCAGACAAGAGAGAGTATGCTCAAAGTTTTAGGATCGGGTAATGTTGAAATGATTCTCGCATTAAAGGATAATTAAGGAAAGAGACTTATGAAAAAAATTTTAATTACAATGATGACAACACTTGCTGCCTGTACAGGTCTTTTTGCCCAGAATGCAGGAAAGGACGGAAAATTTCTGGTTGTATATTTTTCGGCTACCGGAAATACAGAAGAGGTGGCAAAAAAACTTGCGGCCGAACTTGATGCCGGCATTTATAAAATAGAACCCGAAGAACCGTATACTTCCGCAGACTTGGACTGGCACAATAAGCAGTCCCGCACATCGGTGGAATGCAATGACAAAAACAGCCGCCCGAAAATCAAGGGCCGTCTTCCGGACATATCGGGTTATGACACAATCTTTGTAGGCTATCCGATTTGGTGGGGCATTGCACCGCATATTGTCCTGACATTTTTGGAAAAAGAAAAAGTGGCGGGCAAAAATATTGTTCCCTTCTGTACTTCGGGCGGCAGCGGAATCGGCGGAAGTATTCCGGCAATAAAACAGGCCGCGGCGGGCGCAAAAGTTTTGGAAGGAAGAAAGTTCCGTTCGGGAGAGAGCGCGAAGAAGATTGGAGACTGGGCAAGGGGATATATCGGCTGGACAGAGTAGAAGTCATAGGCGCTTGTGCCCGCGCCGCCAAAAGATGCTTGTAAAGACTCTGAGAAGTTTTTAGAATATAAACTATGATTACAATAAACATTTTGTACAAAGGCAGTGGAGATTCTGCCAGAGAATTTGCCGACGAGATGATTTCCGGCGGAACTGTTGCTTTTATCCGTGCGGAACAAGGCAACTGCGGCTACAATTATTATATTCCGCTCGAAGACTGCGAGTCTATTCTTTTAGTTGACTCCTGGGAGAATCAGGCTGCGATTGACAGGCACCATTCTTCTCCTGCCATGAAAAAAATTGCAGAGCTCCGTGAAAAATATAACCTTCATATGGAAGTACGCCGTTTTGTGAGCGACGATGGCGGCATACCGGAAAGTGACAGAAAATTCATAAGATCGTGAATGATGTAAAGACTTATCTTGCATTGTGTTCCGCAGATTTTTCCTAAAGTTCTCGCACTCATTCTTATAATTCCGAGATTATAATAAAAACCTATAACGAAACATAAAAAAATAGTATTTGCAAAATCTCTGCTTTTAATATAACCTACTAAGCACCTAGGGAATAACAAACTTAAAACGAGGTGATTAGAATGGCAGAAATCAAAAGAGATGTAAACAGCAGATATTGGGACGAGGAACTTGAGACACTTCCGCGTGAGAAACTCGAGGCGAAACAACTTGAGGATTTGAAGGAAATTGTAAAATTTGCCTACGACCATGCACCTTATTATAGGAGGAGTTTTGATGAGGCCGGTGTAAAGCCGGAGGACATCAAGACTCTGAAGGATATTGAAAAATTTCCGTTTATTAGCAAAAAGACCCAGCGCGATACTCAGGGCGTTGGATCTTTTCTTGGCGAGCTGGCTGCAGTTCCGGAGGAGGAAGTTGTCTTTGTTTCAACCTCATCCGGCTCAACCGGGGTACCGACAATGAGCCCTTTTACCAAAAAAGATTTTGACGAGTTCCAGGAAACGGAGAGTCGTTGGTTCTGGCAGGTAGGAATGAGGGCTAAAGACCATTGAACTTTAGTCTTTATGTTGGGGGTCCTGATGTAATTGGTGCGCAGAATCTCGGAGGACTTTGTATTTGGGGAGGTACACTTCCGAGCGAACGGCTTCTGTTTATACTTAAAACTTATCAGCCGACTGTAATCTGGACAAGCCCAAGTTATGCATGGCAACTTGGAGAAAAGGCAATTAAAGCCGGCTATGATCCTAAAAGGGATTTCTCCATTAAAAAGATTATTGTTGCAGGTGAGCTTGGTGGTTCAATAGATGCGACACGCAAGGCCATAGAGGAACTCTGGGGCGCAGAGGTTTATGATTTCTATGGTTTGAGTGATATTTTCGGAGCCTGTGCGGCTCAGTGTGAATATCATGACGGTCTTCATATTGCGGAAAACCATATTCTTGTTGAAACCATTGACCTTCGTACCGGCGAGGTTCTTCCTCCGGGTTCAACTGGTGAACTTGTATTTACAACTTTAAGAAAACATGCCCGTCCGCTTATCCGTTTTCGGACAGGAGATATTGGTTGCATTGACCAGACGCCTTGTAAGTGCGGGCGTACTCATGGAAGAATTCGTATTCTCGGACGCAAAGACGATATGTTCATCGTTAGCGCCGTTAATGTTTTTCCGAGTGATATCGAGGCTGTAATTCGCGAGCAGAAAGACATTACAGGTGAATATCTTATTCGCATCTTTGAAAAGGATTTCACCTGCCGCTACTCTGTGGAGGTTGAAAAGAATAGCGGAATCGATAAGAGTGATGAACAGATTGCGGAGATTGTAAGCAATGCTCTTAAAGCTCGTATCGGTGTAAAGCCCGCAAATGTTGTTGTTCACCCGGACGGTGGACTGAATACTCGCTCGGAGCATAAGGCAAAGCGGGTTATTGACGAACGCAATCTTAGTTTTAATATATGATTCTGCATAGAAACTGGAGGCATTTATGGCAGCGATAAACCTTAAACTTCTTTTTGAAGATCCTGAAGATTTGGAGCCGTCCGGGCTTCCAGATTATGCGAGTCTCGATTTTGTAAGCAACGGAAGTCACATTTACGGGGAGATAATGTGGCCGTCGCGGAATTTTCCAAAACCCCACCCGTGTGTGATTATGCTCCACGGCTTTCCGGGGAATGCCCGAAATGATGATATTTCTCATGCACTTTGCCGTGCAGGATGTGTTGTTCTTGTTCCTCATCATCGGGGGGCATGGGGCAGTGAAGGAAAATACCTTGTTACAAACTGCGTGGAAGATGCATATAATCTGGCGGAATATGTGCATTCTGTAGAATTTGCAACTAGGTATAATGTGGATACGGGAAACATTTTTCTTCTGGGACACAGCATGGGCGGAAATTCTGCCCTGAATGCAAGAAAGAGACTGGACTGGATAAAGGGAATTATTATGCTTGCACCGTATGATCCTACAGTTCTTCTTGATGAAGGAAAGGATGTGTATATTAAATCACTGCTGAATGAAGGAAGAATCCTTCATTCCGATGGAACTGATGCAATTTATATAGACATCTTAAAAAATCGTAAAGAGTTGAATTATCAGAATGCTTACGAAAAAATTAAGGATAAGAATATTCTGATTTTCGCGGCAAAATATGATTCTGTTTCTATAAACGATAAGATGATAACACCTTTATGGTGTAAGTTACTTAATCATCAGACAAAAGCATTTCAGCGTTTAATCGAATATCCTACTGAACACGGATTGCTGGGCCGCCGTCTCTCTCTGATAAAGGAAATAGGGAGATTTATAAACGAAACAACTTCATATTCTGAGAAGGTTTCTACATAACATATTTCTGGGTGTGATACTGAATATTACTCTTTCCATTCTTAATTATGATTGTCTGCGTAATAGTTCTTTCGGATCGTGGAGACAGATATTTAAAAAAGGATTTTATTTGTAAGGCTAAGGAGTTTTTTATGATACAAGTATTATGGCATGGTCGGGGAGGGCAGGGCGCTTTTACTGCAAGTCGTCTTCTTGGTTCCGCCTTTGCATTAAAAGACAGTCATTCTTATGCGCTGGCATTTCCTTCCTTTGGACCGGAACGCCGCGGTGCACCGATTCGTGCATTCACAAAACTTGACAGTAAGCCAATCGGAAATCGTAGCGAGATTGGAAAAGCGGATTTCGTGATTTTTCTTGATGAGACACTTTTTGATGGCAGTGCTTTCGAGCAGCTTAATGACGGCGGAAAAATTATTATTGCCACAAAGCAGAGAAT
>CAYFWC010000036.1:0-13794 GCA_964346805.1 uncultured Treponema sp. | reverse complement strand
CCTATAGAGTATCATTTTTTGTTAGCCATTTACACACTTTTTTCTACAGGGTCGCATTTCGCGAGCCTTTTTATCCCCTCTCACATAAAATTCAGCCTGCCTCCTAAAGCCCATGTCGCCGTAAGTCTGCAGATTTCATTCCATATGCACTCAAAGCTAAAATCGATTTTACTTGTGAGTGAAAAGTTCCTTGAAATCTTATAATCCGCTCCGTGCGAGTATTCATAAGAGTGAATTTTTTTTACGGAGTCTGAACTTGTTCCGACGCTGTGCCTCCATGAGCAGTTCAGGCTGTCTGTTCTTGATACAGGAACCGAGCCTAAGTATCCCGGACGCTTGTAGGAGATTGTCGCTCTTATTTGAAAATTGTTATTGTCTTGAAATTCCAACTGGAATCCGTTTTTCAGGATATTGTCATTGGTTATATAAAAATTTGCCTGAAGGTATGTCGTGTAAACCTGTGTAAGTGCGCCGGAATCTGTCCGGGGAATTTTCAGTGTCGCGATAAATGATGTAATGTATTCGTCCTGTTCAAACCACCCTGTAATAGGTATAGAGCCGTTCTTTCCGAATATGTTGAACGCTGTCCAGCCAAGCTGTGTTTTTATCTGATAGGTGTCGCTGAGACTTTCTGCGGCGCGAATGTCTCTCGCAAAGGAAAGCGCGGCGCTTGACGGCACCACAAAATCAAGCCCGGTGGCATAAATGGGCCGCGTAAAAGAAAATTCGTATTCCCCGGAATAATACTCGCTTTCTGTTCCGCTATCCTGCTCAAGTCCTTTAGTCCTGTCCAGAATTTTGTCCGGCAGGCTCTGGCTGAACAGGTCGTGGATTGGGGCGGCTGTAAAAAAATAGTTTCTTCCGTTGAAGTTTGACAGCAGTTCCTTTATATCGTCCGCATAGTCTCCGCCCCGATCTGTTGTCTTTACACCGCCGGAAGTTTTTTTCCATAAAAGCGTAAGTGAATTTGCCTCAATCTTAAACGGAATGGAAATCTCAAATACACTTTTGTCCGTGTAATAATTGTTTATGGAAACCGTGTATTTTTCTTCTGTAATAAAATCAATTTTTGGCTTGAGGTCTGCCCACGGCAGAAAAACCGTGTTCTCTATTTTTGCGCCGACAGTCCGTCTCGATGCCTTTGCGTCTCCGAAAGAAAATTCTTTTTTTGTGGCATCAAGCCATGTGGTAAAATAATTTTTTGTGTCAAGGCTCTCTCCGCCCATGGAGGACAAAAGTTTCTGCTCTGTCTGGCCTGTAAGGCTGAGTGTGTAGCCGGCCCTGTTGTCTCCCAGCATCAGAAAAAGAACCTCTTCCGAACAGCTGTAAAGGGACCATTCATTTGACTTGACCTTTCGCTTGCCAGAAATGGTGAGTGGAATTTTTATCGGCGAAAAATTTATTTTTGCAGAGTTTATTTTTTCTGCAGTTTTTCCCTGGTTGTCAAAATTGTATTCCTCGCTAAAGTTAATGGACTTTAAAATCGGGCTTGCAGTCTTTATAAGATGAGATGCAGTTGAGACCGGCTCGCTGCTTCCTGCCGTGCGCGCAATGTTGGCCTCAAAATTTATTTCCGCAAGTGTAAGATTTATTCCGGCATCCGCGCTTATGTCGCATTTGTTGTCTCTTCCGTCTTCTTTTGTGTAAAGTGTTACGCTTTCTGTGCTTGTGGCATGTGCCTTAAAATCTTTCAGGAGACTGTAGCCGCCCTGTGTCTCAAGAATCGTGCCGTCCTTTTTGTATTCCACGGAATTCCTGTTCATTACGATAAAGTGCGGCGATGTTTTTGAAAAATAAATCTCATCTATGGAGAAAGTTCCTCCTTTATGCCAGTAACTAACATCGTTTGTGTTAAAGACAATCTTTGTTCTGTTTGGGACAACAGAAGTATTTATATAAAGACTGTACTTTGACGGGTCTATTGCCGCTCCGTCAATATTTACTGACTTGGAGAATCTGTCAATCGTTAAAAGGTGCCAGCTGCCGCCTTTGTATGGGGCAAGCGCTGATTTTGATATGAGCACCTTCATTGCCTTTTTTCCCTCCGCCGTAATTGATTCTGCGTCCGTGTCAAGCAGGAATGTAAGGCCCGCGTCTTCGTCTGTCGGATTGTCGTCCTGCGCGTTTTCAAGTGAGTTTCCGTAAAAGTCGTATTTAAAGAAAAGACTTATCTCTCTGTAGTCGGAGGCATCTGCCTCCTTAAAATATTTTGCCATTGTTACTTTTGTGTCTGCCGGTGCTGACATTTCCGTGGAAGTCCAGCTTACTTCCTGAGCATAGTTCTTGCCTTTATTAAAACGACTGGCTCCGCTGTTTACTGCTATTGTCTGGTTTTTTGTAACTGTAAAAACTTCGCTCTGGCTGGTAAAGATTCCCTGGCTTGCGATTTCGTACGGACCGAACCACACGGTTTCTCTTCCCGTTTCTTTGTTCTTGTTTAACAGAATAATGCGGGCGTTGTTGTACTGCGACAGGCGGGCCCTGTCTGTGTCTTCGAGAACTACTGTTACGGTCTGCCAGCCTGTCAGATCTTTGTTAAAGTAAGTCTTTACGCCGCCAGCCCCGTCCTCAGAAATTTTCCATGTGGGAATGCGGTAGGCCTTTTCTGTTTCAGGTGTAAAGTCTTCCGAGCCGTTCACGCCAAGTTGTAAATAAATGTCTCCTGTAAAAGCCGCATCGCTTTTTAGTGCCACGGAAAATGTCGAGGCCGATGAGAGAGATGAGCCGGAAAGGCTTATGGTTGTTGCGGCCCACTCCTTTTCGCTGCTGCCCGTAAAATTCCATGAGACGGGAATCTTATAACCGCTTATCTCTGTGTCCACTGAGCCGGACTGTGCCGCTGCCGAGCATTTGTAGTCTGCGTCAAGTTCTATGCTTCCAAGGGTTGCGGGTCTCAGGTTTAGTACCGGGGCAAGACCGTCGGGAAGATTTTTTCCTGCGTCTTGCGGAAGGTATGTTGTGCCCGTGGGAACATCATTAAAGCCCAATACTCTGTAGTAGCCTGTAATGTTATTGTTTTCCACTGTTCCCGCGATAGTATTGTAGGCCCGTATATTTTCTCCCTCGTATTTTACCCGGCCTGCAAGAGTTGCGTAGCCAAAATAAGTTTTGTCCTTCTCTGCAAAATTCATGTCAGGAGAAATCGTCCACCTTGTCGCAAGAGAGGTGTCAAGCGTCATTTTTTCAGAAAGATTGTAGTTGAATCCCGTCGCTCCTGCTATTGCACCAGAATCAAAGGACGAAGAGTCCTCATACCAGACGATGTATATTTTGTCGCTTGCGTTTACGGCGGAAGAAAGTGTTACCTCGCCTGTCTCCTGATTGAACTTTGCGGACGAGTCAACCACTCCGTTTTTATAAACCGTAACTGTTCCGCTTACTGCATCCGTTCCGATATCAAAGCGTTCTACAGGCGTGTAGTTTCTTGATCGTATTACTATGTCGTTACTGTCTTTATACCCCAAATAAGTCCCCGGCGACTCACCGCAAAAGGGGTAGCGGAGTTGCGGATTTGCATAATCGCCGGACGATGCGCTTGTGTCATAGACATCTGCATAGTATCTTTTTTCCGAGAAAAAATTCCTGTTTGTAAGAGAGAGATTGTCGTCCGCCTGAACTATCGTGAAGGTGGAAAGAGACTTTTCGCTTTCCGAATGGATAACCTGTATTTCGTCAACCTTGCTGCTTCCCATGTCGTAGCGGTAACATACCGTAAAAGGCGAGAAGCCCGCCGGATGCTGAACATATAAAATTTTTCTGCCGCCGATGGCTCCGTAAAAGCCTGAGTTGTCTCCCTTTCCATAGGAAAAATCCGCAACATCAGGTTTCCCGTTTTCTAAGTCTTTTCCAAAAGCCTTCTGCGTGTCTCCTAGAAAACCGTTACCGGGACTGTCCTTCGTTCCGAAGTTCCCGAGTTCGCCTTCAAGTCTTGTAAAGGTCGCTGCGGAAGAAAATGTAACAGCAACCGCCGGAAGCACTCCGTTCTTTATTCCGGTGCCTGCCGTATCGCTAAGCACAAGCATTTTTCTGCTCGGCACAAGAAGATAATCTGATGAAGACAGTTTTTTAAATTTTCTTCCGCTGTCGTCAGAATATTCTCCGCCGTATACTTCCACGAAAACGCTGTCAATGCTGGCTGTAGTCTCAAAAGAGGGAAGGACAAACATTCTTCCTGTTAAAAAAGAATTCTTCGCTTTTTTTGTGTCGTTTACAGAATTTTTTCCGTAATAAGTCTTGTCGTGAGAAGTGAGCATATCATAGCGGATTGCGGCGTCAAGTTTCCAGCGGCCGTCCGGATCTCCCCATGAGGCCATTATGCCCGGTGCCTGATTCTCGCCGCCGCCTATTCCCCGTCCAACATCATCGACAGAATATGTTGTCGGAAAGATAATTTTTCTGTTTGAGAGACGCAGTTCCTTAAAATATCCTTCTCCCTTTATCCAGCCGGCTGCTATTGTGTTTTTCTTAAACTCATCGGCAAACGATGTCTCAAAATACCAATGCCTGTTCAGCATAAACCACATGGATAAATCCACTTGCTGCTTGAATACAGGCGTCCCGGCAGAGAGTGCAAGAGAATTTCCAAATCCGAAACTTGCAGTTAAAGTCTGCTGGAGCTTTGTGTCCCAGTAGCCCTGTGCAAAGAATTCTACATCATTGTCGTTAAAGGACCAGTCAAAAAGTTTCTGCGGCCCGGCAATGTTTTCGGGCGGAAGTTCATTTCCTACAGCCATTGAGCCCGCCCCTTTTGCCTCAACGGTTTTTGTGTCCGAGGATTTTGTGTCCGCAAAAATATTTCTGTTTCCCGCAAGAAGAAGGGGCAGTACAGATGCAATAAAAATGGCTTTTGTGTTTTTTAAAGGTTTGTCCAAAAGCCGTGCCTTGTGAATCTTTATGCCGGGGTTTTTCTGCTGGATTTTTAAGATTGATTTTTCGAGAGCCTTTCGTTTTGCCTCTCCAAAGTCAAAAAGCATTCCCTGTTTTTCCGCATCTGTATCAGTCGTATTGTTGATTGTAATTCCCAAAAGACGGATTCCCCGTCCGGCCTCATATTTTTTTCTGAAGATTTCGACTGTCCTCTCATAAAGATCTTCCACGCTTGTAATGTTTTGTCCGCCGGTGGCTTGGGCGCTTACTGTCGTAAAGTCCTCGTACCTGATTTTTATAGCGACTGTTTTTCCCGTAATGTTCTGCCTTAAAAGGCGGAACATCAGCTGTTCAGAAAGGGAGAGAAGGGCGGCCTCTATGCTGGTCCAGTCTGTAAGGTCGTAGTCGTATGTTGTCTCAATACCGGAAGAATGGCTCTTTGCCTCGGCCAAAAATCCCGGCGGCTCTATTCCCCGAACAATGTTGTATAAAAAAGCTGCCTGTGCGTCTCCGAAGATTGAGGCAAGGAGTTCCCTCGAATGCTTGTGAATATCCGCCGTCGTCTTGAATCCTGAATTTTGCAGTCTTGTGAGCGTCTTTTCACCGATGCCCCATACCTTCCCAAGCGGCAGGCTCAGCATAAATTTCTCCTCGTCGCCCGGAAGGACTGCAAAAAGGCCGTCGGGCTTTTTCAGACCGCTTGAAATTTTTGAGATATAGGCTGTTGTGGCTATTCCCACAGAAACTGTAAGTCCTGTTTTTTCCCGGACTTCTTCCTTGAGTTTTTTCGCTGTCTCAACCGGATCTCCAAAAAGGCGGCCTGTTCCTGTCATATCCAAAAAGGCCTCGTCAATGGAAATCTGCCGGATGTCCGGCGAATATTCAGAAAAAATCTTCATTATTTTCTCTGAATATTCGCGGTAAAGCTCATTGTTTCCGCGGACAAAAACAGCTCCGGGACACAGTTCAACTGCCTTTACCAGAGGCATGGCTGAATGTACTCCGAATTTTCTGGCCTCGTATGAGGCTGTGGAGACAACCGCTCTTCTGTCGCCCGGAATGCCTCCCACAACTACTGGCTTTCCCTTCCATTCAGAATGCTCCTGCTGCTCGACAGATGCGAAAAAAGCGTCAAGATCTACATGAAAAAAGCACTTTACTCCATCGTAATTCATTGTAAATCCTGCGCGTCAATTATATATTTTTCTTTTATGCAGGAGAGTGGTTCCGGACTTTCTGCTTTCTGCGAACTCATAAAGTAAGCCTCAACCGTAATCTCACCGCTATCATTCGGATCTGGTGTAAAGATTACGCTCAGTTTTTGCGGCGGATTGTCAGGCAAAAGAAATTCCGTGGTGGTGTCCCTTGTCGCTGTATCATAAATTGAAAAGTCCACCGGCGTGTCGGACTGTCCTCTTGCGTAGACGCGTATTCTCTCCGCAGCCCTTGCGGTCGTGATGTCAATGCGCCTGATTTTTCCGCCGTAGTATTCTGTATCATAGGCAGAAACCTTTGTAAAGTCGCAGTTTTCGCTGTCAAGAACTCGTGCCTTTTGTTCTAAGGGCTCGACATTCTTAAAGAAAGTTTTTTCCAAAACTGTGATTGTGATTGAGGCTACAAGAATAATTCCTATGAGATTTATTATACTTGAAATGACATAACGGGCAACAAGACTTCTGTAAGAAGTCGCCTTTAAATTTAAGCGTGCAAGAATTCTAAGCCAGAGAAGGTTAAATGGAATAATTGCAAAACTCAGCATTATGTTATAGTGAATATCTGAAAAGACAAATTCCGTAAGTGTAGCCGCATCTGAATATACTAAAATTACATATATAACCGGAATAAACGGTGCTATGAAAATCAGAATAAACAGATAGATTGAGAGCGCATTTTTCATTGCGCGGGAAATTACGAGAATCAAATATTGGAGCGCGAACAGGAAGAAAAGAGATATGTCAAGCAGTGTAAAGATAAAGATATTCAGAACCGCACTGATTGTAAGAATATATTCGTAAATATAAACCGGCAGGTTTTTGTTCAGTTTTATTTCAAGGGGGTATAAGACAGAAACAAGGATAAAGGCCGGCGAGAGTTTTATCATAAAGAGAATCATTATGTTCCTTATGCCTGTTCTCTGAACAAAGCGCGCAAGCCCCTGCCCTGCAAAAGATGCCAGCGTCAGAATAGCCGCTGTGAGAAAGATCACATGTATGGACTTTAGCGCGTGGGCTTTTATTTCCGCAAGCCTCCGGCTTCTTTTCCTGAACAGAAAGTTAAAGTCGCTCAGCGCAAATAGAACAATAAGCATAAAGCTGATGATAGCAGAAAGTATGGTGGTTTCGCCGACCCATAAGATTTTTTTCGGAAAGACTATCGGAATGTAGTGGCGGCACCAAATATCAGTCCGGGAAGGCTCCAGTTCGGAAAAGAAGTCCTTTAAGGAATATACTTCCTTGGTGTAGTCATTGTCTTCTCCCAGAAGAGTCAGAAGAACTGCGGGTATTTCCCTTCTTAAAAAGGAGGAAAGACGCGAATCCTCTTTAAGAACACCCATTCTGAAAAGGGATACAAAAGGCGCTCCCTTTATTTTAAATTCTGCGGAATTCTTGTCCAGCGAGTCGCACAAAAGGTGAGTGAGATAGTATGGAGAAATTTCTCCTTTTGTTCCGGGCGTTACATAACAACTGTTCCGACCGTTAAAGTCAAGGAGAATGGCAAATACATTCTGCGCTCCCTCCTGATTCTTGCAGAAAATCTCCGTCCCGGACATCCTCTCGTTTCCGGCGATTTTCTGCCTGTCGCCGGCCGTCAGAACAATTTTTATATTGAAGGAAAATTTTTCGGAGCGGAAAAAGTCAAGGAGGTCAGCGAAAAATTCCTTGTGCGACACAAAGTCTTCCTGCGTTGCGGCCAGAATTGCCGTGTACAGCGTGTCTTCCCCGGCAGGAATATTCACTTCAACATTATAGGGAAATTCAGTGTACCAGGCTTTTGTAAGCGGAGATTTTTCTGTGCGATAACCGGCTGTTTTTAAATATGACTCGGTGTCTCTTGAAAGCTGAATCTGTCCGAAAAGGAGAGGTGTCTGCAAGAAAAAAAAGGAGACGATAAGAATTTTCAACTTCAGTCTGCTCAAATTCACTGTTCAAAAGTTTACTATATAATAACTACAAAATCAAGAAGCTTTTCTTGATTTTGTAGTAGACATTTTACAGTAACAGTGATATACTTGTAAATTAGGAAAGAGTTTAGGGCAATTTTTCTTATTGCTCTTATAAAAACGGGGAATAAATAAATATATGGCATCCGGAAAGAAATTTATGCTCGATTTGCCGCTCAAAATTATTTTGACGGAAGACGGTACCTCAAATTTTATCAGCCACAAGAAAAAACTTTTAAGAATAAAAATGGCGGATAATGTTGAGGAATATGGCATTTCTTTGAATAAATTTTCTCCACAGTCAATTCAAAATATGATTTTGATTGACTATATTTCTAAAATCGAAATCTCAATGTCGGAATTTGTTTCCAAGCGTCAGGAAATAATGGATTTGTCAAAACTCGTTGTTTATTCCGTCATGTACAAGCAGTTTGACCGCGAGATTTTCCATGCCCTTATTGAGACGGATTGTGTTCGTAAGTACAACCGCACACACGCCGGCTCTCTTATTGATGAAAAGACCCAAATCAGCGACAAGCAGCTCCGCACTGAGCTTTCTAACAAGAACGCGCTTATAGACCAGATCCGAAAGAATATTCTTACCCCGATTTGGAAGAATGTAATGACTAATAAGGAATATTCTGCGGAGGAAAAAAATATTTACCTGCTCATGTCTGAAAAATTCATGAACAGGCTGAGCCTTCTCAACTGGCACATTTTTATGACTTTCCATAAGGACGAGAATTTCTCCGAGCTCGTAAGCCAGACAAGAATGGTCCTTTCCCGCTACATGGACAAATCCCGTGTCTCAGACTATATTTCCACAATGATTATGGAACTTGCCCTCAACAGCGAGAACACAAATATTACAAAAGAAGCCCTTAATATGTTCCCCGGACGGGACGACATAAACATGCTCATTCTTGACCCGGATGTCCGAAAAAAGATTGTCCGTGAGCTTGAGGCAAAGCATGAACTCGTATTCCTGAGCTGGAAACTTGGCGGCGGCTCTTCTTCCATCGGAAAACAGGGGCGCATTCAGATTACAATCTACAACAAGACCGACGAGTATCAGGAAGTTAAGGAAACTATTGACGCGGCCCAGCAGGCCAAGACAAACAAAAAGTCTCTGGTAGATTTCTATCGTGAAATGCCGGAAGGGCAGCAAGGCACAGACTTGGGAATGTATTACCTTTCTTACTTGGACGATGCCTGTAAAAAGGTAAATGTAAAATTTGATTCACTTGTAAACCAGTATTCCTCAACGGGACTTACTGTTATTACATTGACATTTAATTTTTAGTATGAGTAAACCACCACCGGATTGTAAAATATTCATTTCGCTTTTTTCAGTTTTACTGCTGAATTCTTTTGCGCTGGTAATCAGCGCCTGTTCGGAAGACCCCGTAAATGTTTCTGCTGTAAACGCCTCCGTGGTTTTTGACTGGCAGGACAATGAAACACTCCCTTCTCAAAGGCTCAGCGTATTTGTCGAGACTGTCTCAAATGTTCGCCGGGTGGAATCCCTTTTGGTAAAAAATACCGATTATAGCTGGAATATAGAATCGCCTCTGATGGTTCGGGATGGACAGCGGCAATGGGCCGGCTACATGCATCTGGAGCCTCCTCCTGCCGGTGATGACGGACTTGGAAAATTTCCGCAGGGTCTCTATTCTCTTGAATGCATTGATGCGGCCGGCCACAAGTCCGGGCAGACATTTACCGTTCATTACAACTATGACTTGCTTAAAACCTACGCAGTTCAGGCGGAGGAAAAAATCTCTGAAATGAATAAGAAAATTGCCGTATACTCAGAACAGGACGAACTTTTGTTTTTTGACAAACCCTCCGACAGATGGCTTGATGACGCGGCGGTATTTAAAAATGTAAGACACTCATTTTATATGCGGAAGGCATACATAGGCGGCGGCGTAATCTGTCTGCTGCCAAAAATTTACAAGGAAGGTGCAAATCCTGATGGAATCGATTCGAACGGTTAAAACTTATGTGATGCGTGCAGGGCGTATGACTGCCGCTCAGGAAAAAGCTTACAATGATCTTTCTCATATCTGGTGTATTCCTTACGAGGAAAGCTCCATCAATTTTGTTGATGTTTTTGGAAATACAAACCCGATTGTTGTTGAAATTGGTTTTGGAATGGGAGCCGCGACAATCGAGCTCGCAAAGGCAAATCCAAACATCAACTATCTGGGAATTGAAGTTCACAAGCCCGGTGTGGGCCGCGTGCTTAGCGAAATACGCGCCAACGATCTGCAGAACCTTTACATAATAGAGCACGACGCTTTGGATGTTCTTGAGAAAATGATAGGAGATGACTCTGTCAACGGATTTCATATATTCTTTCCTGACCCGTGGCCAAAGAAAAAGCACCACAAGCGCCGGCTTGTCCAGCGGCCTAATACAGACCTTCTTGCTAAAAAACTTTGCGAAAGCGGCTATATCTACATGGCGACCGACTGGGAGGAGTATGCCCGGAGCGCTCTGGAGGAACTTTCCGCCACGGAAGGTATAAAAAATAAATACAGTGATTTTGCTCCTCACCAGGACTGGCGGCCTCAGACTAAATTTGAGCGCAAGGGCCTTGAGGCCGGGCATCTTATAAAAGAATTGTATTTCGTAAAAGAATAGAAATGACATGGCGCGGCTGTCTCTCTTATTGATTCTGCCGCGTCTTCTTACTCTTGGCAGCATAAAGGAATTTTTTTATGTCAGACGATTTGTTTGATTCAGCTCGCATCGAGGAGCTTTCAAAATTAATAAAAAAATATCAGGACT
Source organism: uncultured Treponema sp. (assembly GCA_964346805.1). Taxonomy (GTDB): domain Bacteria; phylum Spirochaetota; class Spirochaetia; order Treponematales; family Treponemataceae; genus Treponema_D. Next base: position 2,972 of record CAYFWC010000036.1, on the reverse strand, counting down.
CTTATTATAACGGCGAGGGAGAAATTTCTGACGCTGAATTTGATAAACTCTGGGACGAATTAAAGACACTCGATCCCGGCAATCCTATTTTAAAACGAGTCGGCGCCGATTCGGGAAACTTTGCGAAGGCCCCTCATGTAATGCCTATGGGAAGCCAGGAAAAGGCTGCGAATCCCGAGCAGTTTCTGGACTGGGCGGAAAGGCATGTTTACAATGAATATCTTGTGGAATACAAACTGGACGGCGCCTCACTGGAGCTTCAGTTTAACAGGGGAAGGCTTGTCAGAGCCGTTACTCGCGGTGACGGAAGCGTTGGCGATGATATTACGGCAAACGCTGTAAAAATGGAAGGCGTTCAGTCTGTTCTGAAATTTTCTCCGGACTTTACCGGCGGAGTTCGCGGCGAAGTCATAATGAAGCACAGCGTTCACAAAAAATATTTTTCTGACAAGGCAAATTGCCGCAACGCCGCAAACGGTCTGATGAAGCGTAAAGACGGAGAAAAAAGCGAGTGTCTCACCTTAATCACTTACGATGCTTTAAGTACGGACGGCCCGAATCCCTTTGCCGATGAGGAAGAAAAAATCAATTGGCTTACAAAGAACGGTTTTGATACTGTTCCCTTAAAAATATGCCGCAGTCCGCAGGAAGTCATTGACTACCGTGCGGAAGTTATGGAAATCCGCCCGGGGTTGGAATACGACATTGACGGACTTGTGGTAAAAGAGCGTGCCATTAATTTTGCGGACGCAAGCCGCGCCCGCCCCGACCGCCAGATTGCCTTTAAGTTTTCTCTGGAGGAGGCTGTGTCTGTCGTTCGCTATGTTGAGTGGAGCGAGAGCGGGGCGACTTATACGCCTGTCGCAGTCTTTGATCCTGTTCAGCTTGCAGGAACTACTGTTCAGCGTGCCTCACTCGCAAATCCCGACACACTCCGAAAACTCGGCGTCCGGATTGGAAGTCATGTGGTTGTTGTAAAACGCGGTGAAATCATTCCCAAAATAGAGAGTCTTGTTCCGCCCGTGACGGCGGAGGATTCCGCCTGCCTGAAACCGGTTGAGTTTCCCAAAAAATGTTCTGTCTGCGGCGCCGAGCTTATGGATACGCCGAGCCGCCTTTACTGTCCCAATAAAAACTGCCGTAAGCGTATTCTGCACCGTATCTTCAAATGGATAGAGTGCGCCGATATCCGCGACTTGGGAGAGACAATCGTCCACCAGCTTTTCAGCGACAAAAAGATAAATTCAATCAGCGATATCTACAGACTGGACGAGACTGCCCTTACACCCTATTTTTTAAACGAGGAGAGCCGGGCAAAGGAAAAGAATTCTCTCGGCGCAAAAAAAGTCGCTGCGTCTATTGCCTCTCATACCCGTCTAAGCCTTCCCCAGTTTATCGCCGGCTTTGACATCGAGGGGATAGGTGAGTCCATGGTCGAGAAAGTTGTTCTGGGCGGCTTTGACACTCTGGAAAAAATTCTCAATGCCACGGCCGAGGATTTTGAGCAGGTTTACGGCTTTGCGGAGATTACGGCAGCCGCCTTTGCGGATGGCCTTTTGGAAAACGCCGGAGAAATGAGGTCTCTTATAGAAAGCAAGACGATTATAATTAAGGAAGCCGGCGGCGGCGCTCTGGCCGGAAAATCATTCTGCTTTACAGGTGAGCTTGTTACGATGAAACGGTCGGACGCGGAAAAAATGGTCAAGGAAGCCGGCGGCTCTGTAAAGAGCAGTGTTACAAAAGATCTTAGCTACCTTGTTACAAATGATACAAAAAGCGGCTCCGGCAAGAACGCAAAAGCCGCAAAATTGGGAATTCCTGTGATTACAGAGGAAGAATTCCTTACTCTTGTCCGTTAAAGGCAAAGTCATTCAGAAAAAAATCCGGGTTTACAATTACGGAATTCAGCCTTAATTCCCAGTGAAGGTGAGGGCCTGTGGAAAAACCCGTGGAACCGCTGAGCCCCAGAAGCTCTCCCTGCTTTACCATCTGTCCTTCCTTTACCTTTAACTGGCTCAGGTGGTAATACATCGAGTAAAGGCCAGGCAGGTGCTCTACGACTATTGTCCAGCCTGTAGAAATTCTGTTTTCCGCAAGAACGACTTTTCCGTCCGCATCGCTTACAATCTGCGTGCCTGTCGGAATCCCGAAGTCAATGCCGGCATGTGTTGTTGTGCTTGTTTTTCCGGCCGGATACTTGTAGATTATGCGCTCCGCAAAATCTGTCGTCCGCCGCTTTGAGGTTACCGGCAAAATGAATTTTCTTAGATTAAAAATGTTTTCTCTGTTTACCGTATTTATTATGTCGTTGAGCTTTTTGGACTGGGCAACTTTTTCCGGGCTTGTGTCTGCGGAGATTCTGTCCATTTTTTTATTGAGAATTATTTCTCCTGAGGGAAATTCTTTTTTGTTTACCGTGAGAGGCAGGTTAAAGACTTTTTCTTTTTCGGTGCCTATCCGGTAATTAACCGCAATCTCGTAGGCACCCGTCTCCGCCCATGAAGAAAGCGGAATACCTGTCAGAAATTCAGCGTAGTTTCTTTTCTGGCTCAAATAATAGAATTCTGAGGAACCTGCCGAGCGCCCGTCAATAAAGATTTCCGCTTTTGCAGTAATTGCAAATGTCTTTTTTTTGAGCTTTATGTCTTCAAAGTGAAGGCGGATAAAAACCGCGTCACCGGGAGACACGGTTTCATTGTAGTCCAGTGTAATCGAATAAGTCTCGCCGTCAAAGCGCGCGTTTTTCGCGAAGGAGACCGCCGCCGTAAAAAGAATGACAATCGCTGCTAATAAATATTTTTTCATAAATGTAACTCCCGTAAAAAGTCTTGCAGATAAAAAGGCGAGCAGTATTTTGTGAGCCTTTTTATCCCTCACCCATAAAAAGTCAATGAGGAAATTTCAATTTCCGATTTGACTTTTTAAGCACATTCGCAATGAAATGAGAATGTGCATTCAATAAAAAAGTTCGC
>CAYFWC010000035.1:0-13845 GCA_964346805.1 uncultured Treponema sp. | reverse complement strand
GGTGCCGCAACGGCTACTATTTTGCGCGCTCGGCTTGCAAAATCAGCCGCCGGTTTTGATGGTCTTCTTTTTGCTTCTTACACTTTTAATAAACTGTTATATTATATAAAATTTTACATAAAGAAATTTATAAAAATACTTGACAAAAACCCTTATTCATAGCATTCTATGCAGTATGCCATTTTTCAGCATAAAACCGCCCGACTATGGCGGTGGATATTAACATTTTAGAGGCTCGTGGATTTGAAAGGCTCATCTGTTCACATCGACCATGTCTCAAAGCGTTTCGGCGATTTTGTCGCGCTTGATGACATCAATTTTACGATTAAGCCCGGCGAGTTTTTCTCGCTTTTAGGCCCTTCGGGATGCGGTAAGACAACACTTCTCCGCATAATTGCAGGTTTTGAATTTCCTGATGAAGGAGCGGTACTTTTTGACGATAAGAATGTCGTTCCGCTTCCGCCAAATAAGAGACAGTCGAACACGGTCTTTCAGAATTACGCGCTTTTTCCGCACCTCAGTGTTTATGAGAATGTTGCGTTTCCGCTGCGTCTCCGCAAGGCATCAAAATCTGAAATTGACGAAAAGGTAAAGCATTACCTGCACTTGGTTCAGCTTGACCAGCACATGTACAAAAAGCCAAGTCAGCTTTCCGGCGGTCAGAAACAGCGTGTGGCCATTGCCCGCGCCCTAATAAACGAACCTAAAGTTCTTCTATTAGATGAACCTCTTTCCGCACTTGACGCAAAACTCCGCTCAAGTCTTTTGGTTGACTTGGATCATCTTCATGATGAAATCGGAATTACCTTTATTTATGTAACCCATGACCAGAGCGAGGCTCTTTCTGTTTCAGACAGAATCGCAGTTATGAATTTCGGCCATGTGCTTCAGATCGGAACTCCGTTCGAGATTTACGAAAGCCCGGCCACACAGTTTGTCGCACAGTTCATCGGGGATACAAACCTGTTTGAGGCTGAAGTTGTTGAATGCACTCCCCACAAGGACGCAAAGGGTCAGGATGACTGGATGGTTACCTGCAAGGTGCCGGCGCTCGGAAAGCAGACTCCCCTTTCTACGGACACCGCCGCAATGCAGAACCTTGACAAGTATATGATGGTAACCGACTATGTCCACACAGAGCCGGGACAGAAAGTTGCCTTTACAATCCGTCCGGAGAAAGTCCGCATCACAAAGGACGAGCCGGACACAGGCGGACGCACCGACATCAATGTTTACAAGGGAATTGTAGAGGAACCTGTTTATTCGGGCTTCCAGTCAAAATTCTATGTCCGCCTTGAGAACGGTGCCCTCGTAAAGATATTCAAGCAGCACACAAACTACATGGAAAACGGCCCCGCCATCCAGTCGAAGGACGAGGTTTATGTCTCATGGTCTGCGGAAGACGCTTACTTAGTTGAAGACATCGACAAATAAGGAGCGCGCTATGGGCAAAACAGAAAATACTGAACAGACTCGGAGAAGCGTCTGGAAAAAGCCTAATCCGGGCCCCTTTTACGCATGGCCTATGGGCTTGTGGTTTACAATATTCTTTATAGTCCCGATTGTAATCATCGTGGCCTACTCATTCATGAAACGCGATGTTTACGGCGGTGTTGTAAGTGAATTTACACTAAAGGCATACAAGCAGATGCTGGATCCCGCGTACGGAAAAATCTTCCTGCGCACCCTGTGGATTGCCGCAGTATCAAGCTTTCTGTGCATCGCGATTGCCCTTCCCTGCGGCTATGCGATTGCGAGAAGCCGTCGCCAGACACTGTTTCTTATAATGGTAATAATTCCGTTTCTGACAAACTCGCTCATCCGCATTTTTGCATGTATGACGATTCTCGGTGACAACGGCCTTCTCAACTCAATTCTCCGCGCGCTGCACATAGGACCGAGAAAGTTTATGTTCACCCAGGGAGCAATTATTCTCGTAAGCATCTACATGTATCTGCCTTACGCAATTCTTCCGATATTTACAGCCGTAGACCGCTTTGACTTTAGCCTTCTTGAGGCCGCACGGGATTTGGGAGCGACAAAGGCAAAGTCAATGCGACTGGTTCTTCTTCCGGGGATAAAGGGCGGAATTATTTCCGCGCTGATTTTTACTTTTATTCCGATTTTCGGACAGTACACAGTTCCGCAGATGGTGGGAGGAAAAGACTCTTACATGCTGGGCAATATTATCGTCGATCAGGTGCAGAAGGTTCGTAACTGGCCTCTAGCCTCCGCATTCAGTCTTGTAATAACAATGATTTCCATGGCGGCGATTCTCTGGATGCTCTCATCAAACAAAAAAGCCGCCGACCTTAAAAAGGTTTCCGACAAACAGGAGGGCACAAAATGACACAGGATTCAAAGAAAACTTTCAACCCCTTCAAACTGTTTGCAAAAAAGCATAAGCCCAGCGAACCCACAAGGCACGCAAAACGCAACTGGAAAAAGTTGGCGCCAAATATCGGTTTCTCAAACACGATGCTGGCGCTCACACTTCTATTTCTGTTCGTGCCGCTTTTTGTAATCATATTCTTCTCTTTTAATGAGGCAAAAGATTCGACATGGACTCGCTTTTCTTTTGTCTGGTACGAAAAGTTATTTCTCTCTTCCGGTGATTTGTGGGCCTCCCTCTGGAACTCGCTGGTTGTCGCCTTTACATCTTCTTTAGTCGCGACAATTCTCGGAACTCTGGCGGCAATCGGAATTACATGGTACAAATTCAAGGGACGCTCCTACATTCAGACCACAAGCTTTTTGCCGATGGTTCTGCCGGAAGTTATCATGGGAGTTTCTCTGCTGATTTTTTTTAGCGGAATAAAAATGTCGCTCGGCCTTCTGACAATTTTTATTGCCCACACAACTTTCTGTATGCCGTTTGTCTATCTTATGGTAAGCGCGCGCATAGATGAATTTGACTATTCCATAATCGAGGCCAGCCATGACCTCGGCGCAAACGAAATTCAAACTCTGTTCAAGGTAATAATTCCAGCCATCATGCCGGGAATCATCTCCGGCTTTATGATGAGCGTAACAATGTCTCTCGAAGATTATGTAATCACATTCCTGGTAAGCGGACCGGGAAGCACAACGCTTCCCCTGTATGTTTACTCAATGATTCGTTTTGGTGTAAGTCCTGTAATCAACGCGCTGAGTTTCGTGCTGATTCTGATTATCTGCGCCATAACCATTATTCTGCGAAAAAGCGTAAAGAGTTTTGCCTCCTCACGCTGATTCATATTTAATCTTTGTTTTTTAGGAGAACTTTTATGAAAAAAAGTTTTACCAAGTTTGCTGTAACTGTAACAGCCGCTCTTTTGTCTCTCGCCTCCTGCTCTAAAAAAGAGGACAGGACTCTGTTTCTCTACAACTGGACTTACTACACGCCTGATGAAGTTCTCCGTAACTTTGAGAAGGAATTTAACTGCAGCGTAAAAGTTGACAGCTACGCCTCCAACGAGGAGATGTATTCAAAGCTCAGGGCCGGAGCAAAGGGCTACGATATTGTAGTTCCATCTCAGGATTACACTTCCATTATGATAAAACAGGGAATGTTCCGCGAAATTGACCAGACCATTTTTACAAACCGCACCAACATCAACCCCATCGTTCTCGAAAAAGCCGCATACGACCCCGAGATGAAATACGCTGTTCCATACTATTTTGGCGCGGCGGGAATTGCGGTAAACAAGACAAAGGTTCCGGACGGAAACTACGCGCGCGACTGGGGAATTTTTTCCGACAAACAGTTTGCGGGACACGCCACAATGATGGACGATATGCGCGAAGTTATGGGAGACGCACTTGCATATCTTGGCCACGATATCAATTCACTTGATGACTCGGAACTTGATGCCGCGGAAAAACTTATCAGAGACCAATGGAAGCCGAACCTCGTAAAATTTGACGCCGAGAGTTTCGGAAAGTCATTCGCCTCGGGAGACTTCTGGCTTTGCCACGGCTATGCTGAAGTTATCTACGGTGAGGTTCCGGAGGAAAAATGGGACGAGACAATCGACTTCTTTATTCCGGAAAACGGCGGCGCCTCATACCTTGACAGCATGTGCATTCTCAAGGATTCAAAGCATGTTGAGCTTGCAAACCAGTTCATAAACTACATTCACAGGCCGGAAGTTTACGCGAAATTTTTGGACGCATTCCGATTCCCCTGTTCTGTAAATCCAAAGGCCGCCGCATTCATGACAAAAAAGCCCATGTACGACGCAAGTCAGATGAACAACTGCACGCTCAAAGAAGATCTTGGCGAGGGTCTCGACAAGTTCAACGAGAGATGGCAGCGGATCAGATTTACGGACTAGAATGAGGGCATCTCTAAAAACTCGCTAAAGAGGTTTTTTAGAGACTGCCGGCGAGTTATAAGGCGTTGTAACAGCACGCTTATAATATCGCATTTTCAAAGTTACTTCCAAAGACTGAAGTCTTTAGAGGTAACCATAAAGCAAAAAGGAGGCTCCGGCCTCCGATTTTTTCTTTAATAAAGTTTCCTTTAGGGCACTAGCAAAAAAATCATAATATGATAAAGTGTCCTCCACGTTATAAACTGTTGCGCTGATGTATGTCGGTGCTAAAAAAAATTTGAGGTTAGATATTTCTTAGGAGAAAAAAAATGAAACGCATCACTTTCATTCTGCTGTCGGTAATTACTTTTGCCGCACTCACATCTTGTTCCAAAAAGGACGACGGAACACTTTACCTTTACAACTGGACATATTACACACCTGAAAAGGTAGTCGAAAAATTTGAAAAAGAATTTGACTGCAAGGTTAAGCTTGACAGTTACTCAACCTGCGAAGAGATGTATTCAAAACTACGCGCCGGAGCAAAAGGTTACGACATAGTAATTCCATCAAACGATTTTGTTTCTATTATGAAAAAGCAGGAAATGCTTGCAAAAATTGACAAATCGAAAATCTCAAATATAGACAAGATAAATCCACGCGTCATGCAGATGATGGACTTTGATCCGAACATGGACTACTGCATTCCATATGCACTGAGCGCCACGGGAATCATGGTCAACAAGACAAAGGTTCAGGGAGACTATCCACGCGACTACACTATTCTTTCCGACAAGCGTTTTGCCGGACATGCGACAATGATGGACGACATGAGAGAGGTTTTTGGCGACGCGCTTATCCAGCTGGGCTTTGACATGAATTCTCTGAATGACGATGAGCTTGGCAAGGCGCTTGAACTTGTCAAAAATGAATGGAAGCCCAACCTTGTGAAATTTGATGCCGAGGGATTCGGCAAAGCTTTTGCATCAGGAGACTTCTGGCTCTGTCAGGGATATCCCGAGATTGTTTACGGAGAAGTTGACGAGTCAAGATGGGACGAGACAATTGATTTCTTTATACCGGAAGCCGGCGGACCTGCAACACTTGACTGCATGGTAATTCTGAAAGACGCTCCCCACAAGGATCTCGCCGCCGAGTTCATCAACTTTATCCACAGACCGGAAAACTACGCCCTCTTTATTGATGAGTTCCGCTACCCCTGCGTTGTAAACACAGGGGCGCCTGCTTATATCAAATCCAAGCCGATGTATGACCCGGCTCAGGCTCTCAACTGCACGCTCAAGGCCGACCTTGGAGAGGACTTGGACAAATACCACGACTTATGGCAGAAAGTCCGCTTCAACTAAAATAACTTTCTAGCAGATCCCATTTCTGCACTTCTGTAAATAATACTGTCATTTTATTGCAAAAAATGAACTCTTGTGTTAAAATGACAGTATGACTATAGAAGAAGCGGAGAGAGAACTTATACCAGACACCGCGGAAGTTTTACACAGGTTTTCCGGCAGCAGGGAGTTCATGGACAAATTCATAAGAGAATTTCCGAAAGACAAGGCTCTGGCTGCATTCAGAGAATCATGCAAAACCGAAAATTGGAGTCAGATTCTGATGGACGCTCATACCATAAAGGGAACGAGCGGAAATCTGGGGTTTGAGAAACTTTTCAACGCAAGCACATCTTTGGTCAGCGCCATAAGGGAAAAAAATTATTCCGGCGCAAAAATTATGATTCCGCAGGTTTTACAAGAAATCGAGGCGGTATGTAATATTTTATCAAAGGTTGAACAAAATGGGTAAGAAAAAGATTATTGTAATTGATGACGTCGATTTGAACCGCATCATTTTACGAGAGGCCTTCAAAAAAGAATACGAGATTCTTGAGGCGGAAAACGGACTTGAAGGACTGAAAAAAATCATAGAAAATCAAAACACACTCAGTGCTATTTTTCTTGACATTATCATGCCGGAAATGGACGGCTTTACTGTTTTGCAGGAGCTCAATGTCCGCTCTCTCATTCAGAAGATTCCTGTCTTTTTAATCACCACAGATGCGAATGATTTTGTAGTGGAGAAGGCCTACGACTACGGCGCCGTTGATGTTATTCCAAAGCCATTCAACATAATGATTATACGCCGCCGTGTCCAGAATATGATTGAATTTTTTGAGGCCAAGCGTGCCAGTGACGATGATGTTGCAAACACAGATCTGCTTATTGCCATGCAGAGGCATGACATATACAATTTGGTGACAAACATTATAGGAAGCCTCTGCGAGGTTGCGGAAAGCCGAAGCAGAGAGGAAAGCGAGCACATAAGTCATATCAGAACAATAGTTTCCTTAATGTGCGAAGAACTTATGAAAAGTCATCATGAGTTTGGTCTTACAGATGAGATCTGCACGCTTATAGGGCAGGCCTCGGCTCTTCACGATATAGGAAAAATTTTTGTAAGCGACGCGATTCTGAAAAAGCCGGCCATTGCCGGAAAACTTACCGCGGAAGAAATGGAGATAATAAGAGCCGCTCCCTCGGCAGGTGTAAAATTCATAAGCTCAATACAGGGAATTCCGGAGCCCTTCTTTACTTTTGCAAAGGAAATTGTCCGCAACCACATGGAGCGCTGGGACGGAAAGGGATACCCGGAAGGGCTCAAGGAAAACCAGATTCCGTTAAGCGCCCAGCTCGTATCTATTGCGGAAGCCTATGATGTCCTTGTTTCTAAGCGCGTCTATAAGAACGCATATAAACACGCAGAGGCGGTAAGAATGATCAACGAAGGCGAATGCGGAGCATTTAACCCCATTATTCTCCAGTGCTTTAACGAAATTGAAAATGAAATCTCCGCAAATTTATGCTAGGAAGAATTTTAGATGAAAGCCTCCTTTGAAAAAGTCGCGGCAAATTCAGACTCTCCAAAATGGGAAGACTGCATTAAGCGCGAGCATTCTCTTTACAACCGCGGAAACGATATCCGCTCCGACTTTGAGCGAGATGCGACACGACTTCTCCACTGCCAGGCCTACAGCCGCTTAAAGCACAAGACACAAGTATTCTTTGCGCCCCACAACGACCACATCTGCACGAGAATGGAACATGTCCAGCATGTGTCGAGCGTGGCCCGCACCATTACAAAATATCTCGGTCTGAACACAGAACTTGCGGAAGCGATAGCAACCGGCCACGACATAGGACATGCGCCGTTCGGTCATTTTGGCGAGGACTGCCTCAATTCCCTGCTGGAACAGAAAGAAGGTGTCGGCGCGCCAAAAAAATTCTGGCATGAGAGAAACAGTCTTTTTTTTGCGGACTACATTGAGACTCTTGCCGACCCCAACGGTGTCCAGCGCAATCTGGACTTGACATATGCGGTTCGTGACGGTCTCATCTGCCATTGCGGAGAAATACATCAGCAGGGGATTCGTCCGCGTCCCGACGCAATTGACTTGTATTCAATAAAAAGACCGGGACTTATCCAGCCGTTTACATGGGAAGGCTGCGTCGTAAAACTTTCCGACAAGATTTCTTTCTTGGGCCGGGACCTGGAAGACGCCCGAACCTACCACATTCTCGACATGGGAAGTTACCGTATGCTCCGGGATATAGTCGGAAGCACGCTTGGCTTTGAGGGCAAGGGACGGAAAGCGTTAAGGTCGGGCAAGGCCGTCAACACCACGGTTTTGATAAACGACATGATTGTGGACCTGTGCGAACAGTCTTCGCCGGAAAAAGGTCTTTGCTTTAGCGATGAGTACTTTAAGTTTATAATTGAACTGAACAAATTCAACTTTGCAAAAATTTACACACACTGGCGGCTTGAGGAGTTTCAAAAATACGCGCGCAATGTAATCTCTACAATCTACACGACGCTTATGAGGGCGCAGATTTACGCGCAAAAGGGCCGTGTTTCAAACGCGCTCCGCTACTTTCCAAAACTGTGTGCAAATTTCGAGGACTGGCTGGTTAAATACACGAATTATTCACCGCGTGACCAGCAGGACAAGAAACACATTTTACGATACGACACACCGCAGGTGTTCGATATAACCAGCGACGAGTCATACCAAAAATGCCTTATTGAATACATCAGCGGAATGACAGATCAGTATGCCATCCAGCTGTATGAAGAAATAATTTCCTTCTGAATTTTGTCAAACCCGGTGCATTGAGCTGAATACAGCCTCGTTCATTACGTTGATTTCAACCCCGATATCTTTTGCAAGATTCTGCATATTATCGCGGAAGGCATCAATCGTAATGTCGGCTTTGTCCAGGTTAACCATAAGCATCATGACAAAGTTTCCGCTCAGAATTGACTGTGTAATGTCAATAATGTTTGCGGAATGTTCCGCCAAAAATGTTGTTACCTTAGAAACGATGCCGACTTTATCCGAGCCGACTACTGTAATAATAGCATTCATAAAAATCTCCATAAAACGGCTGCGTTCATGCGCGTCTTTGAGAAGGCGCACGCAGCCGTTGTCGCCGTCAGTCCCCTGCGGTCATGACAGCGTTAATCTCAAGCCTTATTTATTCAGTGGGGCGCTTTTTGAAAGACTTGCTTTCAATGATAGCCTGTCCCTCGCCTACTTCCTGCTCCATCATAGCGCGGACTTTTAGAGGAAGCCCGAACAAAGTGATAAAGCCCTGAGCGTCTTTGTGGTCATAGAGGTCACCGGTCTTGAATGAGGCGATGCTCTCGTTGTAGAGGCTGTACTTAGAGGCAGAACCGGCTCCGCGGATGGCACCCTTGTAGAGGTAAACTTTTGCCCAACCAGTTACGGTCTCTTCTGTCTTGTTGACAAAAGCCATGATTGAGTCAAAGAGTGTTGTGAACCATTTTCCGTCATAAATAAGTTCCGCAGCCTTAATGGAAATCTGCTGCTTGTAGTGATATGTGTCACGGTCAAGGCAAATATGATCCATCATACGGTGTGCAAAATAAAGGATTGCTCCGCCCGGTGTTTCATAAACGCCGCGGCTCTTCATTCCTACACAGCGGTTCTCGCAGATGTCAACAAGACCGATTCCGTTGCGTCCGCCAATCTTGTTCAGTTCCTGAACCAGTTTAAGTCCGTTCATCTTTTTGCCGTTAAGGGCAACAGGGATTCCCTTCTTAAATTCGATTGTAACATATTCACCTTTATCGGGAGCCTCTTCGGGAACAGTTGTATTTTTGAGCATGTGCTTGTAATTAGGCTCGTTTTCTGTCTTCTCAAGTTCAAGGCCCTCGTGGCTCAAGTGCCAGATGTTCTCGTCGCGCGAGTAAGACTGGTCGTGCTTCATCGGAACTTCGAGGTGGCGCTTTTCGAGATACTTGATCTCGGCCTCGCGGCTGTCGAGCTTCCATTTAGGATCACGCCATGCGGCAATTACTTTAAGGTCGGGGGCAAAAGCTTTGATTGCAAGCTCAAAGCGAACCTGATCGTTTCCTTTACCTGTTGCTCCGTGACAGATTGCCACAGCCTTTTCCTGACGGGCATACTCTACAAGAATTTTTCCGATGAGCGGACGGGCTGTAGAAGTTCCCAAAAGATACTCATCTTCATAAACAGCGTTCGCTTTGAGTGCGGCCCAGCAGTATTCTTCAATATATTCTTTGCGCGCGTCAACAACATAGCAAGCGGAGGCGCCCGTCTTGAGAGCACGGTCTTTGATTGCCGGCCAGTCATCGCCCTGTCCCAAATCAATGCAGACTGCGATTACATCATAGTCGTAGTTCTCTTTAAGCCACGGAATAATGACAGTCGTGTCAAGTCCGCCCGAATAGGCTAAAATTACTTTGTCTTTTGCCATATGATATCTCCTAAAGACTGCGTTTTTGACAAAACGCCCAGTGTATTTTTATACAGAATATTGTATATTTATTCATTCATATTGTCAAGAGCCTGTTTCAAATATTTATAGCGCTCAAATTTTTCTTCTTTGGCAAAGTGCTTTTCCCGAAACTGCTCAAAGTCAGGAGTGGTAACATAAACCAAATTCTTTGCATCGCTTCCAAACTGCCCGCTGGTCAAATCAAACACGCAGTCACCGACAACATTGAAGCAGTGAAAGTTTCCGTCTTTAAGCGGAACTCCGTACACCTTGCCGCCGAAAATATCCTGCGCCAAAAAGGCAGTAATAGAACACTGCCCTTTTGTCTTGTTCTCAGGGGTCCACTCACTCTGCATTCTGGGCGCGCAAGTCTTGCGGCACCATATTCCGCATAGCAAGTCATAAAGAGCACGGGGATTTTTTACAAAAGCATATTCTTTTTTGACAGGCGGACAGTCAGCCTTTTCCCAGCCGTAAAAATTATAGGACATCATTCACCTCTATCAGATAGTTTTTCTTAAAGCAATTCCGTCCAAGATTCTTGCGGTTATGTCAAAGGCTTCCGGCGTCAATGAATCCATATTGTCGCCGTCCGTGTGCATAAGCCGCCAGCTTAACGGAAGACAAGAATGAAGTGTTTCCACTTTTTCGTCGGGAACTTCAAGGTTCTGAACATAACGGAGTAAGTCGGAGTCCCGCTGCAGGGCCGAAAGATAAACCTGCGCCTCGGTATCTGGAAGCATTGTAAAGGCGACTGCCGGAAAGCCCTGTGCCAGAAAACCCGCGTTGTCACTGTAAGGCATCGGCAGATTGAGCCAGGGAATTCCCAGCGAGGACAAGATTCCCTTTGCACCGTTATACAAAGCGTTGAACTTTTTTACAAAGGGTAGAGGAGCATTTTTTGGCAGAGTGTTCATTCCAAGGACGGGGAGATTTCCGCGCCCCATGCAGTCAAAAACATAAATGTCCTCGTCTCTTATTCCGGCCTTCTGAATTACGCTAGCAAGGGAGTATGCGCCCTGCTCCTTTATGCCGGACTCCCCGGCGCCGAGTTCCTCACCGTCCGTAAAAAAAACACGGATATTGTGAACACCCCGGAATTTTAAAAGACGGGCGGCAAAATGCATGAGTGCAAAAACAGAAGAAGAATTGTCATTAGCGCCGGGGCTTTGAGGAACTCTGTCGTAATGGGCAAGAACAGTTTTTACCCTGAACATAGCGTCATAGCCCGAACGCGGAAATTTTACATAAATATGGCGCTTACCGTCCACCGAGATTACGGCAGTATCAACACCGCGCTCTCCAAGATATTTTTGGATAAAGGCGGCGCGATCGCAGTCAGGTTTCAGAAAATCGGCATACTGTAAGGGCAGAGCCATTCTTTATGCAGCCTCCGTTTTTATCAACTCCTTTTTGGGGAATAATAGTTTTATTACTCGAGAACTCAAGTACTTGAGTAAAACCGCAAGAAGAATTGTAGCGGCAATGGTGCAAAGGGCATAGGCCAAAACAAAAAGGCGGTCGCCAAAAGAAGTTCCTACATTTCTTGCCTCATTCAAATTCTGATCGGCAAAACCGAACCAGATTTGAAATTCTCTCATGGGCATTACCTGCATAAGATAAATTTCAAGAGAATAATTGCCGAGGAAACGGGTAACCTTGTTGTCGCTGTAACTTCTGAACATAAAGAGAATAATCATCAGACAGAAAGAAAGAGACATCAAAGTATTTATCGCCATCATAATGGCACGCGGCTTTGTCGAGTTGTCGCCGGCAAACTCAAGCCAGTAATGAATGTCGTGCTCATGTGCCCAGAACATAAGGAACACGGAGCCGGCAAATACCAGCACGGAAATCAAGAGTTTAAGCCAGTAAGCGCGGCTAAAGAATGAAATGAATTTTTCCTCGTACTGGGCTACAATCATTCCGAATAAAAATGCTATTGTAGAGTTTACCCACCATTCACCCTCAAACCAAAGAGCCACAGTGCGCTTCCACCAGGGAGCAGTCCACAAGGCGCCTTCCGCACGCCACCAGTCTTTTTCGCCGAGCCACCAGGGAAAATGCTTGTTAAAGAGAAACCAGCCCACCTGAACCGCAATCACAATAAAAATCAGGACAAAAGACTTTGTTCTGGCATGCTTGTCCTGCGGCTTTTCATTCTTAAATATAAAATAAAAGGCCAGATACATAATTGTTATTACAGGCACAAACCATGCGTTGTCGTTTAAAAGAGCCACGCCGGTAATTTTACAAATCCATTCAGAAGGGGACATCTGCTTCTGCAAAAGGAAAACTGTCCACAAAATGCAGAAAACATTCATCACATAATAAGGCACTACAACAGAAGGAATTCTGTGGCGGAGAAAATTATTCAAGTAGCCCTTCTTACTGTTGAAACTTTTTATAAGTCCAAATCCGGAAGCAAAGAAAAATAGAGCCACAAACAAAAATCCGATTTCAAAAAAAATCTGAATTTCGCCGAGTGTATGGCACATTCTCGTCTGCGAAAGATGATGGCAGAAAACGCCGGCAGCTCCGATTCCCTGCAAAGACTTTGTTGCGGCCGGAGACAAAAATGACTTCTGCGGAATTGAATTGTCAACGCGTGTGCGTCCTATGACAAGCATCAAGAACCATGCTGAATAAAAAACAATGCTTATAATGTAAATTGGATTGCTCATAAGAAATACTGCTTCTTCCTCTTATAATTTTTTTTCGAGACAAGTCTTTAGAGGAACAAGTCCCATAACGTCGTAAAACTTACGGGCGCTTGTGTTTGATTCCCAGACATTCAGTGTAATATTGTAAAAACCCTCACTGCGGGCAAAGTCCACAACATAATTGTACAAGGCTGAACCTATATGCTTGCCACGAATTGTCTCGTCAACACAAAGATCATCGATATAAAGAGTGCGACAGTCTTTTTTTGCGCCGTCATTCTTTACAACCTCATAAATACAAAAGCAGTAGCCCTGAACATAGCCGGAATCGTCAACACTTACAAAAACAGGGCGTTCAGAATCACTCAGGATTTCCTTTAACTCGTCATCAGTATATTTTGAACCTTCTTCACGCCACAAATCCGGGCGGCCGCCATGATGAACCCGTAGTACCTGACCTAAAAGTCTGTCAAGCCCCGGAATATCTTCCTCAATAGCTTTTCTAATCATAGAAAAATTATATAACATAGATATATTTTTTGCAAGACTTGGTAAACAAGATTTTCTCCGTCCGTCTTTTTAAAGAAAAAAAGGGCCTGCAAAAGCAGACCACCCATACAGAAGTATTTAATATGTAACCGAAAGGTTGTGTAGGAAAATCCTACGCAGCCTTTCTCTTTTTGTCGTAAACCATACTGTCAGCGACAGCAGTTGCAACAGCAACATTGAAACGAAAATGAATATCAATCTGCTGTGTTCTGTGTCCGCTGGACTTGTCGGGTGCATATACGACAATCTTTTCAATAAATTCGTGCATAATTTCGGGAGTGAGCTTCGGAATTTCAGAATACTTACGCACTATTCCGATAAACTGAGCCGTGTCAGCGTTCTTCTGCTCCCTTGCTTCAATGAACTGAGATAATTCGGGAATAATCTGTCGAAGCTCCTTCTGCTCGGCTTCATAATTCTTTGACATCATCTCAAAACGATCGTCAGAGATTTTTTACCTGAAACATTATCCTCATAAAGCCTTGTAAACAGCTTGTCCAGTTC
>CAYFWC010000034.1:5543-14283 GCA_964346805.1 uncultured Treponema sp. | reverse complement strand
ATCTTTGTAATTTACATTATTATTTGTTCATTTACCCAATTACTGTTCAGATTATGGGAAAAGAAAATCGGAGTTTACGCAGCCAGTTAAATGAATTGGCAGACGGAGGTAAAATTATGTTAAAAGTAACAAATATGCATAAAAAGTTCGATAAAAATGAAATATTAAGAGGGATTAATCTCACTGTAAATAAAGGCGACATTGTAGTTATTCTCGGGCCCTCCGGTTCAGGAAAAACGACTTTTCTTCGCTGTCTTGATTTTCTTGAAACAGCAGATAAAGGCGAACTCGAATATGATGATATAAAGACAAGTCTTCATGATGCTCACAAGAAAACAATTCTTGAAGTACGCCGAAAAACCGGTTTTGTGTATCAGAATTATAATCTTTTTAATAATAAAACCGCGCTTGAAAATGTAATGGAGGGTCTTGTAACCGCAAGAAAGGTTCCAAAAATTCTGGCTCAGAGAAAGGCCGAAGACGCTCTTGCGAAAGTTGGTCTTTTGGACAAAAAAGATTTTTATCCGAGCCAGTTGAGTGGCGGGCAGCAACAGCGAGTGGGCATTGCCCGTGCTGTTGTTACAAACCCGGATGTTGTCCTCTTTGACGAACCGACATCTGCCCTTGATCCTGAACTTGTCGGCGAGGTCCTGAATGTTATTAAGAACCTTGCAAAAGAGGGAACAACAATGATTGTTGTAACTCACGAAATGAGTTTTGCAGAGGAAATTGCAACCCAGGTTATTTTTATGGACGGCGGAGTTATTGTTGAACAGGGAACGAGTAAGGAAATCTTCACACAGCCTAAAGAGGAAAGAACAAAGCAGTTTCTTAAAAGAGTTTATAACAGAATTGAATATATTATTTAAGTGAAGCTTCAGCGCATGAGAACAGTCTGTGTGTGCCGGCGGTTCTTATTGCAGCGGTGCATTACCTTGTAGTAAGAATCGCCGGCCATAAAATTTCCTGTGATTTTTCCTAAAGTTCTCGCACTCATTCTTATAATTCCGAGATGAATTCTTCCTGCATGCTTGTAGCCTCCGAATATTTTAGCGAGACAATATTGAACTCATGTGTAATATTGAATTCTTTTATGCGGAAGGTCGCAATTCCTTTTTGTTTATAAATGACCTGCTCATAGGCAAATGATATTCCAAGGTTGTCTTTTATAAGCTGATTGATTATCTGGAAAGAGCCTATTTCCAGGACACGCGAGAAATTAGAAAGTCCGAATCCGTGCTGTTTGAGTTCGTGCTCAAAAATATCTCGGGTTCCGGATCCTTTTTCCCTGACTACTATGGGTTGGTTAAAGACTTCCTCCAGATTCAATGTAGTTCCGGCAAGCGGATTTTTCTTTGAGCAGATTCCTATAAAATCTTCCATACTAAGGAGCCGGATTTTATATTTTGACTTGTCAAAAATTCCTTCGACTATAATAAAATCTAAAAGCCCCTGATCCAGTTTTTTAAGGAGTGTCTCTGTGTTATCGACTTCGAGAATAATATTGTGATTACCTTTCTGTATATATTTTTTAAGTGAAGGGTATATTATAAAATCGCCTACGGTTTTTGTCGCTCCTATTCTGAGTGTGCG
This sequence comes from uncultured Treponema sp., assembly GCA_964346805.1. Lineage (GTDB taxonomy): Bacteria > Spirochaetota > Spirochaetia > Treponematales > Treponemataceae > Treponema_D. The sequence goes on along the minus strand of CAYFWC010000034.1, from coordinate 12,690 downwards.
GTTATTCTCCGACCTGACTTCTTTCAGCATATTTTTATAATTATACAGATAGGAAGTAACATAGTTCATCAGAATGTCTGCCTGAAGAGTTTTTGTCAGTTTCTTTCTATCATAATTAAAAAGTTTGACACCAAGTTCTCTTTCCAGTGCCTGAATCTGTTTTGTAACTGCGGGCTGTGTCATGTTAAGTGCTTCAGAAGTTTTTCTATAGTTCATCAGGGTGTAAAGGGTTGAGAAAGTTTTGTATTTTGGATCCATAAGTCCTCCATTATTGTAATTCCAAAAAGTAATTAAATAATAAAAACTAATAATTGGATTTTATTATATTTTTCTGATAAACTCAACACCGTCAGAGGTTGTTATGGATTTTATCAGAAAAAATTGGCTTGGCATTCTGGTTTGTTTGCTGATTGCCTTTCCTTCATGGTTTTTAGGAACTCTTGTTCCTACTGTCGGGGGGCCTGTTTTTTCAATTCTTTTTGGAATGATTATTGCTCTTTTCTGGAAAGACAAAGGGCTTGCCACTGACGGGATTAAATTTACCTCAAAGTTTGTTCTCCAGGCGGCCGTCGTCCTTCTTGGTTTTGGGCTTAACCTCGGTGTTATTCTAAAGACTGGTGCCCAGTCGCTTCCGATTATTGTGTGCACAATCTCTATTTCTCTGATTCTTGCTTTCTTGATGTCAAGACTTTTGAAGATTCAGGGAAACACAGCGACTCTTGTTGGCGTAGGCTCTTCCATTTGCGGAGGTTCGGCCATTGCCGCTACCGCTCCTGTCCTAAAGGCAGACGATGAGGAAGTGGCTCAGGCTATTTCTGTAATCTTCTTTTACAATGTTATTGCGGCGGTTCTGTTTCCTGCTTTTGGAAAACTAATCGGAATGAATACGACAACAGGCGAGGTATTCGGAATTTTTGCCGGGACGGCCGTAAACGATACTTCTTCCGTAACCGCCGCCGCCGCAACATGGGACTCTATGTGGAATCTGGGTGTTGAAACCCTGGACAAGGCCGTAACTGTAAAGCTTACCCGAACCCTTGCGATTATTCCCATTACTCTCGTTCTTGCGTTTATTACTGCAAGAAAAGAAAGACTGGCTGGTAAAGGCGGCGAAACCACATTCAGCCTAAAGCGGGCTTTCCCGCTCTTTATTCTCTGGTTTATTCTCGCTTCCGTTGTAACAACGATTGCCGTGGCTTACGGAACGCCGTCGTCTTTCTTTGCACCCTTAAAGGATTTGAGTAAGTTCTTTATCATCATGGCCATGGGGGCGATTGGTCTCAACAGCAATGTCATTACCCTTGTAAAGACGGGAGGAAAACCGCTCTTGCTCGGCGCCGTCTGCTGGATTGGAATTACTGTTGTCAGCCTTGTTATGCAAAAGGCTATGGGGCTCTTCTGATGTATTTTTAGAATTTCTACAGTCTTCACAATTCTTTTTAGCTTGATGATTTGTGCATTATAATTGTGGAGGCTGTTAGAAATTCTTTTCCGCTTTTACTACCTTTTCTTTAGCCGGCTCTTTTCGACTTTACTTGACCATCGCTTGGATTTCTTTTAAAATCATATTATAAGGAGAAAAAAATGCCATTCATTGATTCAAAAATTTCTGTAAAGGTTTCTGACGAGAAAAAAGAAAAGATTAAGGCGGAATTTGGAAAGGCAATCTCAATTCTGCACAAGCCGGAGTCATATCTCATGGTCGGCATAAGCGACAATTATGACTTGTGGTTTGCCGGTAAAAAACTTGAGAAGGGAGCCTATGTTTCTGTTGATGTATTGGGCGAAGTCTCGGCCGGTGACAGCTCAAAAATGAGCGGTGCAATCTGCGACATTCTCCAGAAAGAACTGGATATTCCCGGCGACAAGATTTACATTGAATACCGCGGAACTTCAAACTGGGGCTGGAACGGAAGCAATTTTTAGAGAAATAAAATCTGTCTTAATGCCTGCCGCCTGTCTTACAGGCGACGGCTGCGTCAGTTTTCACATGCGGGACTTCCGTATGCTCTTTGAGCCAGCCTACCGCATACGAGCAGGTGGCGGCAATCTGAAGCTTGTCTGCCAGAATCTTTGAAACTGCCGCTTCCATAAGCATTCCCGCAATTCCCTGGCCGCGCAAGTGCTCATCGACAAAAGTATGGTCTATTGTCGCAACCCCGTCCTTTACAGGAAAAGTGATTTCCGCAATTACCTTTCCAGACTTGTCAGCCGCATAAATACGACTGTCCTGAGTTATAAAATCCATTCAATCATTATAGCACGGAAACACTTTTTGGTGTATACAAAGCCGGCGAATTTTCTTTTTCCTGTTATTCCTCAAATCCGTACATATTCATATCGGTAACATTTACCATTACGACAGACAAATCCGCGCGGTTCTCAATGTTTCCGTTGTAGTGAACATGTCCGTAATACTGCCTTTGCGTATTATCGTCATTCTTCCAGAATATGCGGAACATAACTTCCTTCTTCGTCTCTGAGCAGTCGGAAAAAGCCTTAGTCAGAATATCATAGTTCTTTTTATCCAGATGAGTTTTGAAAATCTGCGAGGCGGGCGTAAGGTCGTCCACCATATCAAATTCTTTAAAGAATCTTTTATTGGTTCTGAGCCACGCAAATGCTCCGGGTGAATATTCAATAACGCCCATTGCGCCCATCGGATCTATTGTTCTTAAATCCTCCATAATGTTCGGTGCGGCGCCCGCCGGTTTTTCTTCCTCAGCAGGGCAGGGCGCTTCGCTCTTTGCAAGAAGTTCTTCATAATCAGAAACCGGCATCGGGCGCGCAAACAGAAAGCCCTGCACATATTCGCAGCCTATGCTCTGCAAGAATTCCGACTGCTCCCGCTTTTCAACGCCCTCCGCCACAATCGGCAGATTCAGCAGTTTGCTCATGCGGACAACGGAGGAAAGGACAGCGGTTCCCCGGCTGTCCTTTCTGACTTTCCGAAAGAAATTTCATGTCGAGTTTTAGAATGTCAACCGGCAGTTCACGCAGTGTATTCAGGGAAGAGTAACCGCTTCCAAAGTCATCCATCAGAATCTTAAATCCATATTCCTGAAGTTCCTTTAACATTCTTTTTAAATCTTCAGGATCGTCCATATATGCGGATTCAGTAAGTTCAAGCTCCATGTATTTAGGATCGATTCCGTATTTTCTGACAAGGTTTTTCAGGTAAGGAACGGTTTCCCGGTTATACATACTTATGCGCGACATGTTTGCGGATACGGGGAACATTTTTCGCCCTTCCTTGCTCCACCGCTGTAAAATGCGGCAGAGGTGTTCCCACATATAGCGGTCCAGGTCTGCGATGAAACCGTTCTTCTCAAAAACGGGAATAAATTTTCCCGGGCTTATCATTCCTCGTTCGGAGTGATTCCAGCGGACCAGGGCTTCCGCTCCCACAAGTTTTTCAGAGCGCAGCGAATATTTGGGCTGGAGATAAACTTCAAATTCTTCCTTTGCGATTGCGGAATGCATCTCGCTGATAATCTGCTGGGTATTGCACAGTTGCTGTTCCATGCTTTCATCATATACCGAGATAATACCCAGCAGATTCTTGCAGCCGGTCTTTGCCGCTATTGAGGCTCTGGTAAACATGGCCTCTGTCGGAATTGTGCTATCCTCCACCATATACAGGCCAATAATCGGCTCAAGCGGAAAATTATCCCGGAATTTTGTTATCTTGTCAAAATAGTATTTTACATGCTTTTCGAGCAGACCTCGTTCTATCGGGAAAAATGCACAGAATACATCTGCCTCAATACGGCCGTAAGCCCAGTAGTCATAGTCTTTGCTCATTGCATTGAACATGTCCGCAATCGCACTCAAAAGTCTGTTACCCTCATCTTCGCCAAAGAATGCGTTGTAAAGATGAAAATTCCTTATGTCGCAGTGAACCATAGCAAATTTTTCATCGGGATGGCTGTTCAGCAGATTGCGGCACTCCTTAAAAATCGTAACTCTGTTTAAAAGACCCGTAATAGGATCATGCTCACTCTCATGCTTATATTTTTCGTAAAGCGACTCGTCAGTAATATCACGCAAAGTGGCAAGAGCAAGGCGGAGGTCTTTATTTACATACTGATATTTTGTCTCAAAGCGGGAGCGTTTTCCCTTGTAAAAAGCATAATACGAAAATGCGTGCCTGTGATCGTCTTCCAGGTTGGAGATAACCTTTTCTTTTGTAATATTATTATAGACTTCATTCAGATCCTCGGGAGAGACCACTTCCGTAAGCCGCTTTCCGACTCCCTCCCAGTAATTATGTTTGTGGGCGCAGAAATTCCCGTGTATGGAGTCGTAAAAATAATATTCCCCGGTGTCAACATAAACCAGAGCCGCCATAAGATAGTCCCTTTTCATCGCGGCACCGAGAAGCATCTTTGACAAATACATTTCGTTCAGCGTTTTTGCATAACAGATTCCTTCTATTTCTCCGGTAATCGGGTTCTCCATAAGGTCTAAAACCGTCTCAACATATTCAGTATGGCTCTCGCTGATTTTATAAAAATGCTCAAGACTGATACGGCTCTCGCCTTTTTCAAACAGAGCCAGAATGGCGTCTCTGTTAAACATTGAACGGTATTTTTCCCGCTGCCTCTCGTCAATCACATTTTCCGAAGCAAGCCGCATAAGCTCATCGAGAGTAGCCGCCCTTTCGCTTGCATCTTTCAAGATATGCTCAGCGTGAACATTTGAGAAAGTATTTTGTGTAATATTCACAGAACACATGCAGAGAGCATCGTCGTTTCTATATAAAAGATTTCGTATTTGTTTCCTGTATAATTTTTCCGCAAGTTCCTGCTTTTCCTTAACTTCCTGCTCCGCCTCTTTTTGCGCCGTAACATCTGTATACATTGCGTAAACATAGGAATGACCGTCTCCCTGCGGCTTTGCCACTGCGTTGATTTGTGTCCAGCCGTATTTGTTCAAGTCATTCTTCCACATTCTGAATACATATTCCAGCGAATGGGTTTTTGTAAGGGCGTTTGCGATTGCCTTCTGATAGTCGGCCAGATCGTCCGGGTGAATACGAAGAAAGTCCGGCTTACCGCTCTGGTTCAGCATACTGTAGCCGTATTCTTCCTTATAATACTTACTGATTCTTTCTATCTTTAAGTCTTTTCCGTCCCAGTCATACATTATGACGCCGCCGGGAACATTGTCAAAAATTGCCTGAAGTGTTTTTTTGCTGTCAAAGCCTTCCTGTTTTTCGTTCGCCGTGTTTTCGTCAATGCTTGCGACAGTAAAGAGGGCATAAGTTACATTCCCGTCCTTGTCCCATTCGGCGGGGAAGAAACTGGCGCGGCACCAGCCGGCGGCGACTTTACTGAGATATTCGCAGGTAATCTGTTTTTGTTCTTTGAGCCGTTCCGCCAGTGTGTCCGCATTGCAGAATTCATGCATCTTTTTGCAAAATTCCGGCTGAACAAGCGTTTTGATGAATGAGTCAAAAGCCTTTTCTACGGTGTCGCAGTGCTCAAGCATTTTTTTGCTGTATTCTGTTGAACGCAGGATTTCGTAAGTATGCGTCTTTAAATTAACATAATTTATCGCAAAGAAAACTCGGCCCAGGGCATTAGCCATGTTTTTGTTTATGTCGTTGCGGCGGCTCACTTGCGATTCAATCTGGTCTCCGATGTCGTGATAATGTCCGAAAAGCCCCTGCGGAATTCCCTCTTTATCCAGTAGAATATATTTAGTGGTGAGGCATAAATGCTTTACTTCATTCTGGTCGGGGTAGACTTCTTCAAATTCAATTATTCTCTTTTTTGAGGAAAAAAGTTCCTCGTCATTGTTCCGGTATCTTTGCGCGACAGACTTATCCTTGAACAGCTCAAAATCAGTCTTTCCTATAACCTCTTTAGCACTGGAAAGTCCCAGGCAGTTTACGGCAAATGAGTCTGATGCTGCCACATAGACAAAATTTCTGTCCTTAATGAACATTAAATCTGTGGTGTTCCGAATAATGCGTTTTAGTTCTTCTCCCAGGCAAGTATTATAACCATCTGATTTCATTGCAGTTACCAGTTTTTGTTGAATAAAATTGCAGCTGAAAAAAATGATTGGATTTTTTCCGGTTGTATGTTCATTTATTATAACTTTTCGGAAAGCCTCCGGAGAAAATAGCTCTTTTCCGGATTTTTTGAGAAAAATAATAATAAAATTGATATTTTGTTATTAAAATTGTAAATCTGTTATAAAAATTTGTCAAGATTTTTTTTTAATTTCTGGTAAAAAAATAAAGGCCGGCTCCATAAAGCCCGGTCAGAACAGCGGAAGACTGAATTTTGCCCGCAAAAAGTGCACAAAAGTATACAAGTTGAGATTGTTTCTAGGGTTTTCGCCCCTTTTTATCTCTTATTCAGGGGAGCGTCCGGTTTTTTTATGACATCTTCGCAACTTCTGTCATATCCGCATTTCCGCTGGTTTCGCACATCAAGAATGATGGTCTCACTGTCGAAATTTAGGGGACTCTTACGCCAGGGGATTCTTCCACCTCTCAAAATAGCAGAACCCCTGCTTAAACCACTGGCAGTTTGCGCAGGACTTGACAAAAACATCTTCTGTAAGGTTCTTGTCGAGCAGTTTTTTTAATTCCGTAACCTTGTAGGGCCTGCCTTCTTCCAGCCCCAGCGGCTCAAGCAAAAGGCTGTCCTTTATGTGCACATGGTTGTCATCTTCATCGCAGACAAGTTCTGTTCCATTATGCTTTTGTTTCGGGCATGTTGAACAGACTGTGTCGCAGTTTGTCGTAAGGACAATGGCCTCCTGACTTTTAAATGAGGCTATTGTCTTTTTAAGGTGTTCCGTATATTCCGGGGAATACCCGTGGCCCGAGAAAAAGCCTGTGCACAGCAGATGGTGAACCCGTAAAATCAGCATAGGAACGAGTATAGCAGAAATACCGCAGGATTTCTATAGAAGAGGGAAAATTTAACTGAACATATTCCATATTAAAGCTTTAGAGACTGACATTATTTATGTCCTGGTCAAGCGTTGGCATCCTTCCGCCCTTATATTATATTTTTTCCAGAATATACTGGACAGACAGAATTGCACAATACTTTTTTCCACATAAGATAAGATTATGTGGAAAACCCTTCGGGTTTATCCACATAGTCTTTTTAAGCGGTTTGTC
>CAYFWC010000034.1:0-5443 GCA_964346805.1 uncultured Treponema sp. | reverse complement strand
GATTATGTGGAAAACCCTTCGGGTTTATCCACATAGTCTTTTTAAGCGGTTTGTCCGTGCAATCTCAATATTCATGTGGGGAAACCCTTCGGGTTTATCCACATAGTCTTTTTAAGCGGTTTGTCTGTGCAACCTCAATATTCATGTGGCACCCGGTTCAGGGGCGCATGCTCCGCCTTATTATCCGGGACAAAATAGACAGAAAAAAACTATAGTAACCTAGAAAATGCCTTAACTTGTATACTTTTTCATACAAATATATGCAAAACTCAGTCCTTTTCAAAAAATCAGAGATTTTCTGTTGTTTTTCACGACAGGACGGCTGCCGTCTGCGTTTATATCTTGTCTAATTTCTGGATATTCTTTACTATATATGGAATGAAAGTGCGGAAACATATTATTTTTCACGGGCGGGTTCAGGGTGTGGGCTTCCGCTGGTACTGTACAAATTACGCCAATTTAAAGGGCCTTACCGGCTGGGTGCGGAATCTTTCTGACGGCACTGTGGAGGCGGAAATTCAGGGAAGCGGGGACGGCATAAGCGGACTGGTTGAATACATGTCATGCCGCCCTTATGTGGAAATTGACAGTACTGAAATCACTGACATTCCTCTCGACTCTTCTGAATGGGAATTTCAGGAAAAGGGTTGCTAGGGGGCGGGCGCTACGCAACGCTATTCTTTATTACAATCCGTTGTTGATATTCATATATTGTACCGGCGGAATCATCGGAATGGAGATTTCCGCATGGGTCCCGGAAGAAATTTTTCCAGAGCCGGCATATTCTTGTCCAGCCTTTTTTATCTGCGCAAGTTTTGGAACTGCGACCGGAGACGCCTCCGGAATGTTGAACAGCGGACTTTCGGGAACGGTCAGAATCTCGTTGCCCTCTCTTGGAAATATTCTTTTAAAATTGCAGACTGCCGGCTCAAAATTGTTTTCTGTTCCGGGAAAGCCTGAGCCGCTAATCATTACAAAGCGTGTGTCTTTATAGTCTACGCCATCGTTTGTCAGATGCTCGTAGCGGCCGTCTACTCTCTGCATTTTTATGGAAGAAAGCGGCAGTGTCCTGTCAATAAGATTTTTTAGAGCGGCTGGGAATCCATAACAGTAAAGCGGGAAACTGAAAATAATGAAGTCTGCGCCAAGAATTTTTCCAAGGATTTCTTTCATGTCATCTTTGTGAATGCAGTTTCCGCCGTTCTTCATGCAGCACAGACCGCCGGAACAAAATTCAATATGCTTTTTATATACATGAAGAATCTCAATGTCAAAGTCCCCTGCCCCTTTCATCCCCTCCAAAAAGGCATTCGTCATACACATGGTATCACTTTTTTCAATTTTCGGACTCCCGTTGACCACAAGAATTTTTTTTATTCTGCCCTGTCTCCTTTTAACAATTATTATACAATTCATTAGAAACTTTGTAAAGTTTTTTTATTAGAAAACGACGAAGTGCGCTTTTACTTATGCGAAGTTTTTAAAGATAGAAACTATGGAGCGGTAAGAATATATTCTGAGCCACACCTTGACTTGTGTCAAAAGAGGGCTACTTTAAATTTTTATGCAAAAAGTCTGTTACGCGTTCCTTGTTGTATTTGTCATAATAGATTCCGTCGTCGTAAATCATATCCGAGCCGACCGCAAATTGCGCAAGATGCTGTCCGAGCCCGGGCGCATCTCATAGTAAACAATTTTTCTATTGCCGAACCTTACTGTATCCAGAATTGAGAGCCGGATATTTTTCTGCGCGCGGAGTTTTTTTTCTGCAGGTCCGGTGAATATATCTATAGGACAGTTCTTGTCTTTTAATCCGTGAATAATCCACAGTCTGATTTTCTGCTTTCCAATCTGTTCTATTTCCATGTCGTTCGGAGTGTAAGCAGGCGAGACAATCACGGCGGCGGAAGCTGACTCCGGGTGTTCCAGAATAAACCGCCATGCTAAATATCCTCCGGCAGAACTTCCGATTACCGCAAGCTTTCTGGTGTTGTAGGTCTGCTTTATATGCTCATACAATTTTTGAATTGCGTCTGAGTATATCGAGGTTTTGATAGTGTTGAAACCCCTCATCCATGTTCCGGCCGGTTTGTAGATTTTTATTTTATCTCCGTCCTGAATGCGCTGTACTGTTGTATATTCATTTGCTTTGGGGAATACAATAAATGCGCCGCCAAGTCTTTTCTGGTATTCATCAGACGCAAAAATCATCCAGTCGGTAAGCGCCCCGCAGCGTTCATTGTTTGCACCGCCGTTATTCGCTCCGTGAAAGGCCATAATCACGGGATATTGTCTGTCAGGCGCAAAACCGTGCTCTGTAGGATTGTAAATGTAATAGTCCATACTGCCGATTCTGTCAGAGCCCGTCTCAAATGTATATGCCTTAAATTCTTGAATTATGTTCTTGCCTTCGGGATATTTGTGGCTTGGCCTCGTGTCTGCTTCTGTCGTCCACTTTGAAGTGTCGCGCGCAATTTTATAAGAGACGCCATTCATATTTTTTCTGCAGGCAGAAAAATTTCCGCAAAGCAAAGCGAGAGAAAATAAAAACCAGATTTTTTTTAGATTCAGCAGTTTTCTGCCCTTAAACTTATATAAGTTATTCACCGTATAAATTATATAAAAGCTTCTATATATTTTCAACTATAATTATAATAAGATGTATTCTCTTTTTTTATGACCCTAATATCAACGGGCGTTATTACCGAAAATATAATAATGGACGGCAAGAAACTTCAAAATATAAACATCTCTTCTGACGCACTGCAGGCTTTTATCCGGAACCAGTCGGACAGAGCCGTTGACTTGTCAAATATAACCGCGGAGGAATTTATCGAGCGTTTTAAAAACTATGCGGAACAGGAGCGGCAGGAAGCATTCAACAAAAAAATAAAACTTTCCAAAGTTGAATACGACGGCGAGAAAGATCTTTTTCTTGACACTTTTAAAAGCCAGGACACCCGTGACGCCTACTGCCGCTCCATAAACTTTGCGGAAGAATATGCGACGAGTCTCGACAAGTCCATTCTCGAATTTACGCCAGCCGAGGCCGATGACTTTATTTATTCTCAAAAAGTGCGGTCGCCGGCCTCGATCCGCCGGGACATTGCCGCCCTCTCCAGTTTTTTTACTTTTCTTGAACGCCGACACAAGGGGATTGAAAATCCCTTCCGGGGAACCCGCGCCCGGCCAAAGAAAAAGGGTGTCCGACCAGAGGCCTACCCTTCCGCAGAAGAAGTCGAATACATTGTCTCGCACCTGCCCGACAAAAAGATTGCTCTAATTGTCTATATAATGGCTCACAGAGGACTTCGCGTCGGCGCATTTACAGAACTCTCCGTCCGCAAAAATAATTTTAGGACAGTCAGCAAGGGCAAGGAATACAAGGGAACTTTTAGCCCGGATATAATTGAAAGTATCAGGGCGGCGGGGCTTTCTGTTTCCTCGCCTTTTGCGGATATTGATACTGTAAGCCTGAAGTCAAAAATAAAATACGAGGTGGAAAAAATGTTCAGAGATGGCAAAATAAAGGCCGCCTACTCTGCGCACGACTTTCGCCATTATTATGCCGCCAGCGAGTACGAAAAAGATCACGACATTTACCGTGTGTCAAAACTTTTAAACCACGCAAGCATTGCCATTACAGAAACATATCTTAAAAGCATAAATGTAATTCTGTAATATACTGCGGAAGCGCTGCATTCTAAAATCTGAATGCCCCAGATTATTTTATATTTACAAAACTTGCAAAGCAGCACGGCATTCTGCCATCTACAATTTTATACTCTGCGTCTTTGATTCCGAGTCTTCTAAAAAATTCTTTATAAGTCTCTAAACTGAACTGCCTCTTAAAGTCTACTACGGTTTTTCCAAGAAGTTTTGCTGCAAGCATGGAGTTTTTATTCTCTTTATTTATATAAGTGGGAATTATGATTTTTCCATCTGGCTTGCACACCCTTTTCATCTGCGAGAGTGCGCAAGCCGGGTTATCCAAAAGATGAATCACATTTGCGGCGACAACTACATCAAAAGAATTATCTTGATAAGGCAAATCAAGAATATTCTGCCTCTCAATTATTATGTTTGCAAGGCCCTTCGTTTTTTTTGCGCACTGCCAGAGCATACCTTCCGAAAAATCGGTGGCGACAAGCTTTTTGCATATTGAAGCCATTGGGACAGACAAAAGTCCTGTGCCGCATGCACATTCAAGAACTGTGTCATCTGAATTTATGTATTCCTTGATTTTTTCAGCAATTCCCATAAAACATTTTCCATTATAAACCGTCTCAAAAAAATCATAAAAGGCTGAAAGTTTGTCCCAAATCATTTCTGTTTCCCAACTACATTATTTGTATGTAAAAACCATTATACAGATTTTATTGCCTACTAACAAGATAGATAATTGAAAAAAAATTTGTTTTTCTCTATAATATAAATATGACGCTGCAGCAATTAAAATACATTATCGGTATCTCAGAAATCGGTTCCATCAACAAGGCGGCGGAACAACTCTATGTTTCCCAGCCTTCGCTTACAGCCGCAATCAAGGATGTTGAGAACGAATTTAACATTACGCTTTTCAACCGCTCCAACAAGGGAATTAGTCTTACGAACGAAGGCAAGGAATTTGTTCAGTATGCGAGACAGATTTACTCCCAGTATGACAACCTTATGGACCGCTTTGACACTTCTAAAAAACGCAAGAAGAAATTTGCCGTAAGCTGCCAGCACTATTCTTTCTGCGTAAAAGCATTCATCAATATGATGAATAAACTCAAGGCAAGCGACGAGTCTTTTGACCAGTTTGATTTTGCAATCAGTGAGACGAGAACACTTGTTGTAATTGACGATGTTGCAAATATGCGGAGTGAAATCGGCATCCTGAACCTTTCCGACTTTAACAGAACCGCGCTGACAAAAGTCTTAAAGGCAAATGAACTTGACTATAAGACACTCGTCTCATGCAATGCCTATGTTTACCTGTGGAAAAAACATCCTCTAGCCGCGCGGAAATATCTTGCTTTTGATGATCTGAAGGATTATCCCTGCCTTATGTTTGATCAATATGCAAACTCCTCGTTTTATTTTTCAGAAGAAATTCTTGCTGACAAAGAATATGCAAAGATAATCCGTACAACCGACCGCGCCACAAATCTTAATCTCATGAAAGGTGTAAACGCCTACTGTCTGTGCTCCGGAATTATAAGCAAAGAACTAAACGGAAGCGATTTTGTAGCCGTTCCTCTTAGAGACAAGGAAAATACAATAAACTGCCAGGAAATAGTTTACATTACAAAAAAGAATTTTTCTGTCAGTAAGGCGGGCGAAATGTATCTCCATGAATTAAAAAAATACCTGGAGCAGGAATAGAGGGGCTGCTATAAAGGCTGGACCCTGTCATAAATTTTGTGTAAATGGCAGAGTTTAATTAAAGCCGGGAACA
>CAYFWC010000033.1:13511-15161 GCA_964346805.1 uncultured Treponema sp. | reverse complement strand
CTGAGCAGACCTTTTAAGAAGTTAAACACCTTTATTCTCCGCGCGATGTTTTTTTATTTGATTCCTGACCACATAACATTTGAGGCGTTATACAATGCCTCCGCATGCCAAGTCCAGTTTGGATCTGCCCACGGTACAAACCATGCCGCAACCATTTTTTCCTTGGGGTCAATCACAAGAGAGCAGGCGCCGGCGCCTTCATGGAAGAAGGTTCCCTCGCTGTAGTGGTTGTCGCTTGTGCGTCTTGTGTCAGGTCCGAGTCCGTACATGCGGTAACATCCGCCGGCATCCCAGCAGTTGTCGATGATGTTGGGGCCAGTAATGTTTGCGGTCATTCTTTCGATGGCCTTGCGTCCGATTACGCGTATTCCGTCTGCCGTATAGCCGCCGTTTAAAAGCATGTTGCCGAAATTCATTAAGTCGCCGGTTGTCGAGTGAATTCCGCCGCTTGTAGTCGGAACGATTTTCCAGACAGGATTGTCGAGTTCAATACCGGAGCCCTGCTTGTAGTTGTCGAGTTTCTTTAATTCCTCAACATCTTCCTCACTCTGAATATACAGACGGTTTTTGTAGTCCTTTACAAATTCCTCGGAGAGAATTCCGTTTGAGACTTCCGTTCTGAAGAAGGAGTCCTTCATTTTGCACGGTTCAAAGATTGTCTTTCTGATGTATGCGTCAGAAGTCATTCCTGTAACACGGGCGATGATTTCACCCAAGACGCAGAAGCCGAAGCTAGAATATGCCCATTCAACTCCGGGTTTTTGAAAGATGCCTGACTTTAACGCATTGTTGAGCCAGTTTTTCAGGTCGTCCTTTTTTGTTATGCCAATTGCAGCCCAAGGACTGAGGTACTTGTAGTTGAACGCGCCTTCGTCCGGATAGAGTCCCGAAGTGTGTGTCAAAAGATGTTCGATGAGAATCTTATTAAAGGGAGCATCCTTAAATTCTTAGATAATTTCATAAACCGGCTGGCGCGGGCGTATATAGCCGTCCTCGCACAATTTGAATATTGCGGTTGCGGTTATGATTTTTGAGATTGAATAAATCTGGAAGATTGTATTGTCATTCAACTCACGCTTGTCTTCTGGCAGATAAGACTGCTTGCCGATTGCGGCGTTGGCAAATAGTTTACCGTCTCGGCTGAGCTTGTACATTGCGGCCTGAATCCAGTTCTTCTTAATCAGTCTCTCAAAGTGGGCATTTACTTCGTCAAGACGATCTGCGTCATAATTTATTTCTGACGGTTTTACCTGAGTTTTTCCAATAAACATTTATAACCTCCATATTATAGTTACTTTCTTTTTTCAACTATATCAGAAATTTATCTATTTGCCAATGAAGAGAATTGCAAATTTTGCCAGTTTTCTGGTAAATTTTGTCTTATCGGCTATATAAAGAAGAGAGTTTATAATATAATAGGTGACAGCAAGAGGGCAGCAAGATTAGGTATAGCAAGACCGTAACTACTTTTTCGCTGCCGCAACGGCACCGAGGTGCCGCGGCGTTGAGGAGGCTGCGGAGATTGAGAGCGTTGCGGTTCTCACTGTCGCGGTGTTGATACTGGGTGAGGCCACCGAAATTGCGCAGGCATGTGTGTGCCGCGGCGTTGAGGAGGCTGCGGAGATTGAGAGCGTTGCGGTTCTCACTGTC
>CAYFWC010000033.1:0-13411 GCA_964346805.1 uncultured Treponema sp. | reverse complement strand
GTGCCGCGGCGTTGAGGAGGCTGCGGAGATTGAGAGCGTTGCGGTTCTCACTGTCGCGGTGTTGATACTGGGTGAGGCCACCGAAATTGCGCAGGCATGTGTGTGCCGCGGCGTTGAGGAGGCTGCCGAAATTGTGCCGTTGCGGTTCTGGCTAAAAGGCTCACGAAATGGTATTCGCTTTTTTATGGAGGAAACAATGATTACTGTTTATGGAACTCCGCTTTGCAGGGATTGTCTTGTGATGAAGATAATTTTTGGAAGATTGAATGTGGAGTATGATTTTATCAACATTACGGAAAGCACCGTAAATCTGCGTGCGTTCCTAAAGATGCGTGACGAAGATCCTCTTCTTGTTGAGTTTAAGAACAGTGGCGGGCTTGGAGTTCCGTTCTTTATAAAAGATGATAAAAGAAGTCTGGATATAAACGAGGCGCTTCTTTGGGAAGGTTTTTCGCCCGTTGCCGAGAATGAACTGAAGAGACTTACAGAAGAGTGCAGCCTTTTATTTAAATAGTATAATTAAAAGGCAGGGAAATACGATTCTTTGCGGGAGATGGATATGCAGCTTGACACGATGGATCATGGAAAGCCCTTTGACTAGGGCAAGACTTCGGAGAGTTACGCAAAATACAGGGATGTCTATCCGCAGGAATTTTATGGCAAAATATTATCCAGGGGCGTAGGCAGGGTCGGACAGAAAATTCTTGATTTTGGGACAGGAACCGGTGTATTGCCGCGCAATATGTATAAATATGGCGCCGAGTGGATAGGCTCGGACATTGCGGAAAATCAGATTATACAGGCAAGAAGACTCTCTCAGGAAAGTGCCTGAACATTGAGTTTATAGTAAGCCCGGCCGAGAAAATAGTAATTGCGGAAAGACCTTTGACGCAGTTACCGCCTGCCAGTGCATCTGGTATCCTGACCACAATATTCTTGCGCCTAAAATAGCAGGAATGTTAAAGCCGCAGGAAAAATTCCTCATTCTGTATATGGGCTGGCTGCCATTTGAAAGTCCGATTGCGGCAAAGGGTGAAGAACTCATTCTAAAATATAATCCTAAATGGACAGGATACGGCGACACTCGAAAGCCAGTATGGATTCCGGAGCAGTATAATAAATATTTTGACATTACATTTCAGAAAGTGTCGGATATAAATGTTACTTTTACAAGAGACGGTTGGAACGGAAGAATGAAGTCCTGTCGCTCAATGGCAGAAGAGTCAATAAAAGCCTGGGAAAAGGAACACAGGCAGATGTTGCTCGACTGTGCCGGGGAGGAATGGAGGCATGTTTACTCTGAATAGCGATCAAAGCGCAACATTGCGTATAGACGGGGTTTAGGGGATAAGTAACCTTGCGCATAGACGGAAAAAAATATATTTGACACCTTGCGCATAGACGGATTTTTGTGTATAATTACAAATATGATATTTAAGAGAAAAATATACGAGACTTTGCTTTCCTGGAAAAATAATGCAAAAGGTTCAAAAGCTCTTCTTATTGAGGGGGCCCGGCGTGTCGGTAAGTCAACAATTGCAGAAGAGTTTGCAAAAAATGAATACAAATCCTATTTGAAAATTGATTTTAGTAAGGCGACGGCAAAAGTTAAAAATTATTTCCGAAATCATCTGAATGATCTGGATAATTTTTTTCAGCTGCTGCAGGCAGAATACAATATAACTTTGTATAAGAGAAAGTCGCTAGTCATTTTTGATGAAATTCAGAAATTTCCCAAGGCAAGAGAAGCCATAAAGACTCTAGTTGAGGACGGACGCTATGATTTTCTTGAAACCGGTTCTCTCATCAGTATTCATGAAAATGTAGAAGATATAATCATTCCGTCGGAAGAGCGTTCTTTAAAAATGTTCCCTATGGATTTTGAGGAATTTTGTACGGCATGCGGTGAAAGTCAGATAATTGATTATATAAAGTTCTGCTTTAAAAAAGGACTTCCGCTTGAAGATTCCCTTCATCAGAAAGCTATGCTTTTGACAAAGCAGTATATGATTGTCGGTGGAATGCCAAAACCTCTTTCCGCTTATCTTGAAAACAATAAAAGTTTTTTGAGCGCAGATATTGAAAAGCGTGATATTCTTGAACTTTACCGCAAAGATATTCGTGGAATTAAAAAGAAGTATGGACTCAAGGTTCTGCAAATATTCGACCAGATTCCGGGATATCTTTCTAAAAAAGAAAAACGAGTTGTCCTGAACACTGTTACAGATAATGCTGAATACGAAAATTTTTATACATCATTTTTCTGGCTCAAAGATTCAATGATTTGCAACGAATGTTTTAATTGTAATGATCCGAATGTTGGGCTTACGCTGAATGAGGACAGAACCTATGTAAAATGTTACATGGGAGATACAGGACTTTTACTGAGCCACACTTTTTCTGAAAAAGAAATCACAGACGGAGAGCTTTATAAAAAACTTTTGAATGACCGGTTGAGCATAAACGAAGGAATGTTCTTTGAGAATCTTGCAGCCCAGATGCTTACCGCCTGCGGGCACGATTTGTACTTTTATACTCATTACAGCCCGGAGTTTCATCGAAATGACATTGAAATTGATTTTCTGCTTTCAAACGGAAGCAAGACAAATTTCAAAGTTGAACCGCTTGAAGTGAAGTCATCAAAAAATTATACGACAGTTTCTTTTGATGAATTTAAAAAACGCTTTAAGAGCCGCGTAAATGGTGGTTATGTTATTCATCCCAAAAATTTTAAGATTGTAGGAAATGTAAAATTTATTCCTATTTACATGACATTGTGTTTGTGAACTGACAGAGCTGTGAATATGAATAACTCGGATTCCGGAAAAATGAGATTCTAGAAAAAAGCCGGGCACAGAAACCAGAGAATTAAACGCTTTGTATTTTCCGCATTTTATTCAATATGTAATATGAATTATAGAACAGCAAGGGCTGCCCTTGCTATCCAGCAACTATTTTTACTGACACACAACTCTTTTGTTCCTCTTCCCGTTACTTCTTCTGGTACTCACGGATTCTGTACCTGACACCCAGAGCCTTGCACAGATCCGCGCAGTTTTTTTCGTCCGACGGAGAAATTTTGGAGCTTACTGTGGTCATTACAACATTGGGAACATACTTCCGGCATTCTTTTGCGAAGTCGCACATGGCGGGCCATGCTTCCGCGCCAAAGGTAGGACGGACTGTCTTTTGATATATGCCGGCATCAGAAGAGTTGAGACTTACCGAAACTGTGTCTATAAGGCCCTCAAAATCTTTTTCTATCCGGCGGCCGTTGATAAGATTTCCCAAGCCGTTTGTGTTTATTCTGACTTTGAGTGCGGAACGGCTTTTTATGTAGCCGGCGGTTTTCAGAAGCAGGCCAAGGGCTTCTGTCGGTTCACCGTATCCGCAGAAGACGGCTTCTGTGTAATCGCCGCAGTTCAGCATATCAAAAGCCGCCTTTACTTCCTCAAATGAAGGCTCATGCGATAGCCAGAGGCTGTCCGTCTCGTCATAGACATTATCACCGTTCTGTCTTATGCAGAATGTGCAGGCGCAGGGACATTTATTTGTCAGGTTGATGTAAAGACCGTTGCCGACCTTGTAAAAAATTGTCATTGCCTTGTTCATAAAACTAAATCTTTCCTTCGTAGACAAGTCCCTGTTTTCCGTCGATGGTTACGGTGCAGCCGTTTTCCAGTGTCTCAAGGGCTTTGTGCGCATCTGTAATCCAAATTAAATTCTTGTTCACCTGTCCAAGTCTTACGGCGCTTAAATCGCTTCCGGCTTCTGCTATTACCGCCTCGGACATTCTGAGAGCGGGAATATATTCTTCTGTAATGCGGTGGCACACAAGAATTGACTGCTTTGAAACTGCGGTGCGCTCGGCCGCCTCTTTCGCATTATGGGCAATTACTATGCGGCCGTAAGCCTGCGGGCGTGCAATCTCCGCGTGTCCTTTCTCGCTTCCTCTTGCCAGAATGTTTCCTACAAATACAATTTTGATGGTATTTGCCATAAGCGGTGAGTGGAGGGGAATTCCGGCCACAACCACTACTCTGTCTGAGAGTGAAACTTTTCCGTCATCTTTTGCTTTTTTTATTGAGTTTTGAATCATTTCGTTGGAGTCTTCTGCTACTGTGCAGAGCATCGGAAGAACGCCCCAATTGAGAAGTAGCTGTCTCGCAGTCCTTGGGTCTGGAGTTACGGCCAGTATAATCTGTTCCGGTCTAAAGCGGCTTATCATTCGCGTGGTGTTTCCGTGAAGTGTCGGTGTAATGATTGCCTTTGCCTTTACAGAGTCTGCAATTGTAAACGCAGAATGCGTGATAGTCTTTCCAAGGTCGCCTGTATCGTCGGAATAAAGTTTTGTCCGTTCGTCCATGCGGATTCTGTACTCATGGCTTTTTTCTGTTGTGCGTGTAATGAGAGCCATTGTCTCTACGGATTCAACCGGGTATTTTCCGCCGGCCGTCTCACCGCTAAGCATAACCGCGTCTGTTCCGTCAAATACTGCGTTTGCAACATCTGTGGATTCCGCGCGGGTAGGGCGGGGGTTCTGAATCATTGAGTCAAGCATTTGTGTCGCTGTGATTACGGGCTTCCCGGCACGGCGGCATTTGCTGATTATTTTTTTCTGCGCAAGCGGAACAAGTTCCATTGGAATCTGAACTCCGAGGTCTCCGCGCGCAACCATTATTCCGTCCGCTTCTGCTATAATGCGGTCAAGGTTCATCAGGCCTTCGTTGCTCTCGATTTTTGCAATTATTTTTGCGCCGCTCTTGCATTTGCTAAGATATTCACGGATTTGGACTACCTCTTCGGGAAAACTTACAAAAGAGGCTGCGATAAAGTCCACATCTTGCTCGGCGCCAAATGCGATGTCGCTTAAATCCTGCTCGCTCATAATCGGAAGGCCCGCATGAATGCCTATGAGGTTCACATTTTTCTTGCTGGAGAATGCGCCGGAATTTGTCGCCGTGCAATAAATTTTTTCTCCGTCACAGGAATCTACATCCAAGGCGACAAGTCCGTCTGCGATGAGAATCTTAACGCCGGCCTTTATTTTTTGCGGCGCTTCTTTCCATGACAGGGAGATGTGTCCCGGCAGTCCGTTTTTTGCGGCGTAACATTCCGAGCCGTCAGAAACAACATGGATTTTGTCTCCCGTTTTTATCTGAATAATCTGATTGTCATGAGTATTGCCGGTTCGGATTTCCGGCCCTTTTGTGTCCAGCATTATGGCGACAGGAATGCCGCATTCATTTGAAACTCTTTTAACTCTGTCCATGGCTTCCTTATGCCACTCGTGGGTTCCATGGCTAAAATTAAAGCGGGCAACATTCATTCCGGCATAAAGCATTTTACGAATTATATCATCATTGTTTGAACTAGGACCGATGGAACAGACGATTTTTGTCTTGTGTTTATTCATAGTAATTCCTCTTTAAACAGAATAAATTCTATAATAATGAATACGGGAATCCCTAAAAATCCGGTAGACTGGCTTTTTGGAACTGCCCTTATATTAACTTGCAAGTTAATCCGAGATTATATAGAATTTTGGGATTTTATTCTAGAATGATTTTCCACGAAGTGTTATTATAATTATTGGTTTACAGGAGAGTCAGATGAAGAAAAAACTTGTAATAACCGCGGCGGTTTTTATTATACTGTTTGCGGTCGCGGTGCTGGTCAGAAAGACCCTGTATTCGCGCGGAGATTTGGAACTCACTTTTGACGCGGACTATTATTTTTATGAGCTTTCACTTTTTGACGGAATGTGGGAGTACAACAAGGTTCCTGCCGGCTTTGAGTACTATCTTTATATTCCGCCGAAATTCAGAAATGACAGGCAGAATGAGAGTGCGAAAATTCCTCTTATAGTTACCTTTCACGGTGCTTCCAGCAAGGCGATGAATCTGACGCGCTACGGAAGAATGTTCACCGACAAAAAAATTCAGAATATAAAAGAATGTGCGGTTCTAGTACCGTTGGCCCGCCATGATTACTACAGTGATACTCACGATATGAGCCTTTTGATTCAGAATGTTTTAATAAGGAACAAGTGTCTTGACAAGACAAAGGTCATAGGTTTTGGACATTCACAGGGTGCGGAATTTGTCGTAAAAGTTGCCTGCCGGGAAAAGAATTTGTTTAGGGCTGCGATTTCTGGAAGCGGTTACTACCAGCCCACTTTTTCTGAATACATAAACGCCTTGCCCGTTCAGTTCTACTGGAAAATTTCAAAGTATGATAAAGGTATCTACGAGCAGGGATACAAGACCGGCAGACGGCTGGCAAAATTTTGCAGGAATTCTGTAAACATAGAAAGAGACTCGCAGGTTCATGCGTGGGTAGAACTTGACGACAAAATTCCTGGCAGCGGCAGAACTTTCTTGCAGTGGTTTGCGAGCGTAGTTCAGTAGAGGAGGAGTTACTTCCAACCGTATTTTTCCAAATCTACCCTAAAGTCTTTTACCTCGATTTCGTCATTTTCCAGGCGGGCTTTCTGCTCTTCTATTCCGAGACCGAAATGTTTTGCAAGCTGTCCCTGCGCATTCACCACTTTGTAGCACGGATAGTAATCCGGGAGCGGATTCTTGTGAAGCGCGTTTCCTACAGCGCGTGAAAGGGTGGACGAGCCGAGCGCTTTCGCAATTTGGCCGTAAGTTACTACACGGCCGTGCGGAATTGTGCGAAGAAATTCATATACGGATTGTTCAAAAGAAGTCATCTGTCTGCGCCGCCTTTTTGTATGATATTGGGATTGAGGAAATTCATTATAACAGAAGAATCCTTGTGATACAAGAAAAATGATTGGAAAAAATAGGCCGCTGTATTTGTTATAGTTTGTCTCTATAACTAAAAATAAGAAAAAAGTATTTTAAACATTTACAGTAAAATGATACTATTGCCTCCAACATTCCTGTTTTTAGGACAGGAAAGGAGAAAAAGGCGGCATGATTGAACTCAAAAACATCAATAAGACATTCTTAGACAAAGACAAGAATTTGTTTTATGCGGCAAAAGATGTAAACCTTTGTATTAAAGACGGCGAGATTTTCGGTATTATTGGTTTTTCTGGTGCAGGAAAATCAACGCTTGTTCGTTGCATAAATCTTTTAGGCCGTCCTGACAGCGGCGAGGTAATTGTAAACGGGAAGAAACTGCTTTCGCTTTCTGAAAAAGAACTGCGGACGGAGCGTAAGAAGATAGGAATGATTTTCCAGCATTTTAATCTTATGCCAAGCCGGACAGTTTTTGAGAATGTGGCATTTCCTTTAAAACATTCCGGACTTTCAAAGGCGGAAGTAAGGTCAAGGGTTCTGTCGCTTTTGGAATTGGTTGAGCTGAGCGACAAGCAGGCAAGTTATCCGAGCCAGTTAAGTGGCGGTCAGAAACAGAGAGTTGCCATTGCTCGTGCTCTTGCAAATAAGCCGAAAATTCTTTTGTGTGACGAGGCTACTTCCGCGCTGGATCCGACGACAACAAAACAGATTCTTGACTTATTAAAAAGACTTCGCGCGCAGCTGGGGCTGACAATTGTAATTATTACCCATCAGATTAATGTTGTCAAAGATATATGCGACAGAGTTGCCGTAATGGAAAACGGGCAGATTGTGGAACAGGGAGAAGTATTCCGGATTTTTGCAAACCCTGAAAAAGCTGTTACCAAGCGCTTTATTCATTCAACTACAAATCTTCAGAAGATTGAGGAGCTTATCAAGGAAGATTCTCCCGTTGTCAGATTAAAGTCCGGCGAGAAAATTGTCCGCCTCTCATACCTTGAAAAGAATGTCAGCGAGCCGCTCATTTCTACAGTTAGTCTGAAATTCGGGATTGTGCTGAACATTATCTTTGCGGATATAGAAATTGTTCAGGACGCGCCTGTCGGCGGAACGGTGGCGATTCTCAGCGGAGAAGAAAATAAAATTTCTGATGCATTAAAATGGCTCAGAGAAAAGAATGTAGGTGTCGAGATTCTCAAGGAAACACATTAGGAGGAGTAGAATATGAATTTTATTAAAGTGATCTTGCCGAATGTATCAAAGCGTCCTGAAATATTTGTTCAGGCTTTAACTGATACTTTTATTATGGTTTTATGGAGCGGGGCAATCAGCTTTGTGCTCGGTCTTTTTTTTGGTGTTGTCCTTACCGTTACCAGAAAAAATGGAGTTCTTGAGAATAAAGCGGCTTTTCAGATTTTGGACAAGACAACAAATTTCTTCCGCTCCATTCCGTTTATCATTCTACTGACAGGCGTTATGCCGCTTACCCGTTTACTGATGGGAACTGCCATCGGAATAAAGGGCGCGATTGTTCCTCTTGTTTTTGGCTGTACGCCCTTCTTTACAAGGCAGGTAGAAAGTGCTCTGGCGGAAGTTGACGGCGGTCTAATTGAGGCCGCTTTGAGTATGGGACTTGCGCCTGCAGAGATTATTTTCAGGGTTTATCTAAAAGAAAGTATAGCCGCCCTGGCCCGGGCTACAACAATTACTATTATCAGTCTTACAGGGCTTACGGCGATGGCCGGTGCTGTAGGGGCTGGCGGTCTGGGCGATTTTGCAATACGCTACGGACATGACCGGAATCAGTTGGATGCGACTTGGCTCACAATCATTGTCCTTGTGATACTCGTAAGCATTATACAGGGTATCGGCGCAAGGATTGTGAAAAAGCATTCAAAGTAAGATGATACGGGAGAATGTAATTCAGTTATAAATAAAAACTATAGCAGGGAATTAGAAATTAGTATTAGTCAAAACTTTTAAAATATAGTAGCATAAGGGCAAATAAAACCTAGTTATCCGCTAGGTTTTATTTGCAAGTTCGCGTCGAGAACTTTACCATTATGATTGTGCTTCTTGCGAGGCACGCTAAAGAGTCTTTTCGGAAACGGAGGTTTCCTGCAAGACTTTTTATAGGAGTAAAAAATGAAAAAGATTAACAAGACTATCTTTGTACTGGCAGCTTTGGCTGGGTTTGCAACATCGCTCTGGGCTGCTCCGAAAAAAGCCAGGGAAACAACTGTAACGCTGGGAGTTACAGGAACTGTTTACGAAGACCATTGGGCTCCGGCAAAGAAAATTCTCAAGGGGCAGGGAATAAATCTTAAACTGGTTCAGTTTTCTGATTATGTAACGCCTAACAATGCTCTTGCAAACGGTGAGATTGATTTGAATGGATTTCAGCACAGAATCTTTTTTGAGGGTGAACTCACAAAGGGCTACAAGATTACAAATATCGGCAATACATTTCTTTCTCCGATGAATCTTTATTCAAAGAAAATCAAGTCTGTTGCCCAGTTAAAAAAAGGTGACATTGTAGCAATTCCCAATGATATTTCAAACGGCGGACGCGCTCTGAAAGTTCTGGCCGATGCCGGAATCATAACTCTTAGAAAAGACGCGGGATTTAATCCGAATGTAACCGATATTGTTTCCAACAATAAGGGCGTAGTCATTAAGGAACTTGCGGCAAACACAATTCCCTCTGTTTTGCCGGATGTAAGTGCGGCGGTCATAAACGGCAACTATGCAATAGACTTTGGTATTGATCCGGAGACTTCAATTTTTAAGGATTCTACTGTCAACGAGAAGCAGTATTGGAATCTGATTGCTGCCCGTACCGAGGATCTTAAAGATCCTGTAAAAGTTGAGATTTACAAGAAGATTGTCGCCGCTTATCATACACAGGGAACACTTGATGTATACAACAATGACTATAATGGTTATTATCTTGCAACTGGCTGGGACGAAGACCTTTTTCAGTTGATTGGAAATAAGTGAGAAATGGCAGGGCGAGTTTTCGCTCTCCCTGTTTCCCCGACTGTGTTGAAAAGCTATTCGCATAATGCGCTCGGCAGGAGTAAGTATGAGTTTGAAAGAAGACATTTTTTCTATTATAAAAGACAGTTCATGAATAGTATTTGATGATAAAATAGAGGTTAAATTTTTGAGTGATACGCTCGGCCGGCTCAGGGGCAGAGCAGACGCACTAGTATTTGTAAAATCCACCGAAGAAGTGTCGGCTCTACTCAAATATGCCTGCAAGAATAAGATTGCTGTAACACCGAGAGGGGCCGGAACAAATCTTGTCGGCTCAACGGTTCCTGAAAAAGGCGGAATAATAATCGATCTTTCTCTTATGAACAGAATCCTGGAATTTGATGCGGAAACTTTTACGGCAACTGTTGAACCCGGAGTACTTCTAAAAGATTTTCAGGCCTTTGTTGAAAGCAGGGGATTCTTCTATCCGCCGGATCCCGGTGAAAAAACCGCGTCTATCGGAGGAAATATTGCCACAAACGCCGGCGGGATGAGAGCCGTAAAATATGGAGTAACCCGTGATTATGTCCGCGGCCTTGAAGTTGTTCTTGCGGACGGAAGAATTGCCAGATTTGGAGGTAAGAATGTAAAGGACGCCTCGGGGTTGAGTTTGAAGAATCTTATAATCGGCAGCGAGGGAACTCTGGCAGTTATTACAAAATGCATTCTAAAAATTATTCCAAAACCAGAATTTTCTGTTTCGGCACTGGTTCCCTTTGCGAGCCTTGAAGAAGGCATCTCTACTGTGCAGAAAATCTTAAGCGCAAATGCAAATCCGACAGCCGTGGAATTTGTTGAGCGAAAGGTTATTGCGTTGGGAGAACTGTTTACGGGAATTAAATATCCGTCTCCGGAGGCTGCCTCATATATTCTTCTTACTTTTGACGGAAATAGAAATGAAGTTTTGGAGAATGCGGACAGGATAAGAAAACTTGTGATAGAGAACGGAGCGTTGGATTATGTCTTGCTGAACGAGTCCCTGTATGCCCAGGATATTTGGAAAGTCCGGGGATGTCTTGTAAAGGCCGTTGAGGCTGTAAGCGAGCAGGAGCCTGTAGATCTTGTTGTTCCAATAAACCGGGTTGCAGACTTTGTAAAATTCGTAAATAAAACAGAAGAAGAAACAGGAATGCAGATGGTGGCTTTCGGACACGCCGGGGACGGCAATGTTCATTTATGCGTTGTTCGCGGTTCTCGCGATGAAGAGAGCTGGAAAACAGAACTTCGTAAAAATATGGAGACGGTTTACGGAAAGGCTTATGAGTTGGGAGGACTTACTTCCGGAGAGCACGGAATTGGTATCTCAAAGCGTTATTTTTATCTAAAAGAGACACCTCTTGTAAATCTAGATGTTATGAACGCTATAAAAGACTCTTTGGATCCCAATCATATTTTGAATGATGGGAAAAGTTATTCGAGAGGTTGATAAAATGAAAATCGCAATATTCGGAATTGGTCATGTTGGTGCCCATGTGGCAAATGCACTCTGCCTTTGTGGGCTGGCTCGGGAAATACTTTTTTTTGACATAAAAGAAGAAAAGGTTATTTCAGAAATAAATGATTTGAATGACAGCCAGAGTTTCTTTCCTCATTCCGTTGTATTAAAAAAAGGTGACTTTGAGGAACTTGCCGATACTGATATTATAATAAACTCGGTCGGAAAAATTGATATTCTTATTGATACCGGCGACAGGGTGGGGGAAATGAAATTTACTGTGGATGCGGTTCTCTCATACATCGACAGAATCAAGGCTTCGGGCTTTAAGGGAATCTTTGTTAATATTACAAATCCCTGCGACATTATTACAAAAATCTGTGCGGAACATCTGCAACTTGCTGAGGGCAGAGTTTTCGGAACCGGAACAGGGCTTGATTCCGCGCGCCTTACAGCAAGCCTCAGCCGCCGTCTTGGTGTGGATCAGAAGTCAATCTCGGCCTTTATGATCGGTGAACACGGAAACCAGCAGATTGCGGCATTTAGCAACGCAAGGATAAACGGAATTGCGTTGTCAAAATTTGCGGAACTTTCCGATGATGAACTCGGCAGAATTGAGCATGAGGCAATCCGCGGTGGGTGGGTAACATTCAACGGCAAGCACTGTACTGAATATGCTATTGCCCTGACAGCCGCCCGAATTGTCCGTGCAGTAAAGTATGACGAAAAACTTGTGATTCCAGCCAGCGCGCATTTGGACGGTCAGTATGGCGAGAAAGGTGTCTTTGTGGGCGTGCCGGTCGTACTCGGTAAGAACGGAGTTGAGAAAATCATAGAAATTGATTTGAGCGAAAATGAGAAAAAACGTTTTGCTTCCTGCTGTCAGGGAGTAAGAGAAAACGAGAAAAATTTTTTTGCCGGGAGATAAAAATGCCAGTGCTTTCAGAACGAACTTCAACCTTTACAGATTCAGTAATCCGTCGCATGACACGGGTTTCAAATAAATTCGGGGCGGTAAATCTAAGTCAGGGGTTTCCGGATTTTGATCCGCCGAAGGAGATACTTGCCAGACTTGCGGAAGTAACAAAGGAAAATTTTCATCAGTATGCCCTTACTTGGGGCGCGCAGAATTTTCGCGAGGCGGTTGCAAGAAAACACGAACATTTTTCCGGACAGAAAATCAATCCTGATACAGAAATTGTCGTAACATGCGGTTCGACAGAAGCGATGATGGCCGCAATGATGAGCGTCACAAATCCGGGAGACAAGGTAATTGTATTCTCTCCTTTTTACGAGAACTACGGCGCAGACACAATTCTAAGCGGAGCGGAGCCTATTTATGTTCCGCTGAATCCGCCGCACTTTAACTTTGACGCAGAGATTCTGGAGGCCGCCTTCCGGCAAAAGCCAAAGGCGATAATTGTCTGCAATCCCTCAAATCCTTGCGGTAAGGTATTTACTCTTGACGAACTGAAAGTTATCGCGGATCTGGCTGTAAAATACGACGCCTTTGTAATTACAGATGAGGTCTATGAACATATTTTGTACGAATCGAACAAGCATATTTATATGTCTGCGCTGCCCGGAATGAAGGACCGTACAATTGTCTGCAACTCGCTTTCAAAGACTTATTCAATTACGGGCTGGCGGCTTGGTTACACAATCGCAAATGCCCGGATAACAGACAGAATTAAAAAGGTTCACGACTTTTTGACGGTAGGAGCCGCAGCCCCTCTGCAGGAAGCCGCTGTAGTCGGATTGAACTTTGGAGACTCGTATTATAAGGAACTTCAGAACCATTACACACATATGAAGAATCTTTTCTGCGGCGGCCTGAAAAATCTCGGTCTAAAATTCAACGAGCCGCAGGGAGCGTACTATGTCCTCTTGGATATAGAGGAATTTGGCTGGAAGAGCGACCTTGATTTTTGCGAGGCTCTTGCGGAAAAAGTCGGTGTCGGCGCAGTCCCGGGGTCAAGTTTCTTTAAAGAAAATGTAAACAATCTGATTCGCTTTCACTTTGCAAAAAGGGACGAAACTCTTAACGAGGCATTAAACCGGCTTGAGAAAATCAATATTCTAAAAAGATGAGGGGGGGGGAGGGCAGCCTTTGACCCTGTAGAAAAAAGTGTGTAAATGGCTAACAAAAAATGATACTCTATAG
>CAYFWC010000032.1:0-20020 GCA_964346805.1 uncultured Treponema sp. | reverse complement strand
GTCTTTATGCTTTTTCCGAGATACGCCGCCACTTCTTTCAGGGTCATTCCCCTTGAAAAAAGAACGAATACTTCCTGCTCCTTGTGACTTAGTGTAGAATAAAGCGTAAAGATATTTTCTGTCTTCATTCCAGATGTAACAAGATTTTTACCGGCAATGTAGCCTTTCTGCAAAATTTTAAGGGCATTGCTGTTAAAATAGAACTCTCCCTTAGCCACCGCAAGAACTGCTTCTTTTAGCGTCGGCAAGTCTGCGTCTTTTGAGATATATCCCTGAATCTCGGCATTGCACGCCTCTTGGATTTTTAAAGGCTCTGAGTGCATAGAAAGCACAAGCGTCTTTATTTTCGGCTGAATAACACGGATTGACTTTAGAATATCAAGCCCGTTTTCCTCTCCAATGTCCAAATCCAAAATAAGCATGTCAATCTGCGGATTCTGCCGTATAAGAGCAATCGCTTCCTTACCGTCTCCGGCGTCAAAAAAGCAA
Organism: uncultured Treponema sp.; assembly: GCA_964346805.1. Lineage (GTDB taxonomy): Bacteria > Spirochaetota > Spirochaetia > Treponematales > Treponemataceae > Treponema_D. The sequence goes on along the minus strand of CAYFWC010000032.1, from coordinate 19,531 downwards.
AAGCCCGACTCTTTGTTCTGAGATGCCTCACTCTGGCAGAGGGCCTCTGCAAGTGCCTGCAAAAGGCTCTGCCGCAAAAGTACATGGTCATCTATCATCAAGACTGAATGTGTTGCTTCCATATTTTTATTATACCACAAAATAGTTTACTTTGCTAATTTTTCTGCGACAAGATTAGCAGAGTAACAATCTCAAACTCCCCCGTTCTTCTTAACCTCGACACCTACGAAAATCGTCATCGGCCCTTTTCCCATTACTATTTGCGAACCTGTTGCAGAATCCTCTTTCTCAAGTGGGTTTTCATAAAAGTACAAAATCTTGTAATTAATATTTCCCTTCTTTAACTCATATGGTTTTAAGTTAAAAACCGAACCATTTCTAAGTCTATAAACGGCTTTGCGGTCAACATACAGTTTTTTCAAGAAGTCGTCTTTCGTATAATCGTCTTCAAGAGCTGTAACTGCTTTATAATCAGAAGTAATGTTTGTCCAAGTCGTAGTACCATCTTTCTCCACTCCAAGATGATAATCATGCCAACAATATCCGGAGTTAATAAACGTCAGCTCAAAAAAATCCTCTTCCACTTCTTTAGTTCTGCCACAGACAGTGCATGTATAAATTCTAACACCTTTTTTTGTACCAGCAGGTTCCTTGGTTACAACTCCGGAATCCCAGGTGTGCGCCGCCTTCTGTCCTATTACTACACAAGCGGAATCCGTACACTTTTTCCAGTGATTCGTCTCATCAGAAGTCCACCTTGCCTCAAACACATGGCTGTAAGGATCCCCAGACCCCTGACAGCCTGCAAAGCCCAAACAAAATAGAAACAAAATACTTAATGCCTCTCATGGCAGCACCTCCTGAACGAATATTCATATAACAATACTGATGTTCGATGAAAATCAGAATAGCATCATTATGTTACAGTGCTTTTTCTTCTTCGTCTTGAAGTGAGTTACCCTAAAAAACAGGGAAAATAACCCTAAAAGAATACTTTGTGTTATTAAAACAAAGTATTCTTATTTTTGTGTATCTGTGTATTTTTTTATAGAAGAATACAAAAGGAACCCTCGTTTACATGGGCGGTTTTGTTACAAATGTAATAGCATTTCTTTACGGATTAGGTGTGTTTTTCTGCTAGCGGAAAAATCGTGAGGCACATTTTTTAAGATGAGGATCTGGCAAAAAAGGCGGATCGGTACTTTCCATCAAAATTGAATAGAATTGCCGCCGCCGTATATATTTTTCTCTTTTAAGCAAATATATTCATTTCCGGGGTTTCTTCCGTAATATTCTGGTAAGCATAGCTGAATAAGATTTCCGCAACATCAAAAATCGGTTTTTTTACTTTTAGTCCCATGCCGCGGGCAAATTCAACGGAAGCCTGTACCGCCTTGGGATTCCACAGTTTTGCGTTGTCAAGGTTTACAAATGATGCCTGCTCCGATTGGGCGATTGCCTTAATGTGATTGTTCATATCCGTAATCTCCGCGTCTTTTTGTGTATTGTTGATTGAAACCAGCGCGAGGCGGCAGTCTTTATTTCTATTCTTGATACAAGAAATAAGGTCAAGATACATTGTATCAAACAGGGAAGGATTTACTCTAAAGATATCACGGTCTTCTTTTCCAAGCTGAATTATTATTCCGTCGGTATTTAAGTCTGACACATATTTATTAAAATATTCCTTTGCGTGCTTAAGAGAAAGCGCAAAGGTGCTCTTGTTGTATATATTAAAATCAAAGTTAAATTCTTCCGCAAGTTTATTTGACGGAATATCTTTTGCGTATGTACCGCCAAGCAGTGCGACATTGTAGTTTTTGTCCGCGGCTTCTCTTTTGTCTGTGTTTTCAATTACTATGTGCTCTTCATGCGCATAGACAACTCTTGGTTTTTTCTCCATTCTTACAATCCTCCTTTCCTCCTCTCTTTTTCTGTCCAGAGAACAGTTCCTAAAATAAACTATGACATTTGAGAATACAATTACAAGGTTAATGACATAGACTGACAGAACATAATTAAACTGCCGGTTTACAATCTTTGCGCCAATTCCAAGGATATAGCCTGTAATAATCAAACAGATGAATGCAAGGCTTGTACTCCTTGCCGTTCCTGCCCTATAGGCTTTTATAACATTAATCGGCCATGAAAACCCGAAACATACAAGCATTCCCGCTTCAAAAAGATGAGCCAAGTCCATTTTTATTCCTCGTTCTAAAATTATTTTATCTTATGCGTTTGCACTTGATGTCATCATACTAGCACATAAAAAAGCTGTCCGCAATTTTTTGAAAGATAAGAAAGTTTTTTTCTGTACTCCCATTTTTTTTACTTTCAAAAGTCTGTTTCTTTTTCAAATAAATGGTATAATAACAGGATATGAATGACAACAAAGGCAATCTTGATCATTTAAAGACCGAAATCACCAGAGCACAATTACTTCTGGTTTTCTGCATTACAATTCTTTTAAGTATTGGCGGAATGGTAATCAATATAAATTACATTAACAAGGCATTTAATAAAACCTTGCAAAACACATCAGAGCTGATTACAAGACTGTACAGTTTTACAAAAAAAATGCCGCAGGGTGAGTTATGCGCTTATATGGACACAACTCTGGCGGAGCTCTCAAACATAGATATTTTTTCTATCGTGGACAAGTCAAACAACCGCATTTATCACACAAACCATAAACTTATAAACACTTATTATGACGGTGCCCATCCTGATTTTTCAAGCCTTTCCACAAATTACTTTACGGAAGACAGTAACGGTCCGTCAGGCCCGCAGAGAAGAACTTATTCTGCCTTTTATGATGAAAACGGAAACTATGAGGGCTTTATAATGACAATCGCCCTTAAAACCTCCATAGGAAATGTTACAAAACATACAGTCTATTTTTTTATTGTTGTTACCCTGATTTCTCTTTTAATTGAATTTGCAATTTGCACCACTATTTCAATAAAAATAAAAAAAGAATTCCTGAGTTTTACAGAAGATTTTGAGGGAACAAAATTTCTTGTGGACTCCATGAGGGCGAACAATCATGACTTTACAAACAAGCTTCATGTTATTCTGGGACTGATTCAAATCGGTGAGTATGAAAAGGCACAGAACTATATTCAGAATATTTCCATAATTCAAAAGGAAACCGTTTCTTATGTAATGCACAATATTAAAAACTCGTCTCTGGCGGCGCTCCTCATCGGAAAGATTGCCCGTGCCAGTGAATGCAATGTAAGATTTGTTTTTAAGGAAAACTCGCAGTATAATGAGAAAGACATTACAATTCCTTCCGAGGCACTCGTCACAATTACCGGAAACTTAATTGACAATGCGCTTGAGGCAATGAACAACAGTTCCGGCGAAAACAAAGTGCTTACGATTGGCATTTTTACAAAACCTGGAGAGCTTTTAATGACAATTCAGGATACAGGCCCCGGCATAACACAAAAATTCATCGAAAAGATTTTTGACAACGGTTTTTCCACAAAAGGAGAAGGCCGTGGAGTGGGCCTTTACCATACAAAGCAGCTTACGAAGAGTATGGGCGGAGATATTATTGTTGAGTCTCAGGTTGGAAACGGAGCATGTTTTACAGTAAAATTAAAGAAATAGGTAAAAGATGGCGTATAAAGTTTTAATTGTTGATGATGATCCGATGGTAGGCGATATAAACAGACATTATGTTGAGACAAACAATATGTTCACGGTAAAAGCGCTGGCAAAAAACGGAGAAGAGGCTTTAAACTTTCTGGATAAGAATAAAATAGATTTGGTTATTCTTGATGTTTTTATGCCGGTTATGGACGGTATTGAAACTCTTGTAAATATCAGGAACAGAAAAATATCCGCAGAAGTGATAATGGTTACAGCGGCAAACGACACGGCAACCCTTAACCGGACAATGCATCTAGGCGTATTGGACTATCTTGTAAAGCCCTTTTCTTTGGAAAGACTTCAGATTTCGCTGAAAAAATTTATTAGTAAATATAATATTATAAACCGGAACACACTTTTTGCCCAGAGTGATATAGACTCCTTTATCACAAATTCCTTTACTGCAAATAAAGAGGAACTGCCCAAGGGCATTCAGAAGAACACACTTGAAAAAATCAGAGGCTGCTTTACTTTCTGCAAAAAGTGGCAGTCTGTTGATATGGTTTCCGACGAGCTTGGAATATCAATAGTGACAGTCCGTCATTACTTGAATTATCTTGTTTTATTAAAAGAAGTTGAAGAAAGCATTAATTACGAGACCGGCGGACACCCCCTAACCCTTTACCGGAAAAAAAGCAGAGCATAATCTCGGTAAAAAATCAATTTGACGCAGACACAGCAAAGATATATACTGTATTAAAGAGGCATCTTTATGACAACAGAAGAAAATCTGGAAGTAAACGGAAATATATATAAAATAAAAAAACTATTGGGCAAAGGCAAAGGCGGATATTCATACCTTGCTGAAAGAGACGGAAAAGAATATGTATTAAAACAGATTCACCATGAGCCGTGCAGTTATTACACTTTTGGAAATAAAATCGAGGCGGAAAAAACCGATTACAAGCGCCTTAGCGATGCGGGAATAAAAATTCCGCAGATGTACGAAATAGACGAAAAGGAAGAGCGGATTATAAAAGAATATGTAGACGGCCCGACAATCGCAGAACTTGTAAAAGAAGACAAGATGAAAGAAGAATATCTTCTGCAGGTTCGGGAAATGTGTAAAAAAGTCTACGCCGCAAATTTAAACATAGACTATTACCCGACAAATTTTCTTGTTCAGGACGGAATTTTATATTATGTAGACTACGAGTGCAACACCTACATGGACGAATGGAATTTTGAAAACTGGGGAATCAAGTTCTGGAGCCAGACAGACGATTTTAAGAAAGCCTTTGGGGAATAAAAACAAGGGCCCTCTAAAAATTACAATTTTTTGTATTTTTAGAGGCACTCACAATAACGCCACGATTCGGCTGGAGGACCTGAATCAGGGCGTAGAAATAATTCCAGAAGGCGACCCTAAAAGTTCCGGTTTTTAGAGCCTGTCACTATTTATTTTAGCGGGAATTCGTAAACGACATCGTTCTCAGGACAATCTTCTCCCGGAAGAATCTTCTGAATAATTTTATTGTCCTTTACATTGATCGCAAAGTCATTGTCGTTTCCGATGCAAAGAGTGTTCTTGTCCTTGAGCCAGAGAGCCTCAAATTTTTCATGCGGATATTCAATTGACTTTGCAAGGTCCGTTACAAATTCCTTCTTTACAAAAACAATTCCGGCGTTTTGCAGTTCTTCCACAGTGCACTGCTCAATTGTCTTTCCGCCAACCAAAAGACCGCCCTCGCTGTCAAAATCACCGCTTACATCTGTCGCACCGTTAAGGTTGATTTTATAAACGCATTTTTTTGCGAAAGGGTCCTCGCCCGGAGTCTTACTGTCGCGCTCGATTACATAAAATTCATTTTTGCCGACCGCTGTGATTCCAGAGCACGAGTCCGTCACTTTTTCCTGAAGATACAAATACTGTTTTGTCTTTCCCGATTTTATGTCAAAAGACACAATGCGCACAACCTGCTTGTTGCCAAGTTCCTTCTTGCTCGGATTGAACATAGTCGACTGCATAATTCCAACAAGAGTTTTTTCATCCGGGGTTACGGCAAGTCCTTCCATTCCGCGGTTAGCACGACGACGGGCAAACACTTTTGGAAGATGGCGTTTTCCGGTAGTCATTCCGGCGGGGCTGATGCGTTCAAGTTCCACTCCGTCTGCCGAATAGTGGACAATGTGCGGTCCGTATTCATCACTAATCCAGAAACTTCCGTCTTTCATTGCAACGATACCCTCGCTGTCCAAGCCGTAATCGTCCGTTCCAAGAATATTCCCGTTCAGATCATAAGCGATTTCGCCTGTAGCGCCCTTTCCTTTCGGATTGGGCAGTCCCGTAATCAGATTTCCTTTAGGATCCTTTAAAAGAATTTCCCTAATTTGCTTGACTCCGCCGTCTTTCTGATATTCAAAGAGTCCGATTCTAGGAGTAAACTCCGGATTTGGAAAAAGTTTACCCTTTCCGTTTTCGCCGACAAAATCAGTATTCGGCCCCCTGTCTGTAATCAGATAAAACTGATTCCTGTTTTTGGGATTGATACAACCGTCAGAACCATAGCCGCCACATTCTATTTTGCACCGTCTTTAGTTGTCTGCAGAATTGTAAAAGGAACAACCGCCCCTTTCGGCGATGCATTTGCAAAAACAGCAAGCAGTCCGACCACCGCTGTAAGAATTGTCTTTTTCATTTTTATCTCCTGAACGCAATTTGCGTATGACAGGACTAATTTACATTTATTATGTGAATTGACTGTTAAGGATATGTTAGGAATTTGTAAAAATGCGGTGGGAGACTATTTCTTTATCATTTAAATATCATATGGTGTTTCTGCATGACAAAACCCGGCTTTTGCAGCCCCTCGTCAAAGGAAAGACATACCGCATCAAAATAAGGATATAAGACACTCCGTTTAATAAGGGCGGCCTCTTCAGAATAACAGTTGCTTATCAGGCCGACCGAAAACTTTTTTCCTTTAATCCTGTAACATCGGAATGATTTCTTTATGCAAATGTCTGAACACTTCCTCTTTGCTTTTAATCAGTTTATACACGATACTATCCATTTTTTCTTTTGAATAGCATTTGTTTTCTTTTAGATTTTTTTTCAATAATTCTTCAAGAGTCAATCTGCCTAGAGTTCTCTCCTCTTCCCTTGCACGCCTCAATCAAAAATTTTTCTGTTTAAACACCGGCATCAACCGCCCTTCAAATATTTATTCACCCCTCAGTCAACTTGCCCTGCTTCTTATTTCCCTAATGATTAAATACACCCCGTAAATACCGCAAAGCAAAAGAATAATATCCTCATACGCAGAAAAAATCACCGCCTTTACACCGGTAAGCCCCCAGACCGTAAGCAGAATCAGCAATGCCAGATTCTTCCTTTTGCAGCAGGAATAAAGAACAATCGACAGACTGACAACAGGGCAAGGCATAATGTGCGTAACCATCTTGGGAAATCGGCCTCCCAAAAGCATCGATACTGCCGGATACAACAAATATAAAACCAAAAGCCCCGACTGCAAGCGGTCGGGAAAAATCAACGAATTGCCCCTGCTCCTAAAAGCCTCATATATGAACAAAGCTCCGCAAGAAAGATAGAGCGGCAGCGCAAAAAAACGCTGCACCGGCTGCGTCCCGTAGACCGCAAAAAATCCAACCGCGATAAACAGATTCACAATACCGAGCGCGGCAAGAAGAATAAAAATCTTTTTCCGCATAAAGGCAGTAACTGACGCCAGGACAAGCATTACCAGTATTGCGCACTGTATGCACACCGTATTCTGATTATAATGGCCTATAACTTCCCAGAATATTGACTCACCCATATTTCCACTCCACGAATACAGAAAATTTTGCACCGCATAAAAATACACAGCGGTTATTTTTATCATCTTATCAGATTTTTCAGAACGATTAAATAGACTTTTTGAAAAAACTTATGGACATCGTCCCGAATCTTTTGTATAATCAATTATCTTTTCTTTAAAAGGAGGTAGACCTTTATGAGTAATTCTGGCGGTGACGCGAGTATACTCGATGTTCCTTTATGTAACTGCAAGAACATCGGTACTGCTTCCTTCACACACAAATAATTTACCAAGCATTACCATTTTCTTTCAGTTCCATTAGAAACATCATTTTTTCTCAAGGACATTATTTAATTGTGAATCTCAATTAGTTCACAAAATGAATTTTAATTTTGTACCGTGAACTGTTCACTGTACACGCAGAGGAAATTATGGAACCAGAAACACAGATTGACGAAAAAACCCGTATCCAGACAATAATTCAGATTATTACAGGAAATTTTCTTGATGATGAAATCCGTGACGCGTTGAATGACTACCACGAGAGCGACATTGCGGACGCTTTTCAGCGCCTCGATAAAAATGGGCAGAAAAAAATCTGTAAGATTTTAGGACCGGCCCGGACTTCGGAAATCTTTTCTTACATTGATGATGTGTCGGAATACCTAAAGGAATTCTCACTGGAAGAAGCGGCGGATGTTCTCGAAAGCATGGATGCCGATGAAGCCATCGGCGCGCTTAAAGATATTGAGAACAATGAAGAACGCGAGCAAATCATCAGGCTGATGGATTCCGAGGCAAAGCAGAATATCCGTCTGATTAACTCATACGAAGATGATGAAATCGGTTCAAAAATGACAACAAACTTTATCAGCATTTCGGAAAGTTTTTCTGTAAAAGAAGCCATGCGGAGTCTTTGCGCTCAGGCAGAAGAAAACGACAACATCAATACACTTTATGTTTACGACGACAGAGATTCTTATTGCGGCGCCATTGAACTAAAAGATTTGATTTGTGCCAGAGAAATCAGACCGCTGGAAGAAATCATTCAAAAAAACTATCCGAGTATCAACGCAAAAGACAAAATTTCTGATGTCATAGAACAGCTTAAGGATTACGCCGAAGACTCTATTCCGGTTTTAAATGAGAATCGGGAAGTAATCGGAGTAATTACATCCGAACTTCTTATTGAAACCGTCAAAGAAGAAATGAGCGATGACTACGCTAAACTGGCAGGTCTTGCCGAAGACGAAGACCTGAATGAACCCCTCCGAAACAGTATGAGCAAACGACTTCCGTGGCTTGTGCTGCTGCTTTTCCTTGGAATGGGAGTCTCCTCAGTTGTAGGCATTTTTGAAAGCCTTGTTTCCCAAGTGGCGATAATCGTATGCTTCCAGAGCCTGATTCTTGATATGGCAGGAAATGTAGGAACTCAATCGCTTGCCGTTACAATCCGGGTGCTTATGGATGAAAATATTAGGGGAGGCCAGAAATTCAGATTTATTTTTAAGGAAATCAGAATCGGATTCTTTAACGGACTTCTTTTGGGCCTTGTGGCATTTGCCTTTGTCGGACTTTACACGCACTTTATAAAAAACTTTGATATTCTTGTGTCTTTTAAAGTTTCCGGTTGCGTCGGCTCCGCGCTTCTTCTTGCCATGACAATTTCAAGCCTTGTGGGTTCAGTAGTTCCAATGTTCTTCCATAAAATAAAAATTGACCCGGCTGTTGCCTCAGGCCCGCTCATCACAACAGTGAATGACCTCGTCGCCGTTGTTACCTACTACGGACTGGCAACCATATTCCTTATAAAATTTGCCGGCGTGTAAGGGGAAAATGGGTATTGAAAAGAAATTATCTCAAGTATGTTTTCCTTGTTCGCATGCATTTGAGCGAATGCTTCCGCCCAACCTTGACGCGGCTTATTCACAGGTAAAAGTATGATTCTGGTCTACTCTCCCTTTTTTAAGGTTTCAGAAAGGTTTGGGTAATATATTGGAAATTAAGTTATAATATCATTGGAGACATTCTGTATGCGGATATTAATAATTGATGATGAGAAAGAAGTTATTGATTTACTTTCACTTTACCTTGAAAAAGAAGGATTTAGTGTAACAGGGGCCTTTGACGGTAAATCAGGCCTGGAGAAACTTTCAAAAGCTACATATGATTGTATTCTTCTTGATGTAATGCTTCCTAAAATTAATGGCTTTCAGGTGCTCAAAAAAATCCGCAAGGTAAGTTCAGTTCCTGTTATCATGATTTCTGCCCGTGTTACTTCAGCAGATAAAATTCTTGGGCTGGATCTTGGTGGAGATGATTACATTACTAAACCTTTTGATCCGCTTGAAGTTGTTGCCCGTGTAAAAACCAATATCCGCCGTTATAACAATAATTACAGTGATAAAAAGAGCAATGAAAAGAATAAAGCTATAATTTCTACCGGTCCATACAAACTGGATGTTGAAAAATGTCTTTTATTCGTCAATGAGAATCCAGTTGAACTCACATCTACTGAATATCAGCTTTTAAAACTGTTTATTTCAAATCCAAACCGGGTTTTTACAAAATAGCAGATTATAGAAGCAGGCTGGCCGGAACAATCTTTTGTAGAAGACAACAGTATAATGGTTGCTTTCAGTAAGTTGCGCGCTAAGCTCGATGAAAACAATACAATCAAAAATATCCGCAGCCTCGGTTACCGTCTGGAGATAAAAAATTAGTAGACTTCAAAAAAAATTAAAATACCAGATTTTTGCAATTATGATTTCCAACGCACTTATATGGTAGGGCATTTCTACTTTTATAATTGAACTTTTGTGGAATCTGGAAGAAGAGGGAAAAATTGTACTTACCAATAGCCTGAATAATTTACTCATTTTAGGACAGCTTTTACTATTCATAATCATCAATATTCCACTTTTGGTATTTATGATTAAACGCATTGATAAACCGATTCAGGACATATTGAAGGTTTTGAAAAAAATCAAAGAAGGCAATTTTTCAGAAAAGCTGGCTTTTAATACTAACAATGAATTTAATCAGATTAAGGATTCAATCAATCAGATGTCTGATGAACTGGAAAAATCTCGTAAGCTTCAGGAAAATATGGAAGTACAGAGAAATATGCTTTTTGCAAATATTGCTCACGATCTTAAAACTCCAATTACAACAATTCAGGGCTTTTCAAAGGCAATTGCAGACGGCGTAGTGGAATCTGAAGAAAAAAAAGATGCATACATTCGGTCAATTTATTCTAAATCCCTTTTAATGAATGATTTGATTGACCGTATGTTTGAATATGTAAAATTGAACAGTGAACAGAATATCCTGCATTTTGAAGAAACTGACCTTGCAGAACTTTTGCGCAACTGTATCGCGGGAATTTATTCGGAATTTGAAGATAAAGATATAGAACTGGATATTCAAATTCCGGATGCAGCAGTAAAGAAAAATATTGACCGCTTGGAAATACAGAGGGTATTTGAAAATCTTCTGAACAATATTCTTTCACACAATTATGAGAGAATAAAAGTCCTTGTAAAAATGGACAATGATGGAAAAGTTATTGTTGCAGATTCAGGAACTAATATTCCACAAAATATTCAGGCTCAGCTTTTTACACCTTTTGTAAATGGGGACGCTTCACGAAAATCTGGACATGGCAGCGGACTTGGACTTGCCATTTCACAAAAAATTATGGAACGCCATGGTAGAAAAATCAACTTTACAGATTCATACCCCGGCTATACAAAAGCCTTTACAATAGAATTTTAATTGAATAATTAAGGTTCCGGAAAGGTTCAAATAATAATTAAGAAATAACGGCATTTTACCTTTTTCTCGAGGTAAGATGATGAAAAAAAAGATTTTTACTTTAATTTGTTCTGTGCTGGTAAGTGCAAATCTTGCAGCCCAAATCGATTCCCTAAATCTGACATTACAGCAGGCAGTCGTTTTTGCTCTTGAAAATAACTCAGACATCAGACGACAGCAGATTGTCTTAAATGCTGCGGAAAGAACAGCAAACAATTCCTGGTCTTCTGTACTTCCAAAAATTTCAGCGTCTGCAACCAATACTTACAATTTTGACAAATCAGAAAAAATTAATGAATATCAGGTAATCGGAACAGCTTCAATCAGAATAAGATCAGATTATTTCAGCTCAATAAAAAAGAACAATATTGATTACCAACTTGAAGAAGTTAATTTTGAAAAGACAGTTTCAGAAGTAAAAAAAACAGTAAGTAATTCATATTTTGATATTCTCTTAAGCCAGCAGGAAATTGCATATCGTAAAGAAAGCCTTAAAAATGCCCTGTCACTTTATGAAGAAAATTTCAGCAAGTATCAGAAAGGTTTTTTGAGTGAGAATGAATATCTTTCTTCTAAAATTACTTATGAAAAACAAAAAACCAAGTTAAAGGCAAAAGAAAAAGAACTTAACAATCAGCTCAAGTCTTTTTGTGTAATCCTTGGATTTTCATCAGATAAAGACATTTCATTTACGACAGATTTAAACTCTGCAATTGAACAACTGCAATTAAATTTTGAAATTAACTATAAAAATGAGATAGAAAATCTCTTGAATAATAAAGAAGTCCCTGAAATCAGAGCCCTTGAACTTAAAAAAGAATCAGCTGCCCAAAATCTTACTTCAAAGAAGTTTGAAAACTGGGGACCGTCTTTCAATTTTAGTTATTCTTTGACTCCTGATTTTACAGCAAACAGAGTAAAGAACACTTTGTATGCAGGAGTAACAATTCCACTGGATAATCTGCTTCCAGTATCTCAGGGAGCACAGGAAGTTGCCGCCGCAAGAGATTCTGTAACTGATTTAGAAATACAGATAGAAAATCAGAAGAAAGTAGTTACGGGTAATTTACAGAATGCTTTACAGGAATTAAATCAAAAAATTGAAGACGAAAAATCTTATAAAGCATTTATGGAAATAACTGAGAAAAACCTACAGATTTGCCAGTCTGCATATCAGCGTGGACTTATGGATTTTCAGAGTGTAAAAACAGCTTCAACAGAACTTTTAGATACACAGATTGACCATACAAGATGCCAGGTTGAAATCTTAAAAGCTTATACAGAAATTGAAAGAATTTGCGGGCTGCCGGAAACCTCGGAAACATCAGCCGTTACACAGGAGGAATAGAATGAATAATAAATTAAAATCACTAGTCCATATTTTTATAACCATGTTTTTTTGTGCTTTTGCAGTTTTTTTTGTATCCTGCAACAAAAATGGTCAGATTTCGGAAATTTCTGAATCTGAAAGAAATGTGATTGCTGTAAAGACAGAAAGAGCATCAAAAACCAATCTTTATGATTTTTGTAATACAAACGGTAATATCCGTGTAAAAAATTCACTAGAAGTATACTCTGCTGTTTCAGGTCGTGTAGTATCTTCACCACTTAAACTTGGCCAGAAAGTTCGTAAGGGAGACATCATTGCTGTAATAGATCCATCTGTAAAAGGAGCGAAATATTCTTTTTACAATATTACATCTCCAATAGATGGAACTATGCTGTCTTCTCCTGTTCAGACAGGAACTGTTGTAAATACCGAAAATAAAGTTGCTGTTATTGGAGATTTGTCTTCTTTGCAGATTGTGGCTTATGTTCCAGAACGCTTCTATTCGTCATTAAAGACAGGTCTTAAAGCCGAAGTAAGCGTTGAGTCTTATCCCGGAATAGCATTTCCAGCCTTTGTAGATGAAGTTTCTCCAATCATCGATGAAAGTTCACGGACTACTGAAGTAATTTTTAAATTAAAGGAAAAGGATTCTGGAATCTGTGCCGGTATGTATGCAGATATCAAACTATATCTCCATGAATATTCAGATGTAATTTCACTTCCAACTTCCTGTATTTTAGAAAGAGCCGGACAAAAAGTCGTTTATAAGGTTATTGATGGAAAAGCAAAAATAGTTCCAGTTACAACAGGAAGCGAAAAAGAAAATCGAACAATCGTAACAGATGGAATCGCTGTTGGAGACACAGTAATTACAGAAGGCTTTGATATTCTTACAGAAAACGCAGATGTAAATGTAATTTCTGCAAAATAGTATAGGTGAGGTAAATATGAATCTTACAAAGAAAACAGTCAGCAATCCGGTTTTAGTAGTAATTGTTTTTGTTTTGACAACTTTACTGGGTCTTGCTATTGCAAAAGATATTGAAATAAACCTTATGCCGGATATTAAGGAACCATATTTAATGGTTTCTACGACTTATGAAAATGCAGGCCCAGAAACTGTTGAAAATTCAGTTACATCAGTTATTGAAGATGCCTTTGTAACAATCAGCAACCTAAGAAGAATTACTTCAACATCTTCAGAAGGTTTCAGCGAAATAGGTCTGGAATTCAACTATGGAACAAACCTTGATGCAGCTACAAATCAGGTGCGTGATGCCCTTGATGAAATAAAAGATATGCTTCCAAAAGAAATAAAATCGCCTTCAATCTATAGAATGAACATGAATGACGGCTCTCTTATGGATATTGTAGTTACTGGAAACCGATCTGAGAGTAAATTAAAGTATCTGGCAGAAAAGAAAATTAAGCGTACACTTTTACAGGCTAACGGGGTAGCTCAGGCTTCTGTTTACGGCGGAAAGATTCCTGCAGTCCGCGTTGATTTAAGTCAGAACAGACTCAATGCATTTGGTCTTACAGTCAGCGAAATTTCCAACCGTCTTGCCCAGGAAAACCTGGATTTTGGAGCTGGTAAAATCACAGAAAACTCTAAAAATTACGTACTCCGAACAAAAGGTGTTTATAAAAATATAGATGAAATTGCAAGCACAATAATAGCAAGTAAAAACGGTTACAATGTTAAACTCAGTGACCTTGGCCGTGTATATATGGGCTACGAAAACTCAATTGATGAAGTTTATATCGACGGAAATTCCGGTGTTTATATTTCTCTAAAAAAACAGTCAGGATCAAATGCAGTAAAGGTTGCCGATAATCTTTACTCAAAAATTGAAGAGATTCAGGCAACTCTTCCATCAGATGTAAAACTTAAAATTATTTCTGACGGTTCAGAACAAGTTCGAGATGCCCTTAAAACCTTGTACAGCAGTGCCTGGCAGGGAATTCTGCTTGCAATTCTGATTCTCTTCATGTTCCTTAAAAACTTTAAGAGTACTTTTATTATCAGTATAAGCATTCCAACATCTATTGTAATGACTCTGCTTTTAATGCACATAATGCATATTACCCTGAACCTTATGACACTTACAGGTCTAATTCTTGGAATTGGTATGGTAGTTGATGCATCAATTGTAATGATTGATAACATTTATTCTTACCGAATGCGCGGAACTAAATCAAAGGTTGCGGCAGTACTTGGTGTTCAAGAAATGATTTCGTCTGTTGTTTCAGGTAACCTTACTACAATCGTTGTATTTGTTCCTTTCCTTTTGTTTATGAACAAGCTTGAATGGATTGGTTTAATGGCTAAGGATTTGATTTATACAATTGTAAGTGCAATTGTTTCATCATTATTTGTAGCAATTTTCCTGGTTCCTGTTCTTGCAGGTGTTTATCTTCCTTTAAGAAATCAAAATGAGAATCCTGTTCGTAATCCAGTTTTTGTGGCACTTTACGGAGCTTTTGATAAAGGTTTTGAATTTATTAAGAAGGGATATTCTAAATTATTGCGTAATGCCCTTGATCACAAAAAAATTACACTGGGAGTAGCTCTTGGACTTTTGATTTTGAGTTTTGCTTTTGTGCCTGTTTTGAATATTGAAAGTTTTCCTGAAACAGAAGGTCAGTCGGTTACTTTGAATATTACTCTACCCACTGGAACTTCAATTGATAAAACCCGTGATGTAGTGCGAAGCTTTGAAAAATATGCAGAAAATGAAGTAAAAGGCTTTAGCACTTTGATGGCCAGTGTAGGTTCCTCAGATGGTGAAGAAATGATGATGGCTACTAATGCCGGAAGTCTCTCAATTTTCTTACCAAAGGCGAGCCAGCAGATTGATACTGCAAGTGTAATTAAGAAAAAGCTTATGGCACACTTCAATGAATTTGCAGGCGTTCAGTTTGTATTTGCAAATGACAGTATGGAGTCAATGACAGGTTATGATATTGATATTGCAGTGAGCGGAACTGAACTTGAAAGTGCAAGAAAAGCATCTGCTGATATAATTAAAATTATCCAGGCAAATCCTAATCTTATGAATGTCAAAATGGATTTAAGGACCGGTCTTCCTCAGATAGAAATTGAAATTGACCGCAAGCGGGCTAATTCACTTGGAGTTTCTGTGGAAGCTGCTGCAAACGAAATCAACAACTGTATTTCAGGAAATAAAGCTACAAAATATCGCCAGCAGGGTAATGAATACAATGTAATTGTTGCCCTCCAGGATAAAGACAAGGAATCGACTCTGAACCTTGATAAAATTATTGTTCAGGGCAGCAAGGGACCTGTAGTGCTTTCAAACTTTGCAAAGCCTGTAAAAAATTATGGACCTGTAACTGTTAAACACGAAAACAGAGCCCGTGTGGTTCATCTGACTGCCAGTTTTAAGGGACAGGCAAATGCATTCCAAGTTGAAAAGCAGATAAAATCTTTAATTGCAAAAGATGTCTTACTGCCTGCTGATGTTTCAATCAGTTTTGGCGGTTCAAGTAAGATGATGAAGGAGAAGGGACTTGTATTTGGAAAAATCATTGCACTGGCAGCTCTTCTGGTATTTGGTGTAATGGCAAGTATGTATGGAAGTTTGAAAAAGCCGTTTATTAACATGCTTACAATTCCATTTATATTCATTGGTGTAATTCTGGTTCATGTAATTACAGGACAGAGCCTTTCGATTATGTCGGCACTTGGACTTATAATGCTGGTTGGTATTGTTGTAAACAATGGTATTATTCTTGTCGATTACACAGGACTTTTGATTGCCCGTGGTGCAAGTGTTGAAGATACATGTCTTGAAGCCGGAGTAAGCCGTTTACGTCCAGTTTTGATGACAACACTTACAACAATACTTGGAATGCTGCCAATGTGTTTTACAAAGACAGGATCATCATCATTGGTACAGCCAATTGGAATGTGTGTTGTAGGAGGATTAACTTCAAGTACTTTTATCACACTGGTAATAATTCCGGTAATATATTCAATCATGTGCAGTAAAGAAAAATCTGAATTGATTGAATTGACTGATAAAACAAGTTCTGCTGGCAACGCAGAAAAGTCCCGTATTGAAATTATTGCTAACCAGTCAATTGAAGAAGATATCATTGAAATTCTAGAATCTAATATTCCTGGAATCCAGTATACACTGGAAGAAAATATCTATGGAAAGGGACGCACAAGCCGAAAACTTGGAACTGTAATCTGGCCGGAAATGAACTTCAAAATAACAATTTACAGTTCAAAAGAAAATGTAAATGATATTGAAAATTACATTGAACAAATCAAGGAAAGGTTCCCTAAAGAAGGAATAAGTTCATTTATAATAAATTAAAAAAACACCCTACTCCATGTGTTGCGGAATATGGAATTTTTTCTGAAATTTGCTAGAGTTAAAGTATCATTGGCAGAAAACACAAGATTTTGGACAGATTTTTGTCCGCACCCCCTCTCGCACAGTTCTTAGTTTTCACAGGTAATCGTCCAAACTAAGACTAACTCTAGTTTAAATTATCTATTTTCCAAATAAATCAGAGTGAGAGCCTGTTGCTGTCGCAGAAAGAATAAACTGGTTTTCAGAAATCTGATACATCAAAAGCCAATCAGGCTCTATATGACACTCTCGAAAGTCATTTAAATTTCCAGTCAGCTAATGGTCTTTATATTTTTGCGGCAAAGGATTTCCAGAAGCAAGAAAAATACGGACAGCCGTTGAAGTATCCAGCCCCAGCGATGAAAAAAGGGCATCAGCTTTTGCCTTTAAGGAATCATCCACACGCAATTGAAGTGTTGCCATGACATACTTAATTAATCACAAATTAGGATATTTTTATTGAGTTGTCAATAAAAACATCACTCGCAGCTGAAAGTATGCCCCTGCACTTTCTTCACAAACTCGCAGTCGATTGTGCGACGCAAACCTTCTTGCCAGAATTTTGTTAAGTTCACCATAGATTCCAGCAACCTTACTTGGAATAAAAAGATGAAGATTTCCCTGAGTTACTTTCGGTAGTCTCATCGGAAAATCTTCTCATTTTTTATAAAATACAAATAACCTAACAATTTTCAGAATGAAAACAAAATTGATCCACTTATTTCCAGACAATAGGTTCTTCCTGCAATTCAGGCTTTTCTAAAAAGTCTTGCTCATAAAGATTATCCTTTCACTTCCAAACTCACATCCACACTTTCACTTGTTCTAAAAAGTTCGACTTCGGATGCAGGAACTTCCACAATACATTTTGATTTGCTGTCCAGCTGAACTGCCTTTATCATCTGAATTCCGTTCTCCTCAAACTGGATAACTGCCTCAAAAATATGTCCGTTTTTCATGAATACCTGATTGTTCAATGATTTTATGTTCATGAGATTCTCCTTGAAAAGTTTTTGGCGTTTCTGCGAAAGGTACGCCTTTTTATTCAGACTTCCTGGAAGAAATCTGGCGGCAAGGCGCATCAATGGAATTATGTCGTTCTTGGTCATTCCGTTGAAATGTCGCAGACTTTTTGTATAAATTGAATATTCATCTAAAGCCTTTGAAACTGAACGCCGGCGAAAAGTTCCGTCTGTAATCCTGAAATGAAGAACCGGTTCCTGCAGAGTCTTTATCCTGTGTCCAGCGGCAAGAAGCCTGAACCACAGGTCAATATCCTCGTTGCATTTTGTGCTTTCGCTATATCCAAATTCTTTCAGCAAGGCAGTCCTCATCATCAAAGTCGGATGCGCAACAGGAGTTCCCCGGTAAAGCGTTCTTGATTTTGAGTCTGTCCATTTCGGATAGAGACGGACTCTTCGGAATTCAGTTCCGTTTTCTTCTATATAAAACTCCTCAATTCCACCGCCTAGAATTTCAATTGAAGAATCTACTTCAAATTGGGCAATCTGTTTTTCAAATCTGTCTGAAAAACAGATGTCATCGCTGTCCATTCTTGCAACAAGCTCCGTCTCAACAAACTGCAACCCATAGTTCAGCGCATATGCAAGCCCCTGATTTTTCTCATAGCCCACAACTTTCAGCGGAAGTTTACTTTGCCATTCTGAAATGACGGATTCAAGCCCAGGAGTCAGAGCACCGTCTTTTACAAGAACAATGTAAACAGGCTGAACAGTATTGTTTGCAATGCTCTGCAAGGATTGAGAGAGAAATATCGGGTTGTCTTTTTTGTATACGGATTGAAGAACGGTGAATTTCATTTTTCTGCTCTATTTTTTACTTTCAATAAGGACTTTAAAATATTCAGTCTATAGCATATTTTTAACAGGAATGGATTTTCTGATTTTTTTCCAGCAAAAGAAGTGTTTCCTGCATAAATTCTGTGCCTTATCAAAACTTCATCATTCCAAAAACACGTTCCGTTTTTTTCAGCAACCAAACCAATCCATGTATCGTGCTGCGGAACTTTTTCAGGAATCGGTAAAGCAAGTTTCAGAATTTTTCTGCTAAAACAAATGCAACATCCCCAAATATTCAAATGGACAATATCTTTTAACGGATTAAAAGTTAGCGGATTTTTTTTATAAAACTTTTCATTTATAAGGTTTCCAGCATCATCTATTTCTGAAAAACTATGAAAAACACAATCATAATTTTTTAGTAATTTTAAAGATTCCTCAACCTTGTTTTTCTCCCAAATGTCGTCCTGGTCACAAAGGAAAATATAGTCACCTTTAGCCTGCCTCAATGCGTTTTCAAAATTGCTCGTCGAATAGCAGACTTTCAGCGTCGGATAATATTTATTTCCAGTTTTCTTATGATGAAAAATCTTTATCCTCTCATCTTTATACGACGCGATAATTTCAAGCGTCCTGTCCGTGCTTCCGTCGTCGCTGATTATAAGCTCATCTTCTTCGCTGAGTTGCGGAAGAATCGAGTCAATCTGTTCCTTTATAAAACGCTCGCCGTTGTAGGTCGCCATGCACACGCTGATCATATTTCTTCTCCGTTGAAAG
>CAYFWC010000031.1:16575-22344 GCA_964346805.1 uncultured Treponema sp. | reverse complement strand
ATTTTCAATTGAATAAACCGGGTATTTATGCTAAGATAGTTCATTATGAAACTTTGGCTAAAATATTTAATCGGTGTGGCTCTGGGTCTTGCCGCAGCTTTAATTCTGCCCCTTGACTCCTTAAAAGCAGGCGCCGCCCTTTCATTTATCACAGAAATTATTATCCGTATCGGACGCTATTCACTGTTACCGCTCCTGTTCTTCTCGGGAATCATGGCAGTCCACCGCATGCACGAGGACATCTCGCTCCTGCGAACTTCACTTTGGACGGGCGGCGTAATCATTGCGTCTTCGCTGCTTCTCACACTTTTAGGCTTTCTCTCAATCCTTATCGTTCATCTTCCGCGCATTCCGATCACGACGGAACGAGTAAGCGAAGTGGCCGCGCTTGACCTGCAGGATTTCTGCAAACAGATTTTCCCCCACTCCGCATTTGACTCGCTTATAAACGGAGCGTTTCTTTTACCGGCCTTTGTCTTTGCCCTCATAATCGGAGCCGGCTGCTGTATGGAGCACACAAATCTAAAACCGGTTCTTTCCCTGACAGACGCGCTGAGCGAATTGTTCTATAATATTTCAACAATATTCACTGAACTGTTCTCCGCCGGAATCGTATTTGTAATGTGCAGCTGGACTATCCAGTTTCGTGATGTAATAAAGAGCGGTGTGTTCACTCCGCTTATCATTATGCTTTCTGTTGATTTTATCATACTGGCAGGAATCATTTATCCGCTGATTGTCCGCGGTATCTGCCGCAACGGAAAACCTCTCAAAGTTCTCCACGCCTCAATCGCGCCGTTCTTTACCGCTTTTTTCTCAGGCGACACAAACCTTGCCCTGCCGGTAGAAATCCGTCTCGGCAAAGAAAAGCTCGGAATCAGACAGCGGACAAACGGATTCGCCTTTCCGCTCTTTTCTATTTTTGCCCGCGGCGGAACCGCTCTGGTTTCCATCATAAGTTTTGTTGTAATCTGGAGAAGTTATTCAACACTGAACATTGAATTCTTTGATATGCTTTCTATTTCGCTGACAGCTTTTTTCCTGTCGTTCGTGCTCGGCAATATTCCTGTCGGCGGAACTTTTACCGCCCTCACGATTATGTGCACAATGTACGGCCGCGGAATGGAGACAGGCTATCTTCTGCTAAAACCCGCAGCCGTAATAATAGGCGCATTTGCAGCCCTCTTTGATGCGGCAACTGCGATGTTCGGAACATACATAGTTGCCAACAACACAAGAACTATCGAACGCCGCAGGGCTTAGACAAGACCGCTTGTCTCGTCAATACCCATCATGATATTCATACACTGAACGGCCGCTCCGCTCGCCCCCTTGCCCAGGTTGTCAAGGCGCGAGCATAGACAGATGCGGTCGTCATTTCCGTAAACAAAAATCTGCATATTGTTTGTTCCGGCAAGAGTATTGGCAGGAATAAATGGTTCTGTCAATACTCCTTCACCCATAAAAGGCGCAACCTTAACAAAATTGCTGTCATTATAATGCTGTGCCAGCCTGTCGCGTATTTCCTGAGCGCCAAGCTTTTTAGAAAGAAGGCGGCCGGTAAGCGGAACAGTAACGCACATTCCGCTAAAGTAATCGCATACATAAGGATTAAAAACAGGCTCATATTCAAGACCGCAAATCTTTTTCATTTCAGGCAGATGCTTGTGGGTCTGAGTAAGGGCATACTGACGCGGCGAGTCAAGCTCGGGACTGCGGTTCCTGTCCTCATACCGGGCAATGGCCTTTTTTCCGGCGCCGCTGTATCCGCTTACAGCATGACAGGTAACAGGATAATCAGCGCCTATAATTCCATAGTGAACAAGCGGATAAACCAGAGAAATAAAACCGCTGGCATAACAGCCGGGGACAGCGACTCTTTTTGACTCCTGTATTTTTTTTCTGAATTCCGGAGACAGTTCCGGAAAACCGTAGGCCCATTCAGGATTTGTACGGTGGGCTGTGGAGGCGTCTATAATGCGGACATCCGGATTTGTGCAGAGTGAGACCGCTTCTATAGATGCGGCGTCCGGAAGACACAAAAAAGTAAAGTCCGACGAATTTATGCATTCGGCCCTGGCAGCCGGGTCCTTGCGTTTTTCATCGTCAATAAAAATCATTTCTATATCAGAACGCTTTTCAAAACGCTCGAAAATCTTTAAACCAGTAGTTCCTTCTTTGCCGTCAATAAAAATTTTATATGCCATAGTGATGAATATTTTAATGAAAAAATTCAATCTTTTCAATGTATTTGAATATTTTCCTTTTTTCCGTTATACTGAACTCATGTCTGAGAAACTTTCGCCGGAGTTAAAGAATACTTTGTGTGCTCTGGCAAAAAAATACGAGACCGTCACTTTTATGGATGATGATCCCAGCCAGTTTACAAGACGCTATTCCGAGCCGCTCGAACAGGAAATCGCATCCTTTATAACAGCCCAGCTTTCTTTCGGCCGCCGTGATCAGTTCATCGCAAAACTAAACTCAATGTTTGACGAGATAAAAACGGTTCCATCGGAATGGCTTGTTTCCGGCGGCTACAAAAACTTTTTTCCAAAATCACAGAAGAAATTCTACCGCTTTTATTCCTATTCCGACATGAACGCCTTATGCGCCGCCCTGACAAAAATCATTTCCCAATACGGAACGCTCGGCGAGGCAGTCCGCCTGTCATACCGGAATAAAATTCAACAGTTAAAAGGCATCGAGTCAGACACCCCGGAACAAAAACTAATCGAGGCGAAAAAACTTGCCCTTGTCACTTCACTAATCGGACTTTTTCCCGGCGTAAAACCCGTGTCGCAAAATCCAAAAAGCGCCTGCAAGAGGCTTCATATGTTTTTGCGCTGGATGGTGCGGCGCAATTCACCTGTCGACCTGGGACTGTGGACCTGGGCAAGCCCAAAAGACTTGCTCATTCCGCTCGATGTCCATGTAATGAGACAGAGCATAGAGCTTGAACTCATTCCGCCAAAAAGCACCGCCACGGCAAAAACCGCCATTCTTCTGACCCAGAGAATGGCAGAAATCTGGCAGGACGATCCCGCGTGCGGAGACTTTGCACTTTTCGGGCTGGGAATCAATTCAACAGATAAGAAAAATCCGTAAGAAGTCTGTTTTTATCTTTGGGGGAACCTCTAAGAAATCGCTCTAAAGATTTTTTAGGAATACTCTTTACTAACATAAGTTTCTCATCTATACTGTCCGTATGGATATGAAAAAATTTTCTTTTAACGTCAAGTTCAGCGCAATTATTATAGCCCTGATAATTGTAGTGCTCAACTGCTTCAGTGTCGTTTCTCCGAATGAAGTCGGTGTAATAAAGACTCTCGGTAAAATTACCGGAACAGTGCCGCGCGGAAACGGAATCACATTCAAGGCTCCGTTTATTCAGTCTATTACAAAGCTGAATCTTGCCCCGCAAAAAGAGGACTTCACCTTTACAGTCGGACAGGACGGAGCAATCTCAAAGGATATGCAGACGGTCGGCGTAAACTGCTCAATCTTCTATATATACAATGAGAACGGTGCCGTGGATTATGTCACAAACTATACTGAAAATTCACTCAACAACTTCTTCCGCTCAAATACAAAAACCGCTCTAAAAACGGTTATCGGAAAATATTCAATTTACGATTTGACCGGAGCCACAAACGAAATCAGTGCGGAAATCAAAAACCTTCTTTCCGAAAAATGCTCAAAAATGCCAATCACCATCAGTGATGTAAATGTAAGCAACTGGGACTGGTCCGAAGACTTTGACAAACAGATAAAAGAAACCATGAACCGCACGCAGCAGGAAAAAACCGCAAAGGCCGATGTAGCAATTGCAGAGGCGCAGGCGCAAAAGCAGGTTGCGGAGGCAAAGGCAAAACTGGAGGCCGAAAAGCTGAATGCGGAAGCCGTAAAAGTTGCGGCAGAGGCAGACGCGGAGGCTATGCGCACAAAGAATGCCGCGATTCAGGCGACGCTTTCCATACAGCGTGAATCCTGGGAACACGAAGAAACAATGAAGCGCCTCGAAAAATGGAACGGCATCGAGCCAGGTTCCAATGCGACGGAACTTATCGTAACTCCACAGTATTCAGTTTTACCCTCCAAAAACAACTAAAAACAGCAGGTTTATGTGTCATTCTGACACATTTTATAAAAATTTTGACGCATAAACCTGCAAAAACGACCCAATCAACAACCAAAACACTTCCAAAAAACAAAAAAGACCCCATCAGCCCCCTCCACCCGGCGGCATCTTGATGCCGTTGCGTCACCGAAAGAAGCCTCAAGGCCTTGCAATACCTAAATTTTGGTGACACATAGCATCATCAAGACGCTCCCAACAACCAGGACCCCCTCCACCCGGCGGCATCTTGATGCCGTTGCGTCACCGAACGATGCCTTAGGGCCTTGCAATACCTAAACCTTGGTGACAAAATTCTTGGCACACTTTCTGCTATATAAATAGTGTAAGGCAGGTGCAAAAGCCCGCCGGAGCCTTGAGGCTCCAGAAATTAAAATAAATGTGACTTCAGAATGAAGTTACGAGGAGATTTTTATGAACGAACTTTCACTTTTCAATTCACTGTTTGACAATGCCTTTGACTGCGGAATTCCGGATTTTTCCTGGAAATCAAATCACATGCCCAAGGTTGATGTAAAAGAGAACAAAGATTCTTACAGCCTCGAAATGGATTTACCGGGCTGCACAGAAAAAGATGTCAACCTCGAAGTAGACCACGGTGTTCTCACAATCGCTTCAGTAAAGACTGAACACAAAGAAGAGCACAACGACAAGAAAGACGAGAAAGAAGGTAAGTGGCTCATTCGCGAGAGAAACCGTGTTGAGTTTACACGCCGCTTTACTCTGCCGGATGATGTTGACGAAAACAAAATCAACGCCAACTTCAAGAACGGTGTCCTGAATGTGGCGATGGCACGAAAAGCACTCGCCGCACCGAGACGGATCGAGGTCACCAAAATCTAGGTTTTCCAAAACCCTAAGGCATCGTTCGGTGACGCTATGTGTCACCAATGTTTAGGTCTTCCAAGACCTTGAGGCTTCTTTCGGTGACGCAACGGCATCAAGATGCCGCCGCTTGGAGACAGGCTCCGGTGACTTGCGGAGGTCGTCTCGCTGGCGCGGTGTGCCGCCGCTTGGAGACAGGCACTGATTGTTGTCAGGGCCTGTCTTTTTTTCTAAAAATTCCTTATCTCATCTTGAAAACTTTTTTTCTTTGATTTATAATAATGCAACACATCTAAAGGAGAAAACGTAGCCGATGATACAATAATTTTCACTACAAGAACTTTTTTTCAAAGAACGGACTTTAGTGAATTATATTTGTATTTTCGGGTCGGCTTTCTACGCAGTGCATCTGCAGAATCTTTTTTGTCCTTCCGAAATATTTTAGGGCGGTTCTAAAAACTTCAGTTTATAGAGATGCCTTTAATTCCTGTCCGCTTTATCAAATGCAAACAACAAAGGAATTACATGAACAATCTTATTATCAATTCGCTTTCATTCTCATATCCCGGAAGAATTATTCTTGGTGATTTTTCTATTCAGTTTGAACAGGGATGGACTTGCGTAGCCGGCGCGAATGGCATTGGAAAATCAACATTACTAAATTTGATTACAGGAAATCTCTCGCCTTCTTCCGGCAGCATATCGTTTTCCGGTGATGCGGTTTACTGTGCTGTCAACAATGGAGTGATTAAGTAGTCGGTGTGTATGGTTCAATTATAATCCCAGTCCGCCGAAAAGTCAAGCGT
>CAYFWC010000031.1:0-16475 GCA_964346805.1 uncultured Treponema sp. | reverse complement strand
TTTGCTGGAGATTGCCGTCAAAAGTTTAAGTGGAGTTCTCACGGCTTCCTGTAAGCCGCCGTAACAGTTTTTCTTTGTAACACCGGACTGTTTTTTTCTTGACTTATTTTACTTCGTCAGCTAAAATGGTGCTTACTTATGAAAACAATTGCTGTAAGAAAAATTTCACTCTCAAGGCAAATGATTTTTGCCTTGCTTGCGACCGCTGGGGCAGTTATTCTTCCTCAGATTTTTCACTGGATGGGAATCATTTCCGGAACCGGAAACGCACTGGGCGTATCACTTCTTCCGATGCATCTTCCTGTAATTATCGTAGGCCTTCTTGCCGGTCCTCTTGCAGGCGGAATTGCGGGTTTTCTTTCGCCGGTAATTTCTTATTCTCTAACAGGAATGCCCTCTTTTGCCCTAATGCCCTTTATGGTAATTGAATTGGGAGTCTATGGTATTACCGCAGGAATTCTTTCTTCTGTAAAATTAAATTCTGTCCTCAAAGTTTTACTGATTCAAATTGCCGGAAGACTTGTTCGGGCAGCCGCGATTTTAACGGCAGTAAACGCCCTTAAAGTTTCAACCATTTCTATTTCCACAATCTGGACAAGCATTCCGCAGGGAATTTTCGGAATCCTTCTTCAACTGGTTCTTATTCCCCTCATTATAAAAAATTCCCGCAATGACAAATAACCTGTCTTTTGCAAAGCAGTTTTTGGAAGAAAAAAATTTAACCCTCGTCCTGTATGACGGAAAAGAAATAATTCAGTCTACAGAACGGGGAATAAAACCGCTTTTGCAATTATTGGATTCAAAAAGAGACTTATCCTCATTTTCCGCGGCAGACAAGGTAATCGGAAAAGCCGCCGCCTTTCTCTATGTAAATCTTGGAATTAAAGAAATTTTTGCAAAGACAATAAGCAGTCCGGCGCAAGAAGTTCTTGCCAAAAATAAAATCAGCATTCAAGCACAAGAAGCAGTTCCATACATCATCAATAGAAAAAAAGACGGAATGTGCCCCATGGAAAGCGCCGTTTTGCAAATCAGCGATCCCCACGAGGCCCTTCCTGCAATCCGAACTACCGTTATTTCTCTGGCTCGTCGTCAGTAACTACTGCGTCATCTGCTATAATATCACGGTTTCTGTAAGCTAAAAATGCTATCACGCCGCCCAGAACCAAGAGAATTGCGCCGCCAATGCGAATTATCGCAAAGCCGAATGTCGTCGGAAGCAGGAAGAGAATAACACTCAATAAAATGGTAGAAAGTATTTCCATCACATAGCGTTTAACAGGCAGTCCCTCCGTGTGCAGAGTTACCGTAATCGGAATCTCCAGCACAGCCGAAAGAATCGCGTAAATTGCAAAAATATAAATTATCGTCTGCCATGCAAATTCCGCGACACGGAGCGGAAGAATAATACAGAGCAAGCCGATAACAATTCCGCCCGCACCCCTTACAATACATTCAATTCTAAAAGTCCTTTCCGTACTCAAAGGCGCAACGCCGGCAAGCATAAAAGCCCCGTCCAAAACCGCAAAAATTCCCAGAACAATTACCAAAACCTGAACCACAGGTTCCGCCGCCAAAAGCATCATCAGACCCACTATAGCCGTCATAAGGCCTAAAAAATAATTTGAATTTTTCATAAAAATATTATAGCACGGTTTACAAAAATCTGCTACAATATTTTTTATGACAACAAATGTAGCCTTGGAAAAAGTCAGCGAATACGATTTTCAAAAAATCTATGACGCTTTAAAAAAACTTACGGAACTCGTTCCTCCGCCGGATGTTCACAATAAAACCGTTCTCATAAAACCAAACATTCTCTACCCCAAAAAACCGGAATCCTGCGTCTGCACACATCCTCTTGTCGTCGGCGCTCTCGTAAAGATTTTTGTTGAACTCGGTGCAAAAAGAGTTTTGGCCGGTGAATCCCCTGCCGTCGCAAATTCAACCGGGGCGGCAAAATCCACCGGTATGCTTGAGCAGGTCAAGAGCAACGGCGGCGAATGGGTCGACTTCCACGACAAGACAGAAGTCTCCTGCCCGGACGGAACCCACGCCCGTAAATTTGAATTTGCCGATGCCTTCACCCAAGCGGATATTGTCGTAAGCGCCGCCAAACTAAAAAGCCATCAGCTTATGAAATACACAGGCGCAATGAAAAACCTTTTCGGCCTTATGGTCGGACTGGACAAGGCACAGTGCCACTACCGCTTTCCAAGCCAAAAAGAATTCGGAGCCTTTCTTACAGATTTAGTCTTAGCCGCAAAACCGCAGTATGCCGTAATGGATGCCATTGTCGGAATGGACGGACCGGGAGGCCCCGGCTCAGGCGATCCGATTCAGCTCGGCTTCCTTGCCGCAAGCGACAACATTCTTGCGCTGGACTGGACTTGCTCAAGCCTTGTCGGCTACAATCCCCACCTCATTACAAATCTTGAGGACGCCCTAAACAGAAAAATATGGCTCACATCGCCCGACCAGATTCAGATTGTCGGGGCAAGCGCCGACGACTGCCGCAATAAAAAATTCCGCATTGTAAAAGACGGCTCGGAAAACTTCAGTTCCCTTATGCCTGCCTGGCTCAGCCCCATCGCAAGTTTTCTCCTTACGAGGACACCGCACTTCCACGCCGGCAAATGCATCAAGTGCAAAAAATGCTTTAAAATCTGCCCGGCTCACCTCATTACAATGGACGGCAAAAACGGAAGCGCACTTCTTACCGACTACAAAAAATGCCTTCACTGCTTCTGCTGCCATGAGGTCTGCGACCAAAAGGCAATCTCGCTAAGAAGATTCATTCATTAAGTCTGCCTGCGGTCGTCATATGTATAAACTGCGAGTCAGTGTTTGTCATTCTATTCATCTCTCTGTGAAATTCTATAGTCCCAATTATGTTTAGGATAGCGCCCCTTCATTTCCTTGCAAATCTCAGGCCAGGTGCTGACCCAAAAATTCTCCAGATCGCTCGTAATCTGCAGGGGTCGCCTTGCGGGAGACAGAAGTCGCAGAAGAACGGGAGTTTCCATAATCCTCGGACTTTTTAAGCAGCCAAAAACCTGCTGTATGATTACTTCTATTACAGGCTGAACTCTCTCTCCGTCAACATAAATCACTTTTACAGACCGGCCCGTCTCAAGCGTCAGTCTGGACGGAACTTTTTGCTCAACCCTTGCTCCGTCATAAAAATAATATAACGCATCGTAAATATTATCACAAGCAATCTTATTCTGGGTAACAAAAGGCAAAAGCCATTCTTCGGCGTTATCCCTCAAATATTCCGGATCAAATTTCCTTTCATTTTTTTCTGTTGAATTCTGTTCGTAAAATTTCAGTTTTATCAGAAACCCCTTGATTCTGTCATCTGTCGGTAAAGAATCAATTCCGTTTTTTCTTACAAAAGTGCAGAGAGCCGCCTTAAAGTCATCAGGCCCGGCCTTTAATATTTTTTTTGAGAGAATTATTTTTCCGTAACGGACAAGTTCAGTCTTTTTAACCTTGCCGTCCTCAAAGTCGCAGACAGTCTCCCGTGTCGCGCGGGTCTTTAACCAGGCTTCCGCAAAGTCCTCGTCAAGAACTTTATAGGAATAAATTTTTCCTTTGGTAATGCCCGCGTCGGTTTCGGGAGCAAGTATGTATTTTGGACAGAGGCCTCCCTTAAAATCCTTCAGGCAGGCAAGCCGCCCGGAATAAAACTGGTAGGTTCCGTCGTCTCCGCTTCTTACAGCAAGCCTGTCCGGAAATCCGGCAAGGAGCGGCTCCTTTGTCAGCGGGCATCTTTCGGTTTCGGTCAGCAAAGTGCCTTTCTGTATTGAAGCGGTCCGTCCGTCAATATTCGCGGAGAACTTCTTCTGCAGCCATAATGGAGAATCCTTGTATTGAGAAAAGGGATTCACATCTTTTGCGGAACCAAAAATTGCGACACAGGAAAGGCGTGGACCAAGACCGACTTTTAAGACCGCCCTGCCCAGTTCCGTAATTCTGTTCTCGCTGTCAATGCATTTTAATTCACGCAGTAATTCCTGTGCGCCAAGCCACGCTCCGTCGGCAGGCTTGTCCAGCCAGTCAAGAGAAGAGGCTTTTAGACACCCCCACTCGGCGCAGTCCAAAACCACTTCCGCCAAGTCCGACCGCAGAATCTCCGGAACAGAAGTTTTTTGCCTCGGCTCTTTCTCGCTCCACAGACGGATACAAATTCCCCTCTGCGTTCGTCCGGCTCGTCCCGCCCTCTGCGCCGCGGAAAACTCAGACTCGGGAAGCGTTACCAGACGGGAGGCGCCGACATTATTGTTCATCTCGCTGTAACGGGAGAGTCCCGAGTCAATTACGCAGACAACATCAGGAATTGTAACAGATGTCTCCGCAATGGAAGAAGAAAGAATTATGCGGACTGTTCCCGGTGCGGCCGCCTCCAAAATTTTCTTCTGCTCCTCAAAAGTAATCGATGAGTGAAGATTAAGAATTTCTATTTTACCGGGCCAGCCGCATTCATTTCTAAAAACATCTTCCGCCACAGACTCCAGTTCAGAGTGATTTTTTTTTATCTCATAAATTCCCGGTAAAAACACCAAAAGGCTTTTGCCGCTTCCGTCGTAAGAAATATTTTTTACCGCAAATTTTATGGCCTGAGCCGCGGACATTTCTTTTTTGTAAATGTATTCAACAGGAAAAGTCCTGCCAGGAATCTGCATAACCGGAGCCGGCGCATTTTCTTTTCCGCAAAATTCAGAAAGGCGTTTTGCGTCAATCGTTGCGGACATAACCACCACAAATAAATCTTCACGGACTTCCATCGCTTCCTTTAAAAAGGCAAGAGCAAGGTCTCCGTTTATTGACCGCTCGTGAAACTCATCAAGGACAACAACGCTTGTGTCGGAGAGTTCAGGATCATTCTGAATACGGCGGGTAAGAATTGCCTCTGTCATCACTTCAAGGCGCGTGGAATCAGAAACTTTATTCTCAAGATAAATCCTGTAGCCGACGCTCTGACCGACCTCCTCGCCCAAAAGTTCGGCCTCCCGGTTTGCGACAGCAGTTGCCGCAATACGGCGGGGTTCCAGCATGAGAATTTTCTTCTCAAAAGAATTAAGCAGGGCAAGAGGAAGAGCGGTGGACTTTCCGGCTCCGGTTTCCGCCGTAAGAATAAGAAAACGGCAGGGAGATTTTTTCAGCGTATCGCAAATTTCTTTAAGATACGGATATATCGGAAGTTCTTTTATTTGGCAAATTTGCGATAAATCTTTCATATTACCGGTAATTTTATCGCAAATTTGCGATATTTTCAACAATTCTACCGCATATCCATAACATTTATCGCAAATGTTTCTCGCCATTTATCGCAACAGTCAGATTTTTATCGCAAATTTGCAGCAAAGGCAGTTCAATATATTGCGATATTTTATCGCAACTCTTTATCCTAATTTTTTTATCGCAGGTTGCGATATTCTTTATTTGCGATAAAAGTAATTCAGCATACCGCGCTATTTCATGACTTAAACCGCAAAAACCGGCGGACCTTTTTTTATTGATAATTTCCGGTTATTGTAGTAAAATTCATCTGTTATGAATATTGTAATTATCGGTGCGGGTTTTACCGGTGTCCAGCTGGCCCGCCGTCTCATCAATGAAAAGAACGAAGTAGTTCTGATTGACAACAATGAAGAGGTTGTCCGCCACGCCTCAAATTCTCTTGACTGCGAAGTAAAAGAAATGGACGGCAACAGTCTTGACAATCTGGAAGAAGCCGGAATCGCAAAGGCGGACGCCCTTGTCTGCGTTACAAGCAATGACGAAATCAACATGATTACCTGTTCCGTCGTCGATACGGTCTACCCCGACATTCTGAAGATTGCCCGTGTCAGAAACTTTTCTTACTATAATAATACAGAAGCCGCCGTAAAAAAACACGCTGAAACTTTTACAGGCAAACACCGTCCCCTCTACGGAATTGACTATATGGTAAACCCGGATGTTGAGGCCGCCGAGGCGATTGTTCATGCGGTGGAAAGCGGCGCTGTAAGCGATGTTGTAACATTTGAAAATTCGGAATACGAAATTTCACGCATAACAATCAATCAGGGTGCGCCTCTTGCCGGAACGCAGCTTTCGAGCGTAAGAAAACTCACGGACAAACCGTTTCTGATTGCCTATGTGGAAAGCGGAGAAAAAACCTCTCTGCCCAGCGGCGCCACTATTTTAAATGCAGGAGACAGCATCGGAGTTCTCGCAAGAAAATCGGATACAGGAGACTTACTCGCCCTCTGCGGTGCAACCGTAGAGTCTCTGGACAAAATTGCCCTTGTCGGAGCCGGAAAAATCGGTATGCTTATTGCGGACCGACTTGTCTCAAAACAAAAGAGCCGGCTCCTCGCAAAAATTTTCGGCAAGCGTGTAAAAGTCGGAAAAGATTTTGCGATTGTAGACACAGACCATGACCTTACAAAAGAAGCCAGCGAGCGCTACCCCAACGCGCATGTATTCCGCGGCGACATAACAGACGAGACTTTTCTGAGAGAAGAAGGCCTTACAGAATACAATCTGGTTATCTGCGCCACACACAACCACGAACTGAATATGGTTGTGGCAGCCTACCTTGAGTCTCTGGGCGTAGGCCGTTCAGTCAGCCTTGTAGAATCCTCAACCTTTGCCGAAATCGCGAGAAAACTCGGCGTTGATGTTCCTGTTCCGCTGCGTGATACAATAGTGGACTCAATCATGAGCCACCTCCGCGGAAAAACCGTAACCGGTATTCATACAGTAAGTGCGGGTCAGCTTGAGATTGTTGAATGCAATTTGCCGGCCGCAAGCAAGGTTGTGGGAAAAAGCCTTCTGGACATTGCAAACCCGGGCACATTCCTTGTAATGCTGGAAAAAAAGGCCGGCACCCAGAATTATGTAATTCCTGTGGGAAGCACTGTTCTTGACGCCAACGACCAGCTTATTCTTATTACAACCAGTGATGAGACCCAAAGTGTTCTAAAACTTTTCGGAGCGGAAACAATATGACACTTTTTTCTTTTTTTAGAATTGAATTTTCAATTCTGGGGCTTGTCGGCACAACTTTCTTGTTTCCCATAATAACAGCGCTTTGTTACGGCGAATATTCCTGTCTTGCAAGTTTTATTATTCCCATGGCAGTATCAGTTACGCTTGCCGTAATATTCTTTATTGCTGGCAAAAGACAGAAGATAAGGCTTTCCACGAGAGCCGCATTTTTAGTCGTCGCCTCCGCATGGATTTTCATGTCATTGATGGGAGCCGTTCCGTTTTTCCTAAGCGGTTATTTTTCATCAATTACTGATGCCGTCTGGGAAAGTGTATCCGGCTTTACAACGACAGGCGCTTCAATTTTAAGCGATGTTGAAGTACTTCCGGCCTCCATATCCTTGTGGCGGGCAGAAACCCACTGGCTTGGCGGAATGGGAATAATCACCCTGACTGTGGCTCTTTTTCCGCTTCTGGGCGTAGGCGGATTCCAGCTCATAAAAGCGGAGACCACAGGACCGGAAAAAGGCAAGGTAACTCCTAAAATCACAACCACGGCAAAGGCTCTCTGGCTCATCTATGTTATAATTACACTCCTGGAAACTCTCCTTTTAAAAATTGCCGGAATGAGTTTTCTGGACGCGGTTGTTCACGCCTTTTCTACTGTAGGAACAGGCGGCTTCAGCAATAAAAATTCCAGCATCGGCTCATACGATTCGGGTGCAATCGACGCAATCTGCACTGTCTTTATGTTTTTGTGCGCGGTAAACTTCAGTCTCTATTTCTACCTGATTACAGGAAAAATTCAGGATATCCGCGACAACACAGAATTCAAGGTGCTTCTGGGCCTTATTTTTGCCTTTGTTTCTATCGTAACAATCACAAATCTTAAGACTTACGGCGGCTTTTTAAGCTCGCTGAGATTCTCCTCATTCCAGGTTGCTTCTATTATGTCCACAACCGGTTTCGCCACGGCGGACTACACTCTCTGGCCGCCGGTTTCTCAAGTCTTTATCTTTCTGCTTTTATTTATAGGAGGAAGTTCCGGCTCTACAAGCGGCGGCGTAAAGATTATCCGCTGGGTCGTGATGGCAAAACAGGCAAAGAATGAATTTCTCAGAATGCTTCATCCGCACGGAGTTTTCAGCATCAGACTGAACAACCGCGCAGGCAGAAAAGATATTGTCTTTAATGTCGCCGCGTTTTTGATGATTTATTTCTTACTTGTGGTAATAACGACAATCTTTGGAACAATGGCAAATCTTGATGTTACATCAGCCTTTAGCGGCGCTCTTACAATAGTAGGCAACTGCGGACCGGCTTTTGGAATGCTGGGACCGAGCGGCAACTACGGTTTTCTGCCCTCCGCCCTAAAATGGTGGTATATGTTCGCGATGCTGGCCGGCCGTCTGGAATTGTACACGATGATTATATTCTTCTTCCCGGACTTTTACCGCAAATAGAAGCAGGCGCAGAGAGAGGCAAAGAGTATTGACTAAAATTGTTATTTTATGCTAATATCTCTTACTACAATTTTGAATATTATTTTTAAATAGGAGATATATGCCATGTTAAGGACATATCAACCAAGCAAAACAAAGCGCAACAGAAGATTTGGATTCCGCGCCAAAATGGCAACTAAGGGAGGACGCAAAATTCTCGCCCGCCGCAGAGCAAAGGGTCGCCATAAGCTTTCAGTTTGCGACGAAAAGAAGAAGTATTAATTTTTAGCCGAATGCCTATGGAAGCAGATTCTGTTAAAACCGGAAAATTCGAGCGCAAAGAGCGAATAAAAAGTCCGGCGGAAATAAAAAATCTGTTTAAAAAAGGCGGCAGAGAAGGAGTCAAGGGAGCCAAGCTGTTTTTTGCAAAAAACACGCTAGGCTATAACCGCATCGCTTTTCCTCTGCCGCGAGGCTACGGAAATGCCGTCCAAAGAAACGCTTCCAAGCGATACAGCCGCGAAGCATACCGATACTATAAAACATTCCTGAACACCGGATACGATATATTATTTTTAGTTTATCCCGGAAATGATTCGTTCAACTCAAGGTGTGTTCAATTTCGTACATTATGCATAAAGGCAGGACTGATAAAAGAATGAAGAATTTTTTTACGAAGTTTTTCTGTACTGGAATACGTTTTTATCAAGTCTCAATTTCTCCCCTGTTCGGGCAATGCTGCAGGTATTACCCCTCGTGCTCGCATTATGCGCTTGAGGCGATACAAAAGTATGGGCCGGCAAAAGGGGCGTTAATGTCTTGTGCCAGAATTCTTCGGTGCAATCCATTCTTTAAGGGCGGCTACGATCCAGTCAAATAGGTATTCCCCGCAAAATGGAGAAAAACAATGGAGAAAAACACCATCTTGGCCGTTGTACTTTCGGCCCTGGTTTTAATCGGTTACACCGTAGTTCAGGCAAAATTCTTTCCGCAGCAAAAACCCGCGCAAACCGCAGAGCAGACAAGTGATGCCGCCAAGACAGACTCGACAGCGGATACTGCCTCAAACAATGAGAAAGCACCTGATGCCGGCGAATCAATTTCACTCGTTCAGGCAGATGAGTCTGACAAGACTATCGTAGCGGAATCTACCTACACAATCACAACAGACAAAATCAAAGTTACCTTTACAAACAGGGGCGGCGATATCATCGGCTACGAGCTGCTGGACCACAAAGACAGAAAGACAGGCCGCGGCGTTGAGATGGCCGGAAATATTTCCGCCAAAAACCGCGCTTTTGCACTTTCTTTCGGAGGAGCTGAGAACGGTATCATCAATGATCTGTTTACTGTAAAAGAATTTCCGACGGAAAACGGCGAATACAAAATCGCATTCTTCAAAAAGTATTCGGATTTTATTCTTGTAAAACAGTATACTTTTAGAGACAATGACTATATGTTCAAGATGAATGTTGCGATTGACGGCGGCGATAATTTCACTTCGCTTGACTTTAAGGCGGAGAACGGAATGAACGCTGGTTATACACTGCGCACTTCTCCGCAGGTAGGCCCGGAATTCAATCCAAAGGTTGACCGCTATGAAATCCGTTCATTCCTTGCACTGAGCGAAAGCAAGGGCAAGCGCGTTAATCTGAGCACAAACCAGTTCAAGGAATACAACAAGCCTTTCAATACTGTCGGTATAGGCGGAAAATATTTCTGCGAGCTTATTGTTCCGGTTAAGAGCGACAACTGTCAGACTGCCTTTTACAATACAGACATTGAGGTTGGAAACTCCTCAAACGCGCAGGCGCTTGTTGTAAGAAAGCCCGTAACAGCAAAACAGACAAACGATATTTACTATGTTTATGTCGGTCCCCGCAACGAAAAAGATTTGCGCAAATATGCTGTCGCCGAAAACAATGCATGGAATCTCAGCGGTTACCGTCTGACGGACGCTCTCCAGTCAAGCGGTTTTTTGGGCTGGCTTGAAACAATTCTCAAATGGGGACTTGAGTTCATCAACAAGATTGTTCACAACTGGGGCGTAAGCATTATCATTCTTACAATCATTCTTAAAATCATTCTTTTCCCGGTTACTTTAAAGTCTTCCATGGGGACTCTCAAAATGCAGGAGCTGCAGCCGAAACTGTCTGCGGTTCAGGCAAAATATAAGGATAATCCGCAAAAGATGCAGGCGGAGACTGCAAAGATTTATCAGGCCGCCGGCTACAATCCTATGAGCGGCTGTCTTCCAATGGTCTTCCAGATGCTCTGTCTGTTTGCGATGTACAACCTCTTTAACAATTACTTTGAATTCCGCGGAGCCTCATTCATAAAGGGTTGGATTGATGATCTTAGCGCAGGAGACTCTGTTTACCAGCTGAACTTTGCCCTTCCGCTCTTTGGAAACCATATCCGTATTCTTCCGGTAGTTTATCTGCTGTCCCAGCTCTTTTACGGAAAGATTACCCAGATGGGCGGAACTATGCAGAGCGCCACAAGTTCAGGCCAGATGAAGTTCATGACTTACGTTCTACCGATTGTATTCTTCTTCCTGTTCTACAACGCACCTAGCGGACTGATTCTTTTCTGGACAATCAGCAATGTCATTCAGATGGTTCAGCAGCTTATTATCAACAAAACAAAGGCCAAGGCAAAGGCCGACAACAAATAATTTTAGGAGTTGTGATAAAAAGGTTCACAAAATTGGTGTTCACCTTTTTATCTGAAAGTTCGCGTTGCGAACTTCCTTATCATAATGCGCTTCTTGTGAAGCACGCTAAAAACACTTTTTGAAAACTGAGGCTTTCAAAAAGCGTTTTTACAGGAGTTATATAATGACATACGAATACGAAGGCAAAACTGAAAAAGAAGCTATCGAAAAGGCCGCGCAGGAACTCGGTCTTGAGCGTGATCAGTTCGATGTAGAAATTCTTGAAACACAGAAAAATTCACTCTTTAAAAAGGGCTTTGTAAAAATCCGCGTTCACACAGACGGAGACACACAGAAGGCCGACAACTGCGACGGAAAGCCTGCGGCTCCCGCAAAAAAGATTGTTGCAAATCCCATTCCCCAGGACGAATTTGAGCAGAAACTCACAACTTTCATCACAGAAATCATTTCAAAGATGGGTTATGAGTCTACTGTAGAAATCATGTTCCGCGAGGAGCGCAAACTCGGAATCAAGTTGCAGTCAGAAGCATCTTCAATTCTTATCGGACGCAAGGGCAAAAACCTCGACGCCCTGCAGCTCCTCCTCAATGTTTATGCAGGACATCTCGGACGCGAAGATGTGCGCGTAATTCTTGACACAGAAAACTATCGTATCCGCCGCGAGGAAAGCCTTGTCCGCCTTGCATACACAACCGCCGACAAGGTTCGTTCTTACAGAAAATCCATTCTGCTTGAGCCTATGAATCCCTTTGAGCGCCGTCTCATTCACACCACATTGAATGATATTCCGGACATTGAGACTAAGTCCGAAGGCGAGGGCCTGTACAAGCAGGTTCGCGTTATTTACAAAGGTGTAATTTAATATGAAAGAGTTGATGCTGGGAAACGCCGCTTTGGCACGAGGACTTTACGAGGCTGGATGTTCACTTGCATCATCTTACCCCGGAACTCCGAGCACCGAAGTCACGGAAGAAGCCGTTAAATTCAACGAGATTTATTGTGAATGGGCGCCGAACGAAAAGGTTGCCATTGAGACGGCCTTTGGTGCCAGCCTTGCCGGAAAGCGTGCTTTCTGCGCAATGAAGCATGTTGGACTTAATGTCGCCGCTGACCCGCTCTTTACAATTTCCTATACCGGTGTCAATGCCGGGCTTATAATCAATGTCGCCGACGATGCCGGAATGCATTCCTCACAAAACGAGCAGGATTCACGCCATTACGCTTTGGCCTCAAAAATTCCCATGCTCGAGCCCAGCAACTCGGCGGAAGCCTTGTATTTTGCCAAAAAAGCCTACGAAATTTCCGAGATGTTTGACACGCCCGTGTTCATTAAAATGTGCACCCGTGTCGCCCACTCTCAGAGTATTGTGGAAACAGGCAGCCGGTGCGAGCCTCCTGTCCGCCCCTACCGCAAAGATTCCGCAAAATATGTAATGGCTCCGGCCAACGCAAGGCACCGCCATCCGTTGGTTGAGGAGCGCACAAAAAAACTTTCAGAATTTGCAGAAACCTCAGACTTGAATAGGGTTGAACTCGGAGATACAAAGCTCGGAATTATATGCGATTCCACAAGCTACGAATACATAAAAGAAGTTTTCGGGTCAAAAGCCTCTATCCTAAAACTCGGAATGGTCTGGCCTCTCCCGGAAAATCTGATAAGGTCTTTTTCCCAGAAGGTTGACCGCCTTGTAGTAATTGAAGAGCTTGATCCTTTTATTGAAACTCTTGTAAAAGCAATGGGCATTAAGGCCGAAGGAAAAAATCTTTTCCCGGTTACAGGCGAATTCTCACAAAGCCTTTTGGTTGAAAAGCTCGGAAAAGAATACGGCATTGAGCCAAAAGAAGGCTGCGGCAAAATCCAGGAACTTCCTGTCCGCCCGCCCGTAATGTGCGCCGGCTGCCCTCACCGCGGTTTATTCTATACACTCCATCAGCAGAAATGCACAGTAATGGGTGACATTGGCTGCTATACACTGGGCGCCTCCGCGCCTCTTAATGCAATTGACGCAGTTGAATGCATGGGAGCAAGCGTATCGTCTATCCACGGATTCAACAAGGCAAACGGCGGCGCTTCCGACAGCAATACAGTTGCCGTAATCGGTGACTCAACCTTTATGCATTCTGGAATGACGGGGCTGGCAAACATAGCCTACAACCAGAGCAACTCAACTGTAATCATTCTGGACAATTCAATTACCGGAATGACAGGCCACCAGCAGAATCCCACAACCGGCTACAACATAAAGGGCGATCCGGCCGGAAAAATTAACCTCGAAGCCCTGGTAAGGGCAATGGGCATTAACCGTGTCCGCCTAGTTGATCCCTACAACATTGAAGAAACACAAAAGGCGGTAAAAGAAGAGCTGGCTGTAAAAGAACCCAGCGTAATCATAAGCCGCCGCCCCTGCGCCCTGCTAAAATATGTAAAACATAATCCGCCGCTCAAAGTAAACGGCGGCAAGTGCAGGGGCTGCAAGTCCTGCATGAAAATCGGCTGTCCTGCCCTTAGTTTTAAGGCCGGAAAAGCCGTGGTTGACCAAACCCAGTGCGTGGGCTGCGGCGTTTGCGAACAGCTCTGCAAGTTCGATGCTTTTGAAGGAGCGGCAAAATGACGACAAATATCATGATTGTAGGAGTAGGCGGACAAGGCTCTCTTTTGGCAAGCAAGCTGCTGGGCCGTGTCGCTCTCAAAAAAGGCTATGATGTTAAAGTAAGCGAAGTTCACGGAATGAGCCAGCGCGGCGGTAGTGTCGTTACATATGTCCGCTTTGGCGATAAGGTATACTCTCCGATCATTGACAAGGGCGAGGCAGACTATATCATTTCCTTTGAGACTCTCGAAGCCGCGCGCTATATGGAAACCCTTAAAAAGGGCGGAACTGTTATCGTTAACGACCAGCAGATAGACCCCATGCCTGTCATTACAGGAAACGCCTCATATCCCGAAAATTTGATTCAGAAAATGAAAGATGCCGGCGCAAATGTTGACGATATGGACGCTCTCAGTCTTGCCCAAAAGGCGGGCTCCGCAAAAGCGGCTAATATCGTTCTGATGGGACGCTTTTCAACCTATTACAAGGATATCAGCGAGCAGGAATGGCTCGAAGCCCTTGCCGAGTGTGTAAAACCGCAGTTCCTCGAAATGAATAAAAAGGCCTTTGCCTTAGGCCGCGGACAAATTCAGTAGGCGGAATGTTTTCCGGCAATAAAAAAATGCATTTCCGTAATTTAAAATACCGGGATATTCCGCAACTTTTAAAATATATCCGCTCTGCATGGATGCCGGAGGCTCCGTGGGCCGACACTGTCGCCGGTTATTACATTTTGAGTGAACTTTCGGAAGCCTCTTTTGCGCAAACAGCCGTAGTCGACGGCCTGCCTGCCGGTTTTATAATAGGAAGAGCCTTTAGCCGCAAAAAAACTTACCGTCTGGCAAAAATAAAAAGAATTCTTCCTGGAATAAAAATCTTTTTTAACAGAAAGGCATTCCGCCTGACACGCAACTGGATAGAATACTATAAAAAAGTCAGGCAAATAAAAAGTTCCGCGCTAAAAAAAATCGCACCGTCCGCAGACAGAGGAGAAATTCTTCTGTTTATGGTAGACTCAAAAATCCGTGGAAAAGGAATCGGACAGACGCTCTACGCCCAAATGCTGGACTATTTTTCAAAGACAGGAACTACTTTTTTCTGTCTCAACACTGACGATGAATGCTCCTATAGTTTTTACGACAAGGCCGGACTAAGACAGATTGCAAACGAGACAATCATCATTCCCGGTTTCGGTCAGGAAAAATTCAATATTTTAATATATGCAAACTGATTTTAACAGTTTTAAAAAATTCACTTGCGGAAACGCTAATTTCAATGTTAGAATATAAAAGGCTCTAAAAGCCGATTTTTTAAATTTTTAGGAACGCCTAATATTTATAAAGGAATAACAACTATGATGTGGAATGAATCACGCGAAACCATGGACCGCGATGCACTTCGCGAGTTACAGAGCAAGAGACTTGTAAAAATTGTAAATTATGTTTACCACAATGTGCCCTATTACCGTACAAAAATGCAGAAGGAAGGTCTTGAACCCGGCGATATCCGCGGTCTTGAGGACCTGGATAAACTCCCCTTTACCACTTATGAAGACTTGAACGCCGCCTACCCCTTCGGGCTTGCAGCCGTGCCCAAGTCGGAACTGGTTCGTGTCCATGCTTCAAGCGGAACTACCGGAAAACCCAAAATTGCGGTCTACACAAGACGCGACATTGAAATCTGGCAGGAATGCGCCGCCCGTTGTCTTACAATGGCAGGCATCACAAAAGACGACATTATTCAAATCGGATACGGTTACGGTCTCTTTACAGGCGGCCTCGGAGCGCATTACGGTGCGGAATATGTAGGCGCTCTGGTTCTTCCGATGTCTACAGGCAACACAAACAAACTCATCAATATGATGATTGACTGTGAAGCTACTGCAATAGCCTGCACACCCTCATACCTCCTGCATGTTGCCGAAGACTTGCAAAAGGCAAATCTTGTGGACAAAATCAAACTCAGAACCGCTATCTGCGGTGCGGAGCCTTGGACAAACGAGATGCGCGCTTCAATAGAAAAGCAACTCAACATAAAGGCGTTTGACATTTACGGCCTTACAGAAATCATGGGGCCAGGCGTTGCCGCCGACTGCGAAAGCCATAGCGGTCTCCATATCTGGGAAGATCACTTCCTTCCGGAAATTCTGGATCCGGCCACATTAAAGGCAGTTCCTGACGGCCAATGCGGTGAACTCGTAATCACAACCCTTACCAAGGAAGGAATGCCGCTGCTCCGCTACCGCACAAAGGACCTTACAAGCCTCGAAACCGGCAGATGCGAATGCGGACGCACCATGGCAAGAATCCAGCGCTTTAAGGGGCGTACCGATGACATGCTCATTATCCGTGGCGTAAATGTATTCCCGAGCCAGGTGGAGGCGGCACTTCTTACAATTGACGGAACTACTCCCCACTACATGATAATCGTTGACCGTGTTGACAATGCGGACACATTTGAGATTCAGGTTGAAGTTGACGAGCGCTTTTTCAGCGATGAGGTTTCAAAACTCGAAAATCTTTCCAAGGAAATCCGCGCAAAACTGCACGAGGCGCTCGGTCTTAATGCAAAGGTTTCTCTCGTCCAGCCAAACTCGCTTGAACACAGCGATGGTAAGACCAAGCATGTTACAGACAGGCGCAAACTTTACCAATAACAGACAAAAAGGAGGCATAATAAAAAAGTTCAAAAGGCTCGCAGTATGCTGTTCGCCTTTTGAACTGCAAGTTCGCGTCGCGAACTTCCTTATTAACCGTGCTTCCGCCGAAGCACGCTAAAAAGTCT
>CAYFWC010000030.1:0-30718 GCA_964346805.1 uncultured Treponema sp. | reverse complement strand
TTTATCAACTGTGCTTCTTGCGAAGCACGCTAAAAAGTCTTTTCGGAAACTGAAGTTTCCTGCAAGACTTTTTATGGGAGGTGTGACTATGGAAAATAACCGTTATGAACTGAACAAAGATTTGGCCAAAATGCTGAAAGGTGGAGTGATTATGGATGTAACCACTCCTGAGCAGGCAAGAATTGCCGAGGCTGCCGGAGCGTGCGCAGTCATGGCATTGGAAAGAATCCCCGCTGACATCAGGGCTGCCGGTGGTGTTTCAAGAATGAGTGATCCCAAAATGATAAAGGGAATCCAAAAGGCGGTGTCTATTCCCGTTATGGCAAAGTGCCGTATCGGCCATTTTGCGGAGGCTCAGATTCTCGAGGCGATTGAGATTGACTACATCGATGAGAGTGAAGTTCTTTCTCCGGCAGATAATATTTATCATATAGACAAGACTAAATTCAATGTTCCCTTTGTATGCGGAGCAAAAAATCTTGGA
This sequence comes from uncultured Treponema sp., assembly GCA_964346805.1. Lineage (GTDB taxonomy): Bacteria > Spirochaetota > Spirochaetia > Treponematales > Treponemataceae > Treponema_D. Next base: position 30,234 of record CAYFWC010000030.1, on the reverse strand, counting down.
GAAGCATTAAGACGCATAGAGGAAGGCGCCTCCATGATTCGAACAAAAGGCGAGCCCGGAACAGGAGACATAGTTCAGGCTGTAACACATATGCGCATGATGAACAGTGAGATTGCCAGAATAAAATCCATGCGCGCGGATGAACTTTATAATACCGCCAAAGAACTTCAGGTGTCTGTCGGTCTTGTTGAGTATGTCCATGTGAACGGCAGACTCCCGGTCGTGAACTTTGCCGCGGGAGGAGTTGCGACTCCGGCGGATGCGGCGCTTATGATGCAGCTCGGTGCTGAAGGTGTTTTTGTCGGCTCGGGAATTTTCAAGTCGGGGAACCCTGAGAAACGCGCCGCCGCTATTGTAAAGGCTGTGACTAACTTTAATGACGCCGCCATGCTTGCTTCACTTTCTGAGGATTTGGGAGAGGCAATGGTAGGAATCAATGAGCAGGAAATAAAACTTCTCATGGCGGAAAGAGGCAAGTAATGACTATTGGAATTTTAGCGGTGCAGGGCGCGTTTCTTGAGCACGAACATTTTCTGAGCCGCATGGGTGCGGATTATGTGGAACTTCGCCAGAAGGCGGATCTTGCTAAGTCTTATGACGGACTGATTCTACCCGGCGGCGAGAGTACTGTTCAGGGAAAACTGATAAAAGAACTGGATATGTTTGATACAGTAAAATCGAGAATAGAATCCGGGATTCCGGTCCTCGCCACTTGTGCCGGAATGATTCTCCTTGCTGAGAATTTATCCAATGACAAAAAGCAGTATTTTAAAACCATTCCGATGACTGTAAAAAGAAATGCCTACGGCAGACAGCTAGCAAGCTTTCATACAGAAGCTGCTTTTTCTGGTCTTGAAAATGTGCCGATGACTTTTATCAGGGCTCCCTATGTCGAGGCATTCGGTCCTGACGTTCAGGAACTCGCCTCAGTGGACGTAAAGACTGTCGCCGTAAAATACAAGAATCAGATTGCGCTGGGATTTCATCCCGAACTTGATGATGATGACAGAATCTATAAAATGTTCTTTAGAATGATTGATTCTGCCGCCGCCAGACAGCCGGGCTTATTTTGTAATAATGCTTGAACTGTTCTGAAAAATAACTTGCTCCGTTAAAACCAGTGTCAAATGCTATCTGCGTTATCTTTAAATTTGATGTTCTTAGAATATTGGCGGCTGTGCGGAGACGGAGTTCATTTAAAAAAACAAGCGGACTTGTATGCGTTTCTCTGCGGAAAAGTTGCAGCATTTGCTTTTAGAAATATTACAGGCACCGGCTATCTGCGAAAGTGAAATCTTTTCTTTGTAATGAGAACGGATAAAAGTCACCATCTTTTTCAGTAAGATTGAATCCCTGTCTTTTGTCTTTGCGGATTTTCTGATTTTCTGTGATAGATTTTCCGATGAATAAATTTTATAAATCTCTGACAATATTTTATACAGGGCTCCTACTGCCTTCAGTTCATAAACTGAATTATTTTTATTTGTCCGCTTTTTTGAAAAAATGATTTTTTTTATTTCGGAAGTGATGATTTTATTTTCATGCAGGCTCAAAAACAGAAAGTTATTGTCTTTTAGCAGTGGCTCTATGCTTTCCGTGTAAATCTGATCGCATGCCTGCAAAATTACTGTGTCGAATAAAATGCATATAAAAGAACACTCTTCCTTATCGTTGTCATAGCCGTAATGAAGTTCACCTGTATTTACAAATAAAAAATCTCCCTTACTTAAAAGAATTTTTTCTCCGCTTATATAATAATTCATTTTTCCGGAGAGAATATAAATTAATTCAATGTCCTCATGCCAATGACATTCGGCCCTCATGTCTGGATAATAGGAGAGCATTTCCTGTTGCACATAAAGCGGAAGTCCTGCTCTGTCATACTGAATTATTTCCGAGCCATCGCCCATTATTTGCATTCTGACCATTTTTTTTCAGCCCTCTTGCTGATTCTGGAATATTGTTATAGTTTTTGGCTAACATTCTTATAGTTTTAAAAAGCTATATGGAATATTATAGCAGTATGAAGACTATTTCAAGCCAAAAAGATTTCTACAAAAATCTTTTTTCTTTTGTGCTTCCCGCGGCATTTTCTCAGTTTATGCTATCCCTTGTAAGTGTAAGCGACGCAGTTATGCTTGGCAGTCTGAATCAGAATGCTATGAGTGCGGTCTCTCTTGCCGGACAGGTTTCTTTTGTGCATTCGCTTTTTATCGCAGCTCTTGTTATAGGACTAGGAATGTTTACGGCACAATGCTGGGGGAAGAAAGACAGTGTTTCCGTAGGCAGGATATTTTCTTTTGTCCTCAGACTTTCGCTTTCTGTGTCGATTATTTTTTCTCTGCTGAACTTTCTGTTTTCGATCCAAATAATGAGAGTGTTCTCTAATGATGAGGCTTTGATTCAAAATGGCGCTGAATATTTGCGGGCGGTGAGTCTTTCGTTTTTTTTAACAGGAATAAGTGAAATGTATTTGTGCGTCCTGAAAAATTCCGGCAAGGTTCTGAAGGCTTCCGTAATAAGTTCTTGCGCGGTTTTGCTGAATGTTTTTTTTTAACGGAATTTTGATTTTCGGCCTTTTTGGATTTCCGTCTCTGGGCATAAGAGGAGCTGCCATTGCGACTGTTATTGCAAAGGCGGTTCAAGTTGTCTGGTGCCTGGCTGAGTCCTCAAGACAAAATTTTGTGCGGCCTGTTCGTGGAGACTCTGTTTTTCTAAAATCATTTTCGCCGGTCTTTTTGAAATACACTCTACCGGTTTTAGGAAACGAACTTGTTTGGGGTGTCGGTGTTAGTGTCTACGCTGTGATAACCGGCCGTCTCGGCCAAGACGCCGCCGCCGCCTCTGCTTTGGTTAACGCCGGCAAAAATCTCGTGATTAGTTTTTGTATGGGCCTCAGTGTGGGCGGCGGAATCATTACTGGAAATATGCTGGGCGCGAATCTCTTGGAGGAAGCAAAAATGGCAGGTCAAAAACTTGTTCTGCTTTCTGTCGTTTTCGGCTTTTTGAGCGGACTGCTTTTGATTTTGCTCACACCTGTAATTCTAAAATGCGCCTCACTTACTTTTGCGGCCTCACGCTATGCAAGAATAATGATTCTTATAAGTTCTTATTATCTTGCCGGAAAAAGCATAAACTGCATGACTGTGGGCGGAATATTTCCGGCGGGCGGAGACTCGAAATTTGGTTTTATATGCGATACGGTAACCTTGTGGTGCTTTGCAGTTCCGGCCGGACTTTTGGCGGCATTTGTCTTTAAGGCACCTGTTCTATTTGTGTATTTTATTTTAAACTTGGATGAGCTTGTAAAGCTTCCTGCCGTGTTTAAAAGGTATTTTAGTTATAAATGGCTGAAGAATCTCACGAATGAAATTCAGCCCGAAAAACTGGAGAAATAGAATGAGGGAAAAAATTGCGTCGGAAAAACTTCTTACTGACTATGTTGAAGGGCTTCCGGAAGACCTAGAAGAAGGAAAAAAATTTGGAGGTGCAGTAATGACACAAAAAGAACGTATGCTCTCAGAATTGCCTTACAAGGCATGGCTTGACGGCTTACAGGAAGAGCGGGCGGAAAACGCGAAAAAGATTTATGAGTACAATAATCTTCCGCCATGGGAAACGAAAAGGGCAGGCAGTTTGCTCCGGGAGATTCTTGGAAAGTGCGGCAAATCGGTTTGCATAAATCCGACCTTCCGCTGTGACTATGGCTACAATATAGAAGTGGGCGAGAATTTTTTTGCAAATTACGGTCTGACAATCCTTGATGTGGGCAAAGTTAAAATAGGGGACAATGCGCAGATTGCGCCGAATGTCGGGATTTATACTGCCGGCCATCCGATTCATCCGCAAAGCCGTAATTCAGGGTATGAATACGGAATCCCCATTACTATCGGCGACAATGTTTGGATTGGTGCAAATGCGGTAATCCTGCCCGGTGTTACAATCGGTAATAATGTTGTGATAGGCGCCGGCAGTATTGTCGGAAAATCTCTTCCTGATAATGTTATCGCGGCAGGAAACCCCTGTAAAGTAATCCGCCTGATTACGGAAGAAGACCGCAAGTATTATTTTAAGAAGCGGGAATTTGACGTGGCTGATTATTAAAACAGTTCTCACCGCCGGGCGCGGGTTTTTTCTGAATACGCGCAAGCAGGAAGTTTCCGGTTCGGAAAAACTGTCTTGTGCGTATAGCCCTGCGCCTTCCTTACCGTATCTATGCTCTGTCCGCCAAAATTATTTTTTTATAATATACAAATTCCCCGTCTGTCTTATCGACTGTGTAGCCCAGAACTTTGTAAAAAGTGTTTGTCCTTACATTCCAGACCGGCGTGTCAAGATGTATTTCCTCAACATTCGGATATATTTTTTCTATGCAGGACATAAGCGTCTTTCCGTAACCCTTTCTGTGGCAGGCTGGAGCAATGAAAATTCTTCCTACGTATAATTGCTTTCCGTCTTCGCTAAAAAAGAGAACCGCACCTCCGACTACAGAGCCGTCTTCTTCCGCCTGGAACAAATGCTTTTCCGAGGACATAGTCTCATGCCATTTCACACAATCGTATTCCGGCGGACCGCCGGGCTTTGCACCTTTTAGCAGCGCGTCAGAGTCAAATGCTCTCTTTGATATATCAACGAGAAGTTCAATTTTATCATTTTGCGCCGGTGTTACTTTCATTTCTTTGTGTCTCTTCTGCTTTTATTTTGTATATATTACGGCGAAGTTTTCTCCGGTGACAATATCCTTTACCTCCACAGAATTGAATCCGGCGTCTTTTCCTGCCTGAACCAATTCATCAACAGTAAATTTTTTATAACCAACCTGCGTATATTTTACTCTGTCAAGATACTTGATTGAATAAAAAAGATTTATAAAGGAGCATCCTTCTTTTAGAATCCTTCTGATTTCTGTCAGGCCTTTGACTGTGTCCTGCCAGAAATATATTGTATTGATTGTGGTTACCGCCGAGAACATATTGTCCTCATACGGAAGACTGCAACAGTCTCCGACAGAAAGATGCAGGTTGCCGGATTTTAGAGCCCGTGTGTTTTTTCTTTCCGCCATCTTTTTCGCATCGGCCGATATATCAATGCCGTATAAAGATACGGGCTGCTTTTTGTAAATGCGTTTTAACAGGTGGCCGTTTCCGTAACCGACATCGAGTATTCTGTCAGCCTTTCCTAAGTTGACAAGAGAGACCGCGGTCTTATACATTTTTCGGTTTACAGTGTTTTGAATAAGACTGACGATTTTTCCGCCGATACCGCGAGGATTTCTAAACTGTGAGCTTACATATTCCGAAAATTTACTCATTTATATGCAATAGCATCAATCTGGAAATCAATGCCCTCCCGGATGAATTTTGTCTCATAAGCTTTTCTTGTCGGATATTTTCCCCTGAATCTTTCTTTGACCACTTCCGGCAAAAACTCCAGGTCTTTTATATCCTTAAACAGGCAGTCCATTTTTACTACGGATTTCAAAGTCAGTCCGACTTTTGCAAGGCGTTCTTCAAGAACATCAAAGGCGCCGTGTATCTGCTCTTTAATTGTCTTACCCCCGTTTTTCATACAGTATCCGATAAAAACAAACTGGCCTGCCTCGATAATCGTCGAGTCTGCCCACACTTCGTCTACTTCAATTCTTTTTATTCTTCTACAAGAACCTTGTTTTTGTCAAAGACCTGGACAATCTCTGCGCTTCCGTCTCTCTTTCTCTTGAATATTACGATGTCTCCTGCCTTGACGCCTTCTTTTGCGGCTGCCGGCAGAGTTAGTTCCCAGTATTTTATGGTGCAGGTGTTTTCCTCAATACTTTGCACTTCTCCGAACCTGCCGTCATAAATCTGAAGGAAGCCGTCCTGAATTTTTATTTTCGGGTAAGACGGAAATTCCTTGCTTATTTCATTTATTGCAGCCTCATCATCTGCATTATCAAAGCAGGTGCTCTCGTAGAGTTTTCCGTGCACCTGCGAGAATTTTTCCTTATCCAGAGGATAGCACATCAGCGCGTCAAAGTTATTTCCTTCCGGATCCGTGATACCGTATTTCTTACAGTCCTCGAATCCCCGTTTCGGATAATATTTCGGCTCGCCGTAAATGGCAATTCCTGAATAGCCGGCTTCTCTTGCAAGTTTGAATGTTTCTTCCAAAAGCATTCTGCCCGTGCCGCTGTTCTGCAGTGCAGGCTCAATTGCTAAAGGTCCGAAGGTAATGATGTCATGAGTCCTATCCTTGTCCACGACACAAGCCTTGGTGTAGTATATGGCTCCGATGATTTTTCCGTCTTGTTCAGCCACTCGGCTGATCTGCGGAAGATAGTCTTTGGAATTTCTTATGAGACGAACCAAAAGATGCTCGTTGCAGCCCGGTCCGTGAATATTCCAAAAGGTTCTCATTACCATATTCTCTGTTGCTTTGTAATCTTCCTTTCTCTCTTCCCTAATAATTATACTCATTCCCTCTTCCGTGTTTTTACAGGTATATTTTTTCAAAACTCAGAGTGTCGAGAGGCTTTGAGAAATAAAACCCCTGGAACAACTCACAGCCGTCATCGTGCAACAGATCCAGCTGATCTTTTGTCTCGATTCCCTTTGCAAGAACTTTTACTCCAAGATTCTCGGCCATTGTTATAAGCTGCTTCATTATGATATGTGCGTTTCTTGGAATATGCGTGTTAAAGAGAAAGTCAATATCGATTTTAAGAATATCGATGTCGCATTCTCGTAGAATTTTCAGTGAGGTATAGCCGGCTCCAAAGTCTCCTATTTCAATTGTAAAGCCTTTTTTGTGAAGAGCCTCAATCAGTTTTATCTGGCGGTCCAAATCCATCATCATGACGTCTTCTGTAAATTCAAGATGAATGTTCTTAGGATTTATATCAAATTCGTCGAGGAGAGCCGTAAATTCCTGCAGAATATTCATCAGATAAAAATCCTTTGGAGAAATATTTACGGAAATATAGATATTTTCCTTGCCGGCATTTTTCCATTCAAAAAGTTTCTGGAAGGCAAGACGCCATACAAAGCGGTCAAGTTTTGTAATCATTCCGTTCTTTTCAAAGATAGAAATAAATTCTGACGGCGAGACAATTCCCTCGTTGGGATGCTCCCATCGGACCAGCGCTTCTGCTCCAAAGGCTCTTCCCTCATAGTTTGCCTGAGGTTGCAGATAGATTTTTATCCGCCCTGTTGAAATGGCTTCCGGCAGCTGATAAACGAGTTCCTGCTCCCGGAGAACATTGTCGCGCAGTTTTGAATCATACCATGCAACCTGTTTTCCATACTGTCCCTTGATTGTGTCAATGGCAATAAACGCCCTGTCGCACATAAAGGAAATATACATATCCGGGTCTTCAACTTCATATACGCCAAAATAGGCTGTCGGAGAAATTGCCAGATTGAGTGTATTCTTGAAAATCTCCTGCGCCGCATCTATGAATATTTGGAGGTTAAGACGATCTTTCGGAATCAGGATTGCAAAACGGTCGTTGTCAATGCGTCCGAATACTTCACCTATTACAGTTCGTTCCTTGAATTCGCGGGCGATTGACTTTAGAATCTTATCGCCTACAGAAACTCCGTACAACTCGTTTACCAGTTTGAATTTTCCGATGTCGCAGCATACAATGAAGTATTTCTCATTTGGATTTGCCTCAATAGTCAGGGCGACTTGATCGTAAAAATAGTTCTTGCTGTAGAGACCTGTCAATTCATCGTGGGTATTCTTGTAGTGCTCAATCTTCTCGCGGTTGTTTTCTTCCGTTGTGTCAATCAGAAGAAAGTAACTTCCCAGAAATTTCTTCGATCTGTTTTCAATTCTGGAAAAGGAAAGCTTGTAGTAACTTTCTTTGCCCTGCTCCGAACGGTGCGTAGTTTCCTCAAATGGTTCATGCTCAGAAAGCGGAGCGCCTTTTGAAATGCGCTTTATTATAGGTGCCATGACTGTATTCGGGTTCTGGTCATTCTTTATGTGGTATATTTCACGAATATAGTCATTCATGTATATGCACTGATCATCATTATCCAGAATCATTATCCCTGTGTTCATATTCCGGATTACACGGGTAAGGGCGGCTTTCTGAAGGTGTCGCGGAATATAGTTGAATGCAAAGAAATAGAGTGAAACGGAAATTAGTCCGTAGAATGTAACGGAGAAATCAACCGGCAGATTAAATACAATGTAGAAGGCATTCAGAAAAACAATAAAAATAATCTGGAGTATTACGCTTATGTATTTGATTTTGTAGAGGTTTACAGACTTTGCCATCTTGAAAATCATGCATAAAAGACTTAGTGTAATAAGCAGATAACAGAATGAAAGATGAATGTCATACAACCAGTTGGACGAGATTCTGAAGTATATGTCAGGGGTAAAAAAATAACTGTCATAGAAAATGCGTTCAACAGTAAAAATATTGTGAGTAACTATATTTTGTACAAGAAAAACCACATCTGCCAAAACTGCGACAGAAAGCAGAATCATTTCCCTTTCAAACAAATTTGTCTTCTGCATTTTCTTATGTTTGAAATACTTTAAGTCGCGGGTAAAAAAAATGTATACGGATGTGACAAAATCTCTGGAGGCTATGCTGTTTGGAAAAGCGTATTCAGCACTGAAATAGATGAGTGCGAAGAGCAGAATGTCTATAAAACAAAAATACCAGGTGAAGAAATAATAGGCCGCGGCATCGGAAAAAATACATACATTGAGTATATTTGGAAGAACGGTTAAAAATGCGGCGCTTAAAAGGCGTCTCGTTTTCTTTGCCAGCGGAGATGTTTTATGACTTGTAATGAGTGTCCTGCTGATTGCAAAAATAATCAGCGCTTCCATAATCAGCAGAACAGATGCGTATAAAAGTTTCATGCAAAAATATTATAGCACAGAAAATACAGTTTTTCAATATTAAAATGTCAATATTAAATTGACGAAAAGGCCGCCAGTCTTTATAATAGAAGAAATGGACATTTCATTCGGAATTTCGGTTTCTCCAGGAATCGGAAGCGGCAGTGCTTTTGTAATTCCAGAGCCGGTACAGCGTATTGTTTCTCAGAGTTCGATTAAGGCGGAAGAATTTGAGTCTGAATGGCTCCGCTATATTAAGGCGCGGGATACGGTTGCCTCGCAGATAAAGGCTCAGCTTGAGCAGATAAAATCAAGTAAAAATCCGGACAAGGTTCAGCAGGAAATATTTGAGACTTACTCGCTCATGCTTACAGATCCTGTCTTTAATAAGGAGTTGAGCGATTCTCTCAAGGATTCCCTTTTTAATGTTGAGTCTGTCTTGAATGCCAAGACTAAGGAGTATGCCGACCGTCTTCGTGAGAGTGGAAACGACTATCTTGCCGAGCGCGGACAGGATATTACTGATATTTTCGGCCGTGTCCTGAACGAGCTTCTGGATATCCATCCCTTTGACATGGAATGCATTCCGGACGGCGCCGTCCTTGTTGCGCAGGCTCTGGACGCGGGCGATGTTATGGTTCTTTCCAAAAAACATATTACGGCTCTGGCTCTGGTTGAGGGCGGCGTTTCAAGCCATGTCGCAATTCTCGCCCGCAACTACGCGATTCCCGCTGTTTTTGCCGTCCCCAAAATTACCGTGAAGATTAAGACCGGAGATGCTGTAATTGTTGACGCAAAGAAGGCCGAGGTAATTGTCTGTCCGGATGAGGCGACGGTCAGGGATTACAAGAATAAAATCAGGCAGGAAGACGATCACCGTCGCTCCCTTCTTTTATTCCGTACAAAGTCTGCCCGGACAAAAGACGGAACACGCTTCCACCTTTTTGCAAATATCGGAACCGTTGAGGAGGCAAAACTTGCTCTTGAAGAGGGGGCGGAAGGAATCGGTCTTTTCAGGACAGAATTTCTTTTTATGAATGAAGCCTCGGAAAATTACGCCCGTACGGTTACGGAGGAAACGCAGTTTGAGGCCTATAAGTCTGTTCTGGAACTGATGGGCGACAGGCCCGTTACGATCAGAACTTTGGATGCCGGCGGCGACAAGCTTCTGCGTATGGTTGACGCTCCTTCCGAAATAGAAAAGAATCCTCTTATGGGTATGCGTGCCATTCGTATGAGCCTTCATTATCCTCAGGTTTTCAGAACCCAGCTCCGCGCCCTGTACCGGGCCGGCGTTTACGGAAACCTCCGCATAATGCTTCCTTTAATAACAAGTCTTGAGCAGGTTGAGGCTGCCAGAGTGATTGCGGACGAAGTTTGCGGCGAACTTGAGGCGGAGGGAATTCCTTTTAGACGCGACATTCCTGTAGGAATTATGGTGGAGACCGCCGCCGCCGCTCTCATTGCGGACTGTCTTGCAAAGGTGAGCGATTTCTTTTCTATCGGTACTAATGATTTGACGCAATACACTCTTGGTGTAGACCGCGAGAATACGAATGTAGCAGACCTCTATGATGAATTTCATCTTGCAGTCCTGCGTCTCATAAAGAACACCCTGAACGAGGCCCGCAGGCATAACATTCCTGTGGCGGTCTGCGGCGAAATGGCAAGCCGCCTGGACAGGGCTATGGTTTTGGCCGGAATGGGATTCCGCAATTTAAGTATGAGCCCATCGCAGATTTCTTCGGTCAAAGAAAAACTTTCAACAATCACAATTAAGGAACTTGAGGCAGTTGCAGATGGAAAACAACGAATCTAACATGGAAACTCAGTTTGACAGAGAAAAGTCTTATGTAAATCTTCCGCTGGTGGTTCTTGCGGGCCGCCCCAATGTCGGAAAATCAACTCTCTTTAACCGCTTTATGCACAGGCGCATAGCAATCGTGGACCCGACTCCGGGCGTTACGCGCGATCCGGTGGAGGCAACCGCCTTTATCGCCGGAAAACCTGTTCACCTTATGGATACGGGCGGTTACAAACTCACCAGAGATATCGGCTCCATGGAAGCCGTAATGGATGACCTTGTAGTTGAGAAAACCGTCTCAATGATAAAAAAGGCGGATCTCATTCTTCTGCTTTTGGAGGCTGGCGAGATTTCTCCTGAGGACGAGGAATTCATTCACAGGCTCCGCCCTTACTGGAACAAGGTTATTGCGGCTGTCAATAAATGCGAGGGCGGTCGTAACGAGGACGTTGCATGGAACTACATGCGGTTTGGCTTTAAGGAACTGCTTTTTATTTCCGCTGAGCACGGAGACAATATTACCGAGTTGGGCGAAAAAATCACCGCCTCACTGAACTTTTCAAATGTCAGGGAAGGCGAGGAAGAAGAGCCGCCTATCCGCATTGCGATTTTGGGAAAACCCAATACGGGAAAGTCAACGCTTTCAAACAGGCTCACTCATACAGAGGCTTCCATTGTAAGTGATTATGCCGGTACTACACGCGATGTTGTCGAGGGCTCATTCCGTTATAACGGCCGCAACTGTCTTTTGCTTGACACTGCCGGAATCCGCCGCAAGAAAAAGGTAAAGGAGAATGTTGAGTATTATTCAGTCAACCGCGCCATAAAAACACTTGACGAATGCGATGTCGTCTTTTTAATGATTGACGCTCAGGAAGGACTGGCGGAGCAGGATAAAAAAATCTGCTCTCTGGCATACGAGCGAGGCCGGCCGATTATCTTTATTCTGAACAAGTGGGACACACAGGATCAGGGCAGGACAGCCGCCCGCAAGGCTGAGGAAAATATCCGCATAATGTTCGGGCAGATGAACTGGGCCCCGATAGTGGAAGCCTCCGCCCTGAACGGAGACGGAATGAAGCGTCTTATGGATATGGCCCTTGAGCTCTATTCACAGGTAACACACAAGGTTGAGACTGCGGCACTGAACGCCGCCCTCAAGGACTGGCTCTTTAAGTATCCGCCGCCGGCCTCAAAGACTATGCACTTTAAAATCCGCTATATGACGCAGACAAGCGTTAATCCTGTAAACTTTGTGATTTTTGCGACAAGACCTGATTCTGTTCCGCTTACTTATATTACCTTTTTAAAGAACCGTATTCGTGAAGACCTGGGATTTGATAAAATACCGGTTCAGCTTGAATTAAAGGCCAGCCGCCAGAAGTGGGAAGACCGGGAGAAATAATTGTTTACAATCGGGCAGGTTGAAGAAATTACCGGCGTAAAAAGTCATATCCTCCGTTACTGGGAAGAAGTCATTCCCGGCTTTGCCCCTCAGAAAGATTTTGGCGGCCGGAGAATCTACTCACAAAAAGATTTGGAAACCGTTCTCCGCCTGAAACATTTAATCTATGAGAAAAAATATACAATCGAGGGTGCCAGGGAACAGATTATTTCCGAGTCGTCCGCATATAACGATGACACGCTTCCGCTCAAAGAAATTAAGCAACTCCGAAAACTTCTGACAGACTCATTCTTTACAATAAGAAAATACAGATAATTGCTTCTGAAGGAAAATAATTTATGACACTTGATCAGATTAAAGTTGGACAGACCTGCACGATTACAACTGTAGGCGGAAAGGGAGCGCTCCGCCAGCATTTTTTGGATATGGGCGTAATTCCCGGAATGCAAATTTCTCTTGTGAAATTTGCACCTATGGGCGACCCGATGGAATTCATGATTTCCGGATATGAACTCACTCTCCGTGTGGCCGACGCAAAGAATATTCTGGTGGAGAATGTCAGGCAGACTTCCGCCCTTTATGTTGAATTTCCTCTCGCTGAAAAACAGGAGAATTCAACCCACCCGAAAATAGGTGAGGGGAATTTTTCCGAACAGGATATTTTTAGCTTTAAGGATAAGCCCGTTGAAAAAAACAGACATCTTTCTTTTGCCCTTGCCGGAAACCAGAACTGCGGAAAGACAAGTCTCTTCAATGCCCTTACCGGCTCAAACCAGCATGTTGGAAATTTTCCGGGCGTAACGGTAGACAGAAAGAGCGGCGCAATAAAGGGATACAGCGACACGGAAGTGGTTGACCTGCCGGGAATTTATTCACTGTCGCCGTACACCAGCGAGGAAATTGTATCAAGAAAATTCATACTTGAGGAAAAACCGACTGCCATTATCAATATCGTCGACGCCACGAATATTGAGAGAAACCTCTATCTCACAATGCAGCTTCTGGAACTCGATGTTCCCATGGTGCTTGCCGTAAACATGATGGACGAGCTCACGGGAAACGGCGGCTCAATAAAAATCAACGAGATGGAAAATCTGCTCCAGATTCCTGTAGTGCCTGTTTCCGCTGTAAAAAACCAGGGAATCAATGAACTTATAAATCATGCGATTCATGTTGCCCGTTATGACGAGAAGCCCCGCCGCGAGGATTTTTGCGACAAGACTGAACACAATGGAGCCGTTCACCGTGCGATTCACGGCGTGATGCACCTGATAGAAGATCATGCCGAGAGGGCGGGAATTCCTGTTCGCTTTGCCGCAAGCAAACTTATAGAGGGCGATGAACTCGTTCAAAAGGCGCTTGGACTTGACGACAACGAGAGCGATATGCTCGGCCATATCATTAGGCAGATGGAAGAGGAGCGTGGTCTTGACCGGGCGGCTTCCATTGCCGACATGAGATTCAGCTTTATAAAAAAACTCTGCGCCCAGACCGTGGTAAGGCCGAGAGAAAGCCGAGAGCATGAGAGAAGCCGCAGAATGGACAGGATTCTTACAGGAAAGTGGACCGCCATTCCGCTTTTTGTTATGATAATGCTCTGCGTCTTTTATCTTACATTTAATGTGGTTGGGCTCTTTTTTCAGAGACTGCTTGAAAGGGGGATAGAAAATGTTTCGACGCTTGTCGATTCCTTTTTGATTTCTGCGAAAGTGGCGCCTCCGATTCACTCGCTGGTTATTGACGCGATTTTCGGCGGAGTTGGAACTGTCGTTTCTTTTGTTCCTATTATTATTGTGCTCTTTTTCTTTTTGTCATTGCTCGAAGACTCAGGGTATATGGCACGCGTCGCTTTTGTAATGGATAAACTTCTGCGTAAAATCGGACTTTCGGGGCGCAGCATTGTTCCTCTTTTAGTAGGGTTCGGCTGCTCCGTTCCTGCCGCCATGGCAACCAGAACGCTGCCAAGCCGCCGTGACCGCCGTATGACAACAATGCTCATTCCCTTTATGTCCTGCTCCGCGAAAATGCCAATATATGCTTTCTTTACGGCGGCCTTTTTCCCAAAGATTGCTCTGCCTGTTACAGCTGCAATTTATTTCGGCGGAATTCTCATGGCGGTAATTGTGGCGCTTGTTACAAAAAATACATTGTATAAGGGAGAGGCGGTTCCCTTTGTAATGGAACTTCCGAATTACAGAATGCCCGGCCTGAACAATGTTGTCCGCCTTATGTGGGATAAGGCAAAGGATTTTTTGCAGAGAGCCTTTACCGTAATTTTTGTCGCGACAATTGTCGTCTGGTTCTTGCAAAATTTTGATTTTAGCCTTAACATGGTTTCCGACTCAAAGTCTTCGATGCTAGCGGCAATCGCCGGTTTTATCGCGCCGCTCTTTAGACCGCTCGGACTTTGTGACTGGCGTATTGTTACAGCCTTAATTTCCGGCTTTATGGCAAAGGAAAGTATTGTCTCAATGATTTCGCTGTTGTATGGCGGTGCCGGGGCTCTGACAGGCGCACTTACAGGATTGCAGGCGGCGGCCTTCCTTACATTCTGCCTTCTGTATACGCCCTGCATTGCGGCGGTTGCGGCAATCAAGCGTGAACGCGGCGCAAAATATGCGGTGGTTTCCGTTTTGTTCCAGTGCCTGATTGCATGGATTGCTGCCCTTGTCGTCCGTCTGGCTGGAATGATTCTCTAAAAGGCCTGTGTGCGAAGTATGCTCGTGCACCGGGAAAGTGATTACGGTCTTGCTATGAATTCCACTTGTTGCTGGCTTTCACATAAAAGGCCTTTATTCCCTCGTCAGGAAACTTTTCCTTAACGGCCTTGATGACAGCTTTTGCCTTTGACGCGTCCTCCTTTCTGACATAAGCGAACAGGACAAAATTTATTTCCGGCCAGCTTGAAGTTCCCAGTTTGTATCCGGCTTTTCCCCGTCCGTGAACGAGCGGAATTATCGAATACAAAATACCGGGAATATATTCCTCCAGAACTTCAATCATTTCTTCCTGAACGGACTGGTTTGCAATAATCTCAACTCTAATCATTTTTTGTCCTCCGTTAAAAATACTTTGATTTTACTCTTTTGAATTTTCTTCTCTCTCATTACAAGAGAATATAATACCGGAATAAAGAATAGCGTTACAAAAGTGGAGGATGTCAGTCCTCCGACTACGGCGACACCAATCGGCTGAACCATTCCGGCGCTGCCGCTTGTTGCAAAGCACATGGGGAGCATGCCAAGAATTGTTGTGAGAGTTGTCATGAGTACCGGGCGGAGACGGCTGACGCCGGCTTCGAGACATGCCTCATGCATTTTCTTTCCGCGGTCAATCAGGAGGTTGGTGTAGTCAACCAGAATAATTCCGTTGTTAACTACAATACCCACGAGCATAATGAGACCTACCGCACTCATCATACTTATTGCCTGCCCTGAAATCTTATAAATGAATACAATTCCGATTATAAGGAATGGTATTGTGAAAAGGTTTATGAATGGCGCCTTAAAACTTTCGTAGGTTCCGGCCATTACTCCGAATACCAGAAGAATGGCCATTAAGATAATTCCGCCGTAAGCCGCTCCCTGTTCCTTCATGTCTTTCCATGAGCCTTCATAACTTATGCTGACAGTGTCAGGAACAATGAATGTATCCGCTATCCCCTGCTTTATTTTCTGCTCGACATCGTAGGCGTTTACCTGTGTTACAAGGTCGGCGCTGATTGTAACAACGCGGGTCTGGTTTTCGCGGTGAATCGTTACAGGACCAAGACCTTTCACGATTTTCGCAAAGTTTGCGACGCTTACCTTGCCATTTGTTCCGTTTACATAAATCTGCTCGAGGTCTGTAACGGATTTTCTGTCCTCTGGCTGATACATGAGAATTACACTGTATTCTTTTCCGCTCTTGCGGTAAGTAGTCGCTGTAACACCGTTGATTGCATAATTGATTTCCTTTGCGACTGTGGAAATATCTACGCCGAACGAATAGGCGCGGTCGCGGTCAATCTCAATGTCAATTTCGGGAACACCTTCCTCTGTATCAATCGATGATTCTCCGAGGTCACTGATACCTTCCATGACTTTACGGATATTTGCGGCGGTTTCAAGAGAGGCGTTAAGGTCATCGGATCTTAATTTTATAACAATGTCGCTTCCTGTCATCTGTTTTCCGCGTCCTTGCCCGAAGTTAAAGGCGGCTCCTGCAAAATCGCTAAAGTGTGCCCTCAGCTTTTTCTGAATTGTCTCGGCGCTGTCAATCTGCTTGTCTGATTCCGGAAGTTGAATCTGCAGAGTTCCCTTGTAGGCTGCGGAATTTCGGTTGCCCGTTCCTATGCTGGTTATAATTGTGCTGTAGCCCTTTATTTCTTCTTCGCAGATTCCCTCAAGCTCTTTCATTATGGAAGTCGTTTCTTTTAGTGTTGTTCCAATCGGAAGTGTAACGGTAAGGCTTACGCTGTCGTCTTCGCCGTTCGGCATCATGTTGAGCGTCATTGTCGGAATAAAGGCGACCGAGACCGCCAGCGCCGTAATACAGATTATGATAGTGGTGGCTCTGTGATTAAGAGCGGAATTCAAGGCGCTCTTGTAAAATTTTGTAAGAGCGTTCATCGGAATTTCCAGCAGTTCGTAAAAACGGCGGAGAAATTTGTTCCTTACAGGATTTTCCTTTCTGTTTGAAAGGGCAAGAAATTTTCCTGCGAGAACCGGAACCAGGAATACTGCGACAAAAAGAGAAGAAACAAGGGCAATTACAACCGTAAAGATTATTCCCTTGAACATTTGTCCCATCATTCCAAGTTCTTTCATGTAGAAGAGGAATGGAATGAATACGCAGATTGTGGTTATGTTTCCGCTTGCAACTGACATAACCATTTCCGAAGAGCCGAGTTCCGCAGCAACGATTGCCTTTGCTCCGCGGCTTCTGTAAACATAAATGTTTTCAATCATAACGATTGATGCGTCAACAATCATTCCGACACCGAGAATCAGTCCCGTAAGTGTCATCATATTCAGTGTAATGCCCGCAAAGTTCATGCACAGCATTGTAATGATAATCGAGAGCGGAATTGAAATTGCGATTATGATAGTTGACTTGAAATTCTTAAGGAAGAGGAACAGAATCAGGACCGCAAGAATAAGTCCCTGCACGGCACTTTCCAAAAGCGTATTGATTGTGTCGCGAATTGAATCCGTTGTGTCCCAGATAATCTGGAGATCAATATCTCCTGGAATTACATTCTTTATTTCCTCCAGTTTTTGGTAAACTGCGTTTGCAACTGTAACCGCATTTTTGCCGGACTGTTTTGTAATGCTTATGTAAACACCCGGTTGTCCGTTAATGAAAACCTCATTTGTTTTGTCGGGATATGATTCCCGTACGCTGCCTATATCCGCAAGTCGCACAATGTAGCCGTTTTTTGTAGTGATTACGGTATTTTTTATGTCATCGAGGCTCTTAAATTCGCCGGTCGTGCGTATGTCGTAGTCCTGCGCGCCTTCGGTAATCTTGCCGCCGCCCAGTTCAAGATTTTGTTTTGAAAGCGCTGAATAAACAGAAGTGATTGTCAGTCCGTAGGCGGCAAGTCTGTTCTGGCTGAGCTCTACGCGGACAATTTTTGTGCGGCCTCCGTTAACGCTGGCCTCCGCAACGCCGTCCGTCTGCTCAATTAAGTCAGAGATTGTGTCGTCCGCAATTTGGCGGAGTTCGTTGCGGTCCCGGTTTCCGTTGACGGCGATGCGCATAATAGGCATTGAGTCGCTGTCCATTTTAAAAATAGTCGGCGATTCTGCGTTGTCAGGAAGACTTTTTGTAACGCGGCTGATTTTATCCCGGACATTGTTTGTCGCGATATCCAAATCCGTTCCGTAATTAAATTCAAGTGAAATGGAAGAGCGTCCCTCTGAGGATGTGGAAGTCATTTCTTTAAGACCGCTTAAAGAAATCAGCTGGCCCTCAAGCACTTTTGTTACGGTTTTTTCAACTGATTCAGGCCCCGCGTTCTCGTATTTCGTGCTTACGAAGAGATATGGGTAGTCTACATCAGGCATAAGGCTTATTGAGACATTCTTTAGGGTGAAAATTCCCATTATTCCAAGGATGGTAAAGACAATAAGCGTTAATACAGGATGCCGGAGCGTTCCTTTTGTAATGCTCATTTATTTCCTCCGTCTGTTTTTGTAACTGTAATATCCTTAACCTTTGCACCGTTACTAAGAGAAGTCTGTCCCTGGATTACAACCTTATCGCCTTCTTTAAGTCCGCTGAGTATCTGGACAATTCCGTCTACTGTCTCACCGAGCGTAACCTCACGCTTTTCTACAGTGGAATCATTTTTTACAACATAGGCGTAGTACTGGTCTTCGTTTGTAACAACCGCGTCCGCCGGCATTACAACCGCTCCCGAATAGTCTTTGGTATAAAGAATAATGGAGGCAAACATACCCGCGTTTATCCTTGAGTCCCGCTCGTCAAAAGTAAGAATCACCTGCTTTGTGCGGCTGGCGGCATCGACTACAGGCGAGACGCGGCTTACTGTCGCGTCAAAGGTTATGTCCGGATATGCCTGAACGGAAATCTTCGCCTTCAGTCCCCGCTTTAGGAATGAGACATAGCGCTCGGGAATATCCGCCGTAATCTTAAGATTGTTGATGTCCCCAATCTTTGTGATTGTCGTGCTTGTGGTGACTGTAGTTCCGCTTTTTACAGGTGTCGAAATTATACTTCCGGCTATGGGGGCATAGACCGGACTCTGGTTATAGCGTTCTCCCGGCTGGCTGGGGTCTACATAAGCTATGATGTCTCCGCGCTTGACATTTGAGCCGAGCATTACTTTTATCGAGGAAACTTTTCCTGCCTTGTCAGGGAATACGGAAACCGAGTTCTGCGACTCAATTTCCCCGTTTCCGACAATGTATCCGTGGAGAGTTTCTTTCTGCACAAACTGTGTGAATACCGTAATCTCAGTCTGCTGTCCCTTTCCAAAGGCTCCGGGATTTTTTCCCGGCATTCCGGCACCTCCCTTATTCTTTCCCAGCGTAGTGGCATAGAGAATAAGCAGGGCTGCAAGTGTAAGTACAATTATCAATACAACAGTTGTTTTCTTGGCTTTCATTTTATTTGTTTTCTCCTTGTGGTTTTTCATTATTTATCAGCGAGCCGAACGGCAGGCCCAGCGTGTTCTCCAAGTCCAGGATTGCGGCGGCAAGGTTATTTGCCTGCTGCTTTAAGTTAAGGCGGGCCTTCTCAAGAGACGTGCCTGCAGTCTGCAGTTCAGTGTAATTGCGTGTGCCCCTGTTGTAGGCTTCCTGCGTCATGCTGTAAGTTTTTTCGGCAAGGCGGACGCTTGCTTCAAGAGACTCTATTGAAGAAATTGTCTTCTCAATCTTTTTAATCCCGGTCTCCGTGTTTACCTGAAGCGTCGTTTTCTTATCCTCAAGCTGAAGGTTCAGATCCTTAATGGAGTCATTTGCGGAAGCGACATTGTTTGCCCCCTTTGACCACGGAAGAATCCCGTCCAGCGGAATTGTAACACTCAGCTTAAGGCCGCCGTTTTCCGTAGGCCCCGTAGCCGTATAGCCGGTCGATGCATTCTTCGCCCAGTTTTCGGAATAGGTCCAGCCTGCCTTTAATGTCGGTCCGTACGCGCTGAATCGGTTTGCCAAAAGCGAGTTTTTCGCAATCTCAATGTTTTTCTCAAGAACCGCAAGATCCGAATAGTATGTTTCAACTCCTTCCGTTGAAACATACTTTATCTTTATAAACTCGTCCAGACTTCCGTCTAAGACAAGTCCTTTGTCCTGAGAGATTCCAAGTGTCTGCTTGAAGTCTGCAAGTGCCGAGTCATAATTTATCTGCGCCTCCTGCATCTCCGGAATTTGTGTCTCGTAATTAACCTGGCTTGAAAGAACGTCCAGCTGGCTTATGGCGCCCTGATTGTATTTTCTCAGGTTTGTCTCATACTGCTGTTTTGCCGTGTCAAAATTTGTCTTCTGAAGATCTATGCTTTCCTTTAAGAATAGAAGGTTGTAGAATGTTTTTCTTACGCTGAGTTCCACACTGCGCTTCGCATTCTCATAGTCAAGTTCTCCCTTTTCGTATTTGAGTTTCGCGCCCTTTATGTCAGTGTAAAGATTTGTGGAAAGAGTTGCGCTGATTGAGCCTGTGATAGACGCCGAATAGTTTTTATCAAAATCACGGTTGCTCTTTCCGTATGAGCCTGAAAGAGAAAGAGAAGGGGAGACAGAATTCCATGAGGTCTTGTTTTCTCTTTTTGCGGCGTCAAGCGTAATCTCCTGCCGTTTTATTGAAATATTGTTTTCCAATGCCTGGGCAACGGACTCCTGAACAGTCAGCCTTAGCGTCTCCCTTTTTGTTTCTGAATTGTCCTCAGCGGAGAATGCTGAATGTCCTCCCGCCAGCAAAATAAAAATGTTGGCAGACAAAAAAAGTTTTCTAAATTTCATAATCTTCAAGTAAAAAATCCTCGATAATCATCATTTTTTTCTATTTCTTTCTATAATTATAATAAATTACGGAAAAAAATGATACAGAAAAAATCACTACCTTTATTAAAATAATAGAATTCTCTTGTGACAAAATTGTGAACTTTTGATATAATTACCGCATGATTCGATTGGTTGCTTTTTTAGGAAACTACGGCTCGCAGTATGAGCGTAACCGTCATAATACGGCCTGGCAGTTTGCCTCGTCTCTTCCGTTTTACAATTCACTTTCCTGGCAGGAAAAATTCAAGGGTGAATACTCTGTTCTGACTTTTGACTCTTTTTGTGAATTTGCGAAAAAATATTTTCCGTCCCTGCTGAATAAGGACGGGGAACTTCCGCAGCCAAAAGAATGTCCCGACAAGATTTATTTTTTAAAGCCAAAGACTTTTATGAATCTTTCCGGGGAATCCATTGAGGCCCTTGCCGGATTCTTTAAGATAAGGCCGGAGGAAATTCTTGTCGTTCATGACGAGCTTGAACTGCCTGTCGGAACCTACAGCCTCAAATGGTCCGGCGGACTTGCCGGCCACAACGGCCTCCGTTCCGCAAAGGCCCGGCTTGGAACAGCCGACTTCTGGCGTCTCCGCTTTGGTATCTCAAAGCCGGCGGGTGTAAACATAGCGGACTATGTTCTCGGTAATTTTACAGGCGATGAGGCTATTACTATGAGCCTGGTTTTTGAAAAGGCCGGTGAACTTCTTGTCCGCGCGCTTCTTGCAAACGACCTTCAGCGGCTCCTGCAAAAATACGCTAAAGTCCGGGTAGACTGAAAAAACGGCGGCTCCTGGGACTTTTGTTTTTCGGAGACTGCTTCTGTATACATGGAGATATTTATGACAGAAATTTTTGATAAGAATTCAGTGCTTGAGCCGCGCGGAGAATGCGCCGCCCCTGCAGATTCCGAGGCCGGCCGTGCTTCCGCCGCCTTTTGCCGTCTTTTTGAACTTATCCGTATTTTGCGCGCGCCGGGAGGCTGTCCCTGGGACAGAGAGCAGAATCCTTTGAGCATGCGCCGGGATTTGGTGGAGGAAGCCTTTGAGGCTGTTGACGCCATCACGGATCAGGATTCATCGCACGCCAAGGAAGAGCTGGGCGATGTTCTTTTAAATACAACGATGATTTCCTACATGTATGCCCAGCAGAAAAAGGCCGGCGGTGAAGGATTTACCCTGGACGAGGAAATCAACGAACTTGCCGACAAGCTTATCCGCCGTCATCCGCATGTGTTCCCGACTAGCGAAGGTGCGACCGTTGCCGACAAAAAGGTTGAGACAAGCGGACAGGTTCTTAATCAGTGGGACAAAATAAAGGAAAAGGTGGAGGGGCGTGAGAGGCAGTCGGTTCTGGACGAAGTCCCCGACGGTTTTCCGCCGCTTCTAAAAGCCTTTAAGTATCAGAAAAAGGCTTCCAAAAAAGGATTTGACTGGAACAGCATGGAGCCCGTCCGCGCGAAAGTTCTTGAGGAACTGGCCGAGGTTGACGAGGCTGCCGCCGAGAATAATCCCCTGCACCTGGAGGAGGAAGTCGGAGACCTCTTCTTTGCCCTTGTGAACTATGCTAGAAAACTGGGCGTAGATCCTGAACTTGCCGTCAATGTGGCCAACAAGAAATTCTACAGGCGTTTCTCATATGTGGAAAGAAAGTGCGGCGAGCAGGGGATAGAAATGAGGCGGGAAAACCTGGGCGCAATGGATTCTTTTTGGAATGAATGCAAAAAAACAGAGAAAAACCGGTAAAACCCGTGAGCCGTTTTTCGCGGAAAGAACTGAAAAGAATGTAGTTTCAGCGGACTGAAATTTGCGGGCGGCCTCATTACAATTTTTTAGCGGCTGTCTTTATTTACATTTTCACGGTTTTTTACTATATTATAAGTTAAAAGAAAAACGAATCACATTCTGGAGATAATATGATTTTTAACGACAACGAAGACGAGAAGAAAAAGGCTGACAAGGCTCCTGACGCGCTTGCGGAAAAATTCCTCAAGACCCGGCAGATTCTGCTTTCCGGCGAAATTAATAAAGAACTGGCACAGGCTGTAAACAAGCAGCTTCTTCTGCTTGAGGCGGACAGTGGCAAACCTATTTACATTTACATTGACTCACCCGGCGGAGATGTGAGCGCCGGTTTCGCGATTTTTGACATGATACGCTTTGTAAAGGCTCCTGTCATTTTAATAGGAAACGGTCTTATCGCCAGCGCCGCCGCTCTTATTCTTCTGGCTGTTCCTAAAGATCGCCGCGTGGGACTTCCCCACAGTTCATATCTGATTCATCAGCCGCTGGCCGAAATGAAAGGCGTTGCGACAGATCTTCAGATTCAGGCTGTGGAAATGGCAAAAACACGCGCCCTCTTGAACAAGATTATTTCCGAGCAGACCGGAAAAACGCTTGAGCAGGTAACCGCGGATACAGAGCGTGACTACTGGCTTTCCGCTGACGAGGCAAAAGACTACGGGCTCATCTCAGCAGTAATCTCTGCCAGAGAAGAGTTGGCAAAAATAAAATAATTTGGTATAATTAAAACTGTGGTGTTTGAACTGACTGACGCTTTGCGCGGCTCTATTGTAAAGGCTCTCGAAAATCAGGAAAAGAAATTTCTGGTCGACGCGGAAAATTTAGTTCTTGTGGCGCAGGGCAGTATTCAGCAGGATGATGACCGATATTATGCGATTCCGCCGTGGAATTCCGCAGACGGATTTTCACTTATGGAAGATTTTGTCGGCAACCTGCATTCACCTATTGTTTATACGGAATTGCATGATGTCTTGCATTCCGGAAAGGGGGTATTCAGAGGATTTAAAGATGTGCTCAAAGGGTATCCGCTGTTTGAACGCCGCTGGCATGCATATAAAAACAGGGCGCTTTTAAATTATGTCAACAGCTGGTACAATTCGCTCCGTGAAGAATGGGGCTTGGAAAAATTGGATTCCGAACCTGAAGATACTGAGGATTTAGTCAGAGATGATTTTGAGTTTGTTGAATACAATTTTGCAGAGGACAAGGAATGCGCGCGTGCTTTACTGGATAAGGCCGCCGGAGAATTCAGTAGTGATTTCGCGGATAGTGTTACTGCCGCTTTAGGTCAGGTTTTGCGCAATCAGTTTGAATACAACGCCGAAAACCAACAGGGTTTTGTATGCAAAACTTTTTCAGGTGAATTTTCCGGATGCGTAATTTGGACGCCTTGTCCCGAAAAATCAGACAAAGCCGTTTTACTCACAGGCTTGTTTGTAGAACAAAAATACCGAGGCTTGGGGATTGCGAAAGAGCTTTTTGAGCGTGCTCTTTCTTCATTGGCGGCCGAGGGATTTCAGTGGGTACTGATAGCAAATACTTTTATTCCGGATTTGATGCAGGGAATGCTGAACCGTTCAGGATTTAAAAAAATCGGTTCAGCCTACATTGCGGATTTATTTGCGCAGAAATAACGATTATGGAGAATAAAATGCGTTACAATAACAGAAGAGAAAATGAGATTGACTTTGACCGTATTGCTGAATTTTTAAAGGCTTCGGTTAATCAGGTAAAGACACAGGAAGATGTTGATGTTCTGAATCAACTCAAAAAAACATTCAAGAAGAATGTTCCGCTTACTTTACGCGGATATCTTACGGCCTATTTACTGAAGGTTGCGACCGGCAACGCCCGCCGTCCCTTTGTTCCGCGTAACCGTGACGGCTTTGAGAAGAAGGACTACCGCCGTGAGGAAAAAAGAAATGATTTTAATAACAAGAGCGAAAGCGCGGAGGCAGAGCAGCCCCGCCGTGAGCCGCATCCCCGCGTAGAAATTGATCCGGCTCTTGCCACAACAATTTTTGTAAGCATCGGACGCAACCGCCGTGTATTCCCCCGTGACCTCGTGGGGCTTTTAATCAGCGTCGCAGGACTGGACTGCGAGCGTATCGGTGATATTCGTGTTCTTGCAAACTATTCATTTGTCCAGCTCTTTACAGAAGACGCGGATAAGGCTATCAACGCCCTTAACGGTTATGACTACCGCGGAAGAAAACTTTCCGTAAGTTATTCGCGTCAGAAGGACGAGGAAGACGAAAATACTGCCGCAACAGAGGAAAATCCTGGTCTTGATTCATATTCAGAAAATGCCGGACAACCAGCCTCCGAAGCAGATGCCGAAAGGAAAGACGCTGCCGCCTATGCCGCAGCCGAAAAGGCTTCTGAGAACGAAGGCTTTGGTTCTCCGCTGGTGTGAGGTTCTCGCCGCCTAATGGACATACCATCCTTACAAACAGGTCCTCTTGGTGTAAATACTTATGTTCTGCCGCTTGCGGGTCAGGCTGTTCTGATAGTTGACCCCGCGGGCTGCCAATTTACCGGAGACGAAAAGTCAATAGTAAATTATCTCGACGAGCACGATCTTGTGCCCGTCGGCATTTTACTTACACACGGACACTTTGACCACGTTTGCGGTCTAAAGTCCATGCGCTCATCTTATCCCGGCATTCCCATCGCCGTTCAAAAAGCGGACGCGGAGTGCCTTGGAAAAAATTCCCGTGAAGTTCAGGCTAAAAGTCTGGGCGGAATGTATCTGGAAGATGAGTCCGACTATCTGGACGAGATCTCGGATTTGCCCGATGTTGATTTTCTACTGGATGACGGGGATACTCTCGATAAATACTTTACCGCAACTGATATAATTTCCGCTTTTACGGGGGACAGTGCTCCCGATGTGGAAGCCGTGCTAAACAGTCTTAGCCACTACCGCGTAATCCATACGCCGGGACATACTTCAGGCTCCTCATGTTTTTACAACGAAAGCGAAAAAATATTGATTTCCGGCGATACAATTTTTTACAGGGCCTACGGCCGTACTGACTTATACGGCGGGAACGAGGCTCTTATGCAGCAAAGCCTTGAGAATGTCTTTAAGACAATTCCCGGTGACACTCTTGTTTTTCCGGGGCACGGAGAATACGGCTTTGAGTTGGAGGCTAATTTATGAGTATATTTCAGGCTGTGATTCTTGGGCTGGTTCAGGGAATTGCGGAATTCCTTCCTGTCTCTTCAAGCGGCCATCTTGCTGTTATCCAGCATATTTTTAAACTAAAAGAGATACCCACTCTCTTTGACATTATTCTGCATCTGCCGTCCCTCCTGGCGGTATGCATTTTTTTTAGGAAGAAAATTATCAGACTGTTTGCGGTTCTTTTCCGCTGGATTCTCAGGAAAGAGACTCCTGCGGACAACCGCATAATTGAGGACGACTTTTTGTCCGGAACTGAGGAGCGCGGCAGAAAAACAATTATCGCCGTAATTGTTACGACTTTTGTAACAGGCGTAATCGGAATTTTCATCAGCAGGCTCATTCCCGAATTACCGGTTCAGGCTGTATGCGCAGGCTTTTTGCTGACCGCCCTGCTGTTGCTCGGCTCCGCCTTTCTCGCAAGACGCAAGCCTTCTGAAAAAGATTCCGGGGCAGCGGCTAAAAAAGACGGGCTTTCTGTAAAGCAGGCGGCCCTTATCGGCCTTATGCAGGGAGTCGGAACTCTTCCCGGTGTCAGCCGCAGCGGTTCTACAATTGCCGGCGCACTTGCCGGAGGCGTTGACAGAAGCGCCGCCGGGGAATATTCTTTTATTGTCTCAATTCCTACTATTCTGGCCGCCTTTATCCTGGAATTGAAGGATTTGGATAAGATTGCGGCCGCGGATGTCGGTGTTATTCAGATTGCTGTCGCCTGCCTGGTCTGTTTTGTCGCGGCCTATGCAAGCCTTATCTGGCTTATGAGACTTATAAAGAAAGGCCGTCTCGAGTGGTTCGCCGCCTATCTTGTTCCTCTCGGAATTCTGGGACTTATTTTCTTTTAGGTTGAGTTTTCATTGAAAAATACGCGCAAAAAAGACCGCCTCCGGCGGTCTTTTTTTGTCTGCATGGGTCCCCGTCGTTGAGTATTTTTATAATTTATAAATATAATCTAACTATAGTTACAAAAAATCGGTCAATATACGCAAAAAATATAACAAAAGTATTATTTTCTCTTAATAAAACAAAATGTTTTTTGACAAACTGAAAATTCCGTTGTATCATTTTATTTATGTCGTAATTCAACGTGACTTTTTACGGCAAATATTTACAAAATGTTTTTTTTCATAGGAGGATTTTATGAAAAAGACTCTGACAGCGGCTCTTTCTGCCGCTTTGTTGGTATTCGGTTTTGCAGGCTGTTCAAAGGGCGGTGCTTCGGGCAAAAAAGAAATTCGCTTGTTCAACATTAAGGTTGAAATTGACTCACAACTCAAAGACTTTGCCAAGGCTTATGAGGCTAAGACAGGTACTCATGTAGAGGTTGAGTCTTCTGGCGGCGGCGCTGACAATCAGGGTATTCTCAAAGGCTACAAGGCTTCTGACAATATGCCTGATATTTTTGTATTTGAAGGTCCCGGACACTTTGCTGTTTGGCACAATGACATGATTGAGCTTGACGGCGAGGACTGGGCAAAAGACACAGCCGCCGCTTATAAGGACGGCGGACATGTATACGGCTTCCCCTATGCGGTAGAAGGTTACGGAATGGCTTACAATGCGGATCTTCTCGCAAAGGCCGGTGTTGATCCAAACTCTCTTACCTCTTATGAAGGATATAAGGCTGCTTTTGAGAAAATCAATTCACAGAAGGACGCTCTCGGAATTGATTCGGTTGTTTCTTTGACAGCCGGTGTTGCCGCCGGAATGACTTGGGTTACAGGAACTCATAACTTCGGTGTTTACCTTTCAGCCGGACTTCCTGCCGGGGATACTCACATCGTTGACCAGGTTCTCGCCGGAAAAGTTGACGCCGGTCGTCTTGCCGATTTTGCAGACTATGTAAAACTCCTTATGGATTATTCAGATCAGAATATCCTTCTTACAGGAAACTATGACCAGCAGCTTCAGGCATTCACAGACCAGAAGGCTGTATTCCTGCATCAGGGCAACTGGGTTGATCCTTCTGTTCAGAATGCAAATGTTTCTTTCAAGATGGCTTTTGCCCCTCACGCTTTCCTCAAGGGACAGACTGTTGACGGAATTCAGGTCGGCGCACCATCTTGGTGGGCAGTTTACAAGAACGGCAATGTTGAGGAGGCAAAGAAGTTCCTGAGCGCATTCGCTTTGAGCAACGAGGGCCGCGATGCCCGTATCAACAAGATGAGCCTTATCTCACCCTATGCCTCAGATACTATGAAGCCGACAGCACCTCTTTCTGCCTCTGTTGCTGACTATGTTTCTCGCGGCAAGACTTATCCTTGGGAGCAGTTCAGAATGCCCGACGGATTCACACAGGATACACTCGGACCGATTTATGAGCTCCTCGCTCAGGGTAAAATCGATAACAAGCAGTTTGCTAAGATGGTAACTGACGCTATTGCCACAATTCCGTCACTTCGCTAATTATATAACGGGCAGCAGTTTGCTGCCCGGCTGGAGAGCACTATGAATGATAATTCCAAAAAACTAGTGTCTATTGTAAGCTGGGCAGCGGGCGCTGTCATCACTGTATTCGCACTTATTCTGTGCGTAACGGCTTTTCCAATTCGCCCTAAAGACATCAGCGGAATTCTGTATTTTCGCGGAATGTTTCTCGCAATCGGACTTTTACTGATTGCTTTTGGATTTTATTTTTATCCTACGGTAAAGCATAAGAGTGTAATCAATGTGCTCTTCTTGCTGCCGATAATAATTCCCTTTGTAATGACAATTATGGTTCCGTTTGTAATGGGTGTCTTCTACTCATTTACAGACTGGGACGGTTCGTATATCAGTAGATTTGTCGGCTTTGAAAACTATGCCGACTTTTTTAAGGCGCCTGATTATATCAATTCAATCGTAATGACTTTTGCATTCGCCGTTATCAATGTAACGGTTGTAAATATAATCGCTTTTCTGCTCAGTCTTCTGGTAACACAACAAATTCGCGGGCGTAACCTTTATCGGGCAGGTTATTTCATTCCTAACTTAATAGGAGGAATTGTCCTTGGGTATGTCTGGCAGTTTATATTCAATTATCTCTTTACTTCTATAGCGCATACCGCAGGTTTTTCCAACCCGCAGTCGCTTCTTACAAGCAACCACGGCGCAATGGCCGCTCTGATTATTGTAAGTACCTGGCAGTATGCCGGCTACATAATGATGATTTATGTTACCGCCTTGCAGGGGATTCCTACAAGTGTAATCGAAGCCAGTGTAATTGACGGCGCTTCAGGCTGGAAGCGTATGATGGCAATTATCATTCCGATGATTGCACATGCGTTTACAATCTGCATTTTCCTGACTCTGGTAAATTCATTCAAGCAGTTTGACCTGAACCTTTCTTTGACCAACGGCGGACCTTCAAAAATGATAATGGGCCGCGCTATTAACGGAACGGAACTCCAGGCTCTGAATATTTATAAGACGGCTATTACACGCAACCATTGGGCACTGGCTCAGGCAAAGGCAGTTGTATTCTTTATTATCCTTGCGGTGGTTTCGATTGTACAAGTTAAGGTAAGTAAGGGACATGAGGAGGAAATGTAATGGCTGGAAATAATGTTAAGGAAAAGATACTTGAAATTATGGGAATTATTCTGCTTATTCTCTTTTTGTTCCCGTTTTTTATTGTAGTAATCAATGCGGCGAAGCCTGCTGATATGATTATCAGAAGTCCTCTCGCCCTGCCCCAAAAGTGGTCTGTGCTTTTTGAGAACATGCACAGGGTTATTAACAGTCCCAACATGAATTACTGGAAGTCATTCTTTGACTCTGTAATTATTACGGCGGCGTCTCTGTTTACAATCGTGCTTTTTAGTTCTATGGCGGCATGGGTTTTGGAACGCTCTCATACAAAGTGGTCAAATGTAATTTTTTATATTTTGATTGCATCGATGGTAATTCCTTTTCAGGTAGTAATGCTTCCTGTTCTCTCCTGGTTCAGGACACTGGGGCGTTTTACCGGAATCGTTCTGCTTCAGTCTTACAAAGGCTCTGTTTTTGCCTACATAGGTTTTGGCTGCGCCATGAGTGTATTTATTCTTCACGGCTTTATAAAAGGAATTCCTCTTGAGCTGGAAGAGGCTGCTGTTATTGACGGCTGTACGACTGAAGGAATTTTTGGTCGCGTGGTTCTTCCGCTGTTGCAGCCGATTCAGATAACGATTTTAATTCTGAATGGTATCTGGATTTGGAATGACTATCTTCTGCCCTCGCTTTTGCTGGGACAGGCAGGTAAAATCAGAACACTTCCTATTGCGGTAATGGGGTTTGTCGGAAGTTATGTCAAACAGTGGGACTTGATTCTGACATCAACCTTTCTTGCCATGCTTCCCATAATAGTACTCTTTATATTTGCGCAGAAATATATTATTAAGGGAATGGTGGAAGGCTCAATTAAATAGTTTAAAAACAAGAATCATTTTGCGAAAAGGCCGGACTCAGGAAAAAACTGTCCCGGCTTTTTTACTTGTCATTAGTTTTTTTTTATAGTATATTGTTTTCAGGTAAGGCAAGATCTGAAAATTCAGGTTTATGACTTGCCGTAAACAGTTTCCAAAGGGAGTATGATAAAAAAGTTCACAAGATAGTGTTCACTTTTTTATCTGCAAGTTCGCGTTGCGAACTTTATTATTTGGTGTGCTTCTCGCGAAGCACTCTAAAAAGTCTTTTCGGAAACTGAAGTTTCCTGCAAGACTTTTTATGGGAGTATG
>CAYFWC010000029.1:14684-32274 GCA_964346805.1 uncultured Treponema sp. | reverse complement strand
TAGCTGCTTAGAAATTTAGGGTATTTTCTGACTGTACTAAAGTTGACTTTTTCAAACCGCCTAAATCAGAGTAGTAATTACTCGATGTTTCTACTACGATTTGACTACTACACACGGATTTGATTTGCACCGTTTTGCCTTATTTTGCGTAATGTATCACATATCGCAGAAATTATGTGGATTTTTGAAAGTACGCAAAAGCCCCCAAAACACGGCAAATCAGAGCATTTTAGGATAGGAGAATTTTAAGATTAAGATACTTTTCATCTGCCACGGCAATATATGCCGTTCACCAATGGCGGAATTTGTAATGAAAAATCTTGTAAACATGGCAGGACTTTCAGAAAAATTTATAATCGACTCTGCGGCAACCAGTACGGAAGAAATCGGCAACGGTATGCACAACGGAACAAAGGCTATACTCAGTCGTATGAGAATTCCCTACAGCAATCATTTTGCCAGACAACTCACATACGGTGACGGAGAAGAATACGACTACATAATCGGAATGGACAGGGAAAATCTTTTTTACATAAAGAGAATCTTAGGACCAAGTCCAAATGCCAGCGTCTGCCTGCTTCTGGAATTTGCAGGCATTTTCCGGGACATTGCGGATCCATGGTACACGGGAAATTTTGACGACACCTACAGGGACATTGATTTGGGCTGCCGAAAACTTTTAGAAAAATTAACGCATTGAGCCAGTCATAGACTAGGGTCTGTTAATGGAACGGCTCCAGTCATTGAAAAGCTGTCTGTACTCATCCTTGTACTTTTCTGTGTTGTTGGAAAAACTGACGACACCGTTTTTTGTAGCCCAGCAGATTTCAAACGAACCTTTATCCACATTAAGCGGAATAATACTTGTAATTCGTCCGGCGGCCTTGTCGTATGAATATTCTTTTCCATCAGCAGCAAGTTTTCCTTTAATAAACACACCGGGATTTCCGCGTGAAGAATCAATTCCCGCAAGAACAAATACACCGGGATTTAGGGCCTCGCCCACAATATGGAATGTAAGTTCTACCAGTTTATAGCGACACTCTCCGGGAAGTGTAATGTTCAGCCGGGTAGTATCAGGGTCATAATTGAAATTCTTCCTATCAATATTAAAACGCTCGCGGCTGTTAGGATGAATTGCGATGACTTCAGTTACATCTTTAAAAGTCAATACCGTAGAAATTTTTCCGTCAGCCCGGTTTACGGCAGTGTTCACATAAGTAATTACTTTTCCATCTTCGAGCTCTTCATCATCTTCAATAACTTCCGTACTCTTGCAGGAAATAAACAATGAAACCAATAATACGCTTATAAAAAATACTGTCTTTTTCATATACATATTTTCGGCAAAATGCTATAATAAAATAATGAAAACTTTTTTTATAGAAGACATTACGAACAAAAGAATTCTAGGCAGAAGTCCTCTTACAAAAGAAGGTCTTGCCCTTTTTTGGACTGCAAGCGGCATAGAACTTAATGCAAAGGCTTCGGAGCTATGGGCGGAATTTGACTCGGACTATTCTGATTTTGAGTCATGGATCAGCATTTGGATTGACGGCAAACAAATGAGTCGGCTTATGATTGCAAAGGGCATATCAAAAGTCTGCATCTTCCGCAACATGAGGAATTCAGCGTCAAAGGCAAAAAACGTCTGCATCTACAAGGAAAGTCCGGCCTTTGCGGACGACAAAAAATCTTCTCTTGTATTAAAATCGCTTTCAACGGACGGAGATTTTATGCCTGTAAAAAAATCAAAGCTGCGCATTGAGTTTATCGGAGACTCTATCACAAGCGGAGAGGGAGTTATGGGCGCAAACGGCTCCAGCGACTGGATCTCCATGTTCTTTGGAGGAACAGAAACATACGCCTTCAGACTTTCAAAAATGCTTGGAGCCGAGCCACGCATGCTCTCTCAAAGCGGATGGGGAGTCATAACAGGTTTTGACAACAATCCTCTCCACAACATTCCGCTTTATTATGATGAAGTCTGCGGCCTTTTGGACGGTCCAGACAACATCAGGCTGGGCGCAAAAGCCCCCAACGATTTTAAGGCATGGCAGCCTAATCTTATAGTCGTAAACCTCGGAACAAACGACCAGGGAGCCTTTAGCCATCCGGCATTTACAGACGACAACGGCAATGTCTACAAAATGCGCCTTGACAAAAACGGACTTCCTGACAATGATGATGCCCTTTACTTTGAGAGCGGAGTTACTCAGTTCCTGTATCTGCTCAGAAAAAATAATCCAAAGGCAAAGATTATCTGGTGTTACGGAATGATCGGACACCTTCTGCTTGTTCAAATCAAACGGGCCATCTCGACCTATAAAAAGGAAAGCGGCGATTCTAATGTTGAATTTGTTCTGATGCCGGAAATTGACTCTAAAAAAACTGCGGCTCTGCACCATCCCTCACAGGAACAGCATCAGGCCGCCGCAGATTTATTGTACAAGCATATTGTAAAGAAAGATAAATAAGACTGTCTTATTCCACCGTTACACTCTTTGCCAGATTGCGCGGCTTATCAGGATCAATTCCGCGGAGAACCGCGCAATAGTAGGCAAAAAGCTGCGAACAGACAATTGTAATCATCGGTGCAAGAGCCGGCGCAATTGCCGGAACTGTAATAACTTCATCTACAGAAGAATTAAAGAACCCGGTCTTGTCCTGGGTAATTACAAGCGTATGAGAACCGCGCGTCTTTACCTCAACAATGTTAGACCGTGTCTTTTCGTAAAGCTCAGGATCGCTCGCGATTGCGATAACAAGAGTAGTCTTGTCCACAAGGGCGATTGGACCGTGCTTTAACTCTCCGGCCGCAAAAGACTCGCTGTGCATATATGAAACTTCTTTTAACTTTAAGGCGCTTTCAAGGCAGGAAGCCGAATCAAAGCGGCGTCCTATATAGAAAATCTTTGCCTTGTTGAACTGCTGAGATGCAAGTTTCTGTATAGCAGGCTCCGCTTTAAGAACTTCCTCTATTTTTGCAGGAACATCTTCCATCTCAGAAAGATATTTCTCGTAGTCAGCCTGATTTATCAGACCGCGGTCAAAGCCAGCCTTAAGAGCCAAAAGATAAAGGCAGACCAGCTGCGTTGTGTAGGCCTTTGTAGAGGCAACGGAAATTTCCGCGCCGGCCCAAGTGTAAATCACAAAGTCCGCCTCACGGGAAATCGTGGAGCCTACACAGTTTGTAATTGCGATAACTTTTGCGCCGGCTTTTTTTGCAAGACGCATTGCCGCAAGCGTGTCGGCGGTTTCGCCCGACTGGCTTATGACGATAAAAATATCGCTTTTATTCATAACAGGCTCACGATAGCGGTATTCAGATGCAACATCAACCTCCGTACTAAGGCGGGCAAATTTCTCAAATGCATATTTTGCAATCTGCCCCGCATAACTGGCGGTTCCGCAGGCAGTTATCACAACACGGCCCGCATTCTTCCAGTCAACGGTTTCTTTGAGTTCCTCAAACTTTATGTCCACAGCCCTGCCGTCTTTTTGAACGAGGCGGGGACGGAGAGTATCGATAACAGCCTTTGGCTGCTCATGAATTTCCTTCAGCATAAAATGAGCGTAACCGCCCTTCTCGGCAGAAGAGGCGTCCCAGTCAACATGGTATGGCTTACGAATATGTTTTTCACCTTCTGTATTGAACAAGTCCACATGGTCGGCGTAAATGACGGCAACTTCCTTGTCCTCCAAGAAGTAAACCTCGCGCGTATGACTGAGCAAAGCAGGAACATCGGAGGCGACAAAGTTCTCGCCCTCTCCCACTCCGACTACAAGCGGACTCTCTTTTCTTGCGACAACAATTCTGTCCGGATACTCATTGCACAAAACGGCCAGAGCGTAAGAGCCTTCCAGTTTTGCGAGTGCATTCAGCACGGCGGAGAAAATATCCGAAGTCTGAGTATAAAAATAGTTTATGAGATGCGCAATAACCTCAGTATCAGTCTGACTTCTGAAAACAATCCCCTGTGCCTGAAGCCACTCTTTTAACTGCATATAGTTTTCAATAATACCGTTGTGAACTACAGCAATCGTGCCGCTTACATTTGTATGGGGGTGAGCGTTTATATCGCTGGGTTCTCCGTGCGTCGCCCAACGGGTATGTCCTATCCCCAGAGAACCCTTAATAGTCTCGCCGGCAATGCGTTCCTCAAGACATTTTAGGGCACCCTTTGCCTTGCGGACAATAATATTCTCGCCGTCAAGCACTGCGATTCCTGCGGAATCATAGCCCCGGTATTCAAGCTTTTTAAGTGAGTCAATCAAAATAGGTGTAGCAAGTTTATTTCCAACATATCCGACAATTCCACACATATAAACACCCCTTTATTACATTTCATCTTATTATACCGTTTTTTACAAAATAATCAATATTGACTAAAGCAGGATTTAATGCGAAAATAATAGAAATAAATCGATAATTGTTGTATGCGTAAAAATGTTTTTAGACCGGAAATAATACTTCCTCATATTTTACTTTCTGCCGTTATATTTATATCCGCTTTGGGCGGAATTTCCTGCTCGGTAAATTATGACAATGTCTACGATACCGAGAGCACTGTCCCCGAACTTATGCTGGATGAGGCGGTTTTTACACGGACAGAAGACAGTCTGATTTCTTCCAGGATAGAAAGCAGGCGGCTCGAGGAATTCAAGGATACAGGCAAGGTTTACGCTGAAACAATTACATTCGAGACAAAAAATCAGGACGGAAAAGTAAACGCCTTAGGTCGTGCCGGAGTAATGAATGCCGACACCAGGAATAAAATCTACGAGTTCTACAACGGTATTCATATTGAAGCCCCGGAGCGCGGAGTAAAAATCGACGGTGAAAGCCTGAAATGGAACGCGAACACAGAGCAGCTGGTCGGCGAAAAAGGAAAAAGACTCACGATTGAGAAGGACGGAATTTCTTTGAGCGGCGAGGGATTTTCCGCGAGCGCCGTCAGCGAGCAGTTCAGTTTTTCGTCAAACATAGAAGGCGCTTACGAAGATAAAGAAACTGACTTTTAGGATTTTATATGAGAAAGCATTTATTATTTTTTCCGGCTTTGCTATTTCTGCTGAATCTTGTTTTTTTACAGGAAGTCGCTGGTGAAAAAATAACCTTTTCCGCGGCGACAATGAGCGGAAGAGCCGGCTCAAAAGAAGACACAACAAGACTTGCGGGCAACGCCCTCGTGGCAACAGAGACAATCGAAATTCACGCGGACTCAATCGAGCTGAGCGGAAAAGACTTTCGCTATGTAGGTGCGGAAGGAAATATCTCTGGTTCCTACAAAGAATCAAATCTTACATTTGAGTGCTCCTCGCTAAAGTATGACCGCGAAACAAAAATTGTAACGCTGATTGGCGATGTAAAGCTAATTGACATGGACAACAAGGTAACTGCCGGTGCCCAGATGATTGAATACAATTCAAACACAGACATAGCAGTGCTTCAGATTGAGGTCAAGCTCGAGCAGAAGAAGAATGTCTGCACCAGCGCCTATGCCGTCTACCGCAAGAAAGAACAGATGCTGGAACTTAACGGAAGCGCAAAGGTTGTTCAGAACAATGACTCTTTTGCGGCGCAGTCAATCACATTCAACATGGATACAGAAGAAATCACGATGGACGGAAATGTTCACGGCTCTGTTACTGATGACGGAACAAAATCTGACGAAGAAAATAAATCGGCAGAAACGAAAGAATCTAAAGAAACAAAAAAAACAAACGACAATAAAAAAACGGAAGGGCCGGCTCCGGAGGAGAAAGAGAAAAATGAGTGACCAGACACAAGACACCCTGCAAGTTCAGAATCCGCCGACGGAAAATCCGGTTACGAAAGCAAAACCGCTTCACACACTCCGGGTCGCCTCTCTGTACAAGTCTTTCGGAAAGAAACAGGTTGTAAAAGGCGTTGACTTTAAGGTTCACACAGGAGAAGTTCTAGGACTTTTGGGACCGAACGGAGCCGGAAAGACAACTTCCTTTTACATGATAGTCGGATTCTACCAGCCGACAAGCGGAGAGATTTTTCTTGATGATGAGTGCATAACTCCCCTCGCCATGTACAAAAGAGCGCAGATGGGAATTTCATACCTTCCGCAGGAACCGAGCGTCTTTAGAAAACTTACGGTTGAGGAAAACATCTGGGCAATTCTGGAGCACAGGGCAGACCTCAACAATAAGCAGAAGAAGGCAATGCTTGAGGAACTTATTGAAGAATTCGCAATCACAAGAATCCGCCGGCAGTATGCGTATACACTCTCGGGCGGTGAGAGGCGGCGTACGGAAATTGCCCGCTCGCTTGCCATTGACCCGAAATTTCTTCTTCTTGACGAACCCTTCGCCGGCATTGACCCGATCGCGGTAAGCGATTTAAAGAAAATGATACAGATTCTAAAACAACGGGGCATCGGTATTTTAATCACAGACCACAATGTCCGTGACACACTGGAAATCACTGACCGCGCCATTATAATAAACAACGGTGAAATCATAGCGCAGGGAAGCCGCGACGAGATTTTGCAGAGCGAGAAAGCCCGCCAATTCTATCTTGGCAGCGACTTTTCGATGTGATTTTTCCGGGAGCCGATTATGACAAAGGAAGAGATTTACGCCGCCGTCAGGCAGCAGTATGACAGTATGGAAGCCAATGATAAAATCCGTGACAAGGGACTAAGAGTTCCCAAAGACACGGAATGCCTTTATGACATCTGCTACTGCAAAAAATTCAAGGATATCTGCCGGCTGGATATATACCGCCCAAAAAGCATAGGCGGAAGAAAAATTCCAAGGACTAAAAAACTTCCGGTAATCGTAAGCATTCACGGCGGAGGCTGGATTTACGGAGACAAAAAACTCTACAGTTTTTACTGCATGCAGCTTGCGCGGCGGGGCTTTGCTGTCGTAAACTTTACATACAGGCTGGCTCCCGACTATCAGTTTCCGGCGGCTCTGGTAGATACAAACGAAGTGTTTAAATTTATTTTAAAGAACGCCGGAGAATACGCCTTTGACGCCGGTAATATTTTTGCTACGGGAGACAGCGCCGGCGGAAACTACCTGGCAACATATGCGGAAATTGCGGGTGACAAGAATTTTGCAAAAGAGTTTCCCTTTAAAGTGCCCGAAAGACTAAAGTTAAAGGCCGTCTGCCTTAACTGCGGCATGTATGACTTTGACGCCTTTAAGACAAGCGGCGGAAAAGATTTTGAGGCCCTAATCCATGCTCTTATGCCGCAGGGTGGAAACGCGCGCGAACTTGATCTTGCCTCCCCCGCCCGCCATGTTACAAAAAATTTTCCGCCGGCATACCTAATCACCGCAAGCCTTGATTTTCTGCGACCAATGGCGGGCATTATGGCAAACAGTTTCATAAAGGCAGACATCGAATTCCGCTACAAGTGCTGGTCAAACCCCGAAGAAAAACTCTATCATGTATTCATGCTGAATCTCAGGAACAAATTCAGCGCGCCCTGTATTGACGAGCAGTGCGACTTCTTCAAAGCATACATTGAATAACACCTCTAAGAATTTTCTTTTTAAGATGAAGTTTCATTTAAAAAAATGACATTTCAATTTAAAAAATGA
Organism: uncultured Treponema sp.; assembly: GCA_964346805.1. GTDB lineage: Bacteria > Spirochaetota > Spirochaetia > Treponematales > Treponemataceae > Treponema_D. Next base: position 24,684 of record CAYFWC010000029.1, on the reverse strand, counting down.
ACCTTTATTCCCTAAAAAGACAAAAAAATTACTATTTTATTTGCTTTATTTAAAAAACCGAATTATAATTAGTATTAAACAATGCCTAAAAAAGGCAGAAAGGAGTTTATGCATGGGAAAGTATGTCATCAAAAAGACACGGACTGGTTTTTTCTTTAATCTTGAGGCCGTAAACGGACAGGTAATCGGAACGTCCGAAGTTTATTCAACCAAGGCCGGCTGCAAAAAAGGAATTGCAAGCCTGCAGAAAATCGCCATTTCTATTATTGAGGACTTGACAATTAAAAACAAAGTCGAAGTCAAAGCCCCTAAGTATCAAGTTTATCAGGACCGTAAAAAGGAATACCGCTACCGCCTTATCTCAAGCAACGGAAAAATTGTTTTTTCGGGAGAAGGCTACTCGGCCATGCAGGCCTGCAAACAGGGAGTTCTTTCTGTTCAAAGCAATGTTAATTCAGAAATAATCGACACTTCGGTTGAAGAAAAAAAGACGGCGGCAAAAAAGGAAAAGAAAGCGGCTCCGGCAAAAGCGGCTGACTCAAAAAAGGCGCCCGCTAAAAAAGAAGACAAAAAAAGACGACGGCAAAAAAAACAACAGTAAAAGCCGAGACAGAGAAAACCAAGGCCAAGAAAGAAGAGAAAAAAACGCCTGCAAAAAAGACAGCTGCAAAAAAAGAAACGGCAAAGAAGGCCGCCCCTGCAAAAAAGACAAGCAAAAAATAAAAGAGGCTTAAAGCGCTGAATAATTGAATGCAAAATAATCAGCCTTTCCTTAACAACTGAATATTCTTGAATCCGTGCGCCGGGAAAAGTAATTTTTTCCCGGCGTTATTTTGTTGCCTTTGGCGTTCAAATTTGTTAATATATATATATGGACGATTACTACACTACGCTTGGCGTTTCTAAGACAGCAACGACAGATGAAATAAAAAAAGCCTACCGCAATCTCGCATTTAAATATCATCCGGACAGAAATCCCGGTGATAAAAATGCGGAGGAAATGTTTAAAAAAGTAGGCGAGGCGTATTCTGTATTGAGTGATTCGTCCAAGAGAAGCCAGTATGACGCCGGAGGTTTTAATCCATTCGGCTCTGCGCAGGGGCAGACGACAGGTTCCTACGGAAACGGCTACCACAATCCTTTCGGCGGCTACAATTCAGACAGCGAAAGTTACGATCCGTTCAGAGAATGGGCTAATTACGGCTCCGGAAACAATTACAGTTATTCTTCATATTCAAGCCGCAAGAATTATGAGGAACCTGTTTCAAGAAGCCAGGCATTCGCCAACCTGGTTTGGAAAATCATACAGACTATGCTGGGCTTCTGGTCTCTCTCTTTCTCGTTCTTTATATTTCCAATCGGACCAATTCTGAGCATAAGCGCAATTGTAAATGGAATCAGCGGAATAGGAAAATCGCTAAAGGCATTGTTTGCGCCTAGCAAGAAATAAATTAGCGCTGGCGGAAAATGATTCTTCCCTTGTCCAAATCGTAGGGAGAGAGCGCAACCTTTACATTGTCGCCGGGAACAATTCTGATATAGTGCTTGCGCATCTTTCCCGAAAGGTGCGCCATGATGATATGTCCGTTCTTCAGCTCGACACGGAACATAGTATTGGGCAAAGCCTCCTTTACCAAACCTTCAACTTCAATAGCTTCTTCTTTAGCCACGATTCCTCCAAAAAAAACACTTGATTTTTTAGTAATATATGGTATTATATAATATCTTAAAATATTCGATTTTGTCAACAAGGGGAAAAATGGTGAGACAGTCATTTATTAACAAAATGAAAGAAAAACTGCTCGAGCAGCGCAATCAGATTCTGGATTCGCTGGCCGCGCAGAATGATGAATTTAAAAATTTGGTTTCCAAAGTTGAATCCGGAGATGAGATTGATGTTGCCTCTGACGCGGTTGACCGCAATATGCTAGACTCCCTCGGTGCGCAGGACGCGCAGCGCCTTCAGCTTATCAACAATGCCCTTCTCCGCATGCAGCAGGGAAAATACGGCTTGTGTCTCGGATGCGGAAAACCGATTCCGGAAGCTCGGCTGGAGGCTCTTCCTTACGCCTTTATGTGCATCAACTGCGCATCAAAGTCGCAGAAACGCCCCCGCTAAAATCTAAGGCGTCCGTCCAAGGGCCGGAACCGTATCCTACCGTCCTCAAAATAAGCGGTTTCGGTATAGCCGGCCCGGACAGCGGCGAGTTCGGCCCTGTCAAAGGCAGCGTCCAGCGTATCGGCGGCATGAGCGTCGCTTGAGAAAGTTACAGGAACATCCGCCTGATGCAGATAGTCCAAGAATTCTGCGGAAGGATAAACATCATCAATATTCCGCCGCGCAATTCCGCCGGTATTTATTTCCACAATAACTCCGGCCGAAGCGGCAGCTTTCGCCGTTGCCTTTATCTCCTTCTTATACCAGCTTTCACCCTCGTCAAAAAAACGCAGTTCAGCATTTCTTATTCTGACTAAATCAGCGTGTCCGAGAATAAGGAATTTCTGTGTCCTCAGCATTTCGCGCTGGCGTGAAAAATACTCGCACACCGCTTTCTTTCCGTTTCCGGCAAAAACACGGTCAAGGCCACTCCGCACACCCTGTGCCGACTCGTCAACGGTAAAAAATCCGCGCTCGCCGGTAAGATAATGCACAGAGCCAATCAGGTAGTCCGGATTAAAGCGACCGAACTGCCAGTCAAAATCGCAGGACAGTCCCGGAATATAATCCGCCTCAAGACCGCAGTATATTTTTATTTTGTCTGAATATTTTTTCTGCAGGGCGCGGATTGTATCAAAATATTTCTGATGATCTTTTCCCGGCATGTGCCAGTCGGAGGCGTGGGGAAACATGCTGTGGCTCGAGAAGCCCAGGGCGGAAAAATTCCTGTCTATTGCGGAGAGAACCATTTCCTCGGCGCTGCACTTTCCGTCACAAAAAGTCGTGTGTGTATGATAATTGGTTTTCAGGGTCATTCATTTTCCTCCAGTTATTGGCCGCCACGCTGAACCGTTCAAGTTCCTCAACCAGAAATCTCTGTTCCTCCATCAGAGAACCTTTGTCCCCGGCATGGGCGGCCTTGTTCAAAGCGTCCCCGTGGGCAGAAATTGAGATGGCGGAGATTGTGGCGGCACTGCCCTTTAATGTGTGACCTGTCCTGCGCAGTTCATTGTAATTACCGCTCCGGACAAGAGCCGGTATTTTTTCAATAAGTTTTTTTGTCTGAATACAGAAATCTTCTATAAGTTGTTTTCCAAGCTCAGAGTCTCCGCCAATAGTATCCTCAAAATCGGCGGTATCCCAAACAGTTTCTGTGTCACCCTCCATAACTTTTTTTGCGGCGGGGCTCTGTTTTATCCCGGCGGAAAATGCGTTCTTCCATTTTAGTATTATTTTCTTCAGGTCGTCGCTTTTGTAGGGTTTTCCAAGAATATCATTCATTCCGGAGTCGATATAGACCTTTATATCCTCATCACTGTGATTTGCGGTGCAGGCGACAATCACACCCTTGTAACCGTTCTTACGGAGACTTAAAGTCGCATCCAGGCCGTTCATAACGGGCATCTGCACATCCATAAACACAATATCAATAGACGGATTCTTGTCTGCTGTCTCAACCGCCACGGCTCCGTCCTTCGCCTCAAGAACACTGGCTCCCATTTTTTGGAGAAAGGCCACGATAAACTTTCTGTTTACGGGATGGTCTTCCGCAACGAGAACCAGAACGCCTTCCGCAATCTTATCGTCCCGATTCCTCATTCCGCTTTCGTCAGACGCACTCGAAGCCTGCTCAGCCCCCTTCAGTTCAATAGAGACAGAAAATGCCTGCGTTAAAAGTTCCTCAAGCTTTTGAATTTTCACGGGTTTGTACAGATAACCGTTGAACCAGTTGAGCAGACGCATCTTGGCGTCTTCCCTCAGCTGCCCCTCAGGAACAATAAGATAAAGTTTCACATCATTTATTATTTTATCAGAATTGATTTCACTTGCAAGCCGCCAGCCGTCCATCTTGGGCATAACCATATCAATAAAGACCACGGTATAGGGATTACCCTCTATGGCCGCATCTCTCATCATCTGAAGGGCTTCCTCTCCGCTCTGTGCCGCGGCTATATACGGAAGTCCGATGTCTTTTAGCTTGCGCTCAAAAGACTTGCGCGCAAGAAAATTGTCATCAACCAAAAGGATTCTCGCCGTATCGGGATAAGTTACGCGCCTGTATTTTCTTAAATCCAGCGCCTTGTTGTGAGACTGAACACAGGGAACAGTAAACCAGAAAACAGAGCCGCCCTGAGGATTTGGGTCAACGCCAATCTTGCCGCCCATGGCAGCCACAAGCGCCTTGCAAATTGAGAGGCCAAGCCCGGTACCGCCGTATTTTCTCGTCGTTGAAGTGTCAACCTGATAAAAGTCGGTGAAGAGTTTTTTTCTGGCTCCGTCCGAAATTCCTATGCCGGTGTCCTCAATCCTGAACATCAGGGTATTTTCATCAACTCTGTCCAGAATTGTATGAATGTATCCGCTGTCCGTAAATTTCACGGCATTCTTCACGATATTCAGAAGAATCTGCTGGAGCCTGGTCGGGTCTCCTATTATGTATTTAGGAACAGAGGTATAAATATCGCTTACAAGTTCAAGTCCCTTGCTGAACGCCTCGTTGCTGACAGAATCCATCACCCGCTCTAAAACTTCAATCAGATTGAATTCGATGTTCTCCAGCTTGAATTTTTCCGAGCGAATTTTTGTAAAATCCAGAATGTCATTCGCAAGCGCAAAAAGAGTGTCCGCACCGACCTGCATCTGATGAACATACTCGGTCTGCTCCTTGTCAAGACTCGTCATCTTTAAAAGCTCAAGAGAACCTATTATTGTCTGAATCGGCGTGCGCATCTCGTGCACAGTAGAGGAGAGAAAGCGGCTTCCGGTTGCAATGGTTTCAAGAGGAGCGTCAGACTTGTCCATGAAGCACTTCCATCGCCTTTTGCAGAATCACTTCCGGCTTCTGGGGCTTCGCCAGATACCCCTTGGCGCCCAGACTAAGCGACTGTATTACATATTCACGCTGCGCCGCCTGAGAATAAACAATCGTCGGAATCGGATGGACACGCGTACGGAGCTGATTCAGAATATCAAATCCCGAAGCCCCCTGCATCAAGAGATCCACAATCGCAAGATCATAGTTCTTTGTCTGGATTGCCTGAAGAAAAGCTGTGCCGTTGTCATACACATCGGTTGTGGCGCCGATTGTCGTAAAAAGCTGTGAAAGAATCTTACGTATAATCTCGTCGTCATCAACAACTGCAATATTAAGAACACTTCCCTCCGTGATGCTGTCATTTTCACTGCCGTCAAAGCGAATGTCCGCATTATTAGCCGCATCACGCTCATCGCCCGCAAGAATTGACTCTGCAATCACATCGGTAACGGAATCGTTGATATTATGTGTTCCCACAAGGGACCCCAGCGCAGTTGTCAAATCTTTTATCACCTTTACGCCTACATATTCAAGATGACCGTCAATAAAGTCGTCCATGAATTTGTCCAGCGAAAGAATTTTTACATTGCGCTTCAGAATGCGCTCATCAGCGGTAACAGTGTCCAGCAGAAGCTCAACATTTATTCCGTCAACAAAAGAAAGTTCCAGATTTGACATCATGACAATCAGACGCGGATCTTTTATTTTGTATGTGTCAATCATCTCGCTTATTTTATATTTAAGTATAGAAATTTTCTCCCGGTTTAATCCCTGTGCAATCTCAACAAAGATTATATTTCCGTTATGATGAATCTCAAGCACACATGGAGTTGTATCCATAGACAGATTTACGCGGATTATTTTTCCGACAGCCTCAAAGAATACATCAAATTTAATCGGCTTTGAGAAATATTTTATAACACCAAACTGAATCAATGAGGAAATCTGCGCGCGGTCAATTACGGGACCTGCAAGAATTACAGGTATTTTTTTTGCATTAGGATTCTCGCTCTTTCTTTTTAAAAGATCAATAATCTCAACAAACGAGCCTTCAATATCAATTACTATGAGATCCGGCAGCATACGGATTATTTTAGAGAAAGCGTCACGATGACCGTCCGTTGTAATCTCAACATCAACATTTTCCGCAGAGAGTTTTTCTTTTAGAAATTCACGGAACATCGGTGCGGCATTTATTACAAGAACTCTTTTTTGAAGGGCGTTATCCATATCTTTATATTTTATTACAAAAATTGTATAATTGCAAGTAATGAATAAGGAGGTTATTTTTATGTCAAAAATTATAGTGTTTCTTGCCACAGGATTTGAGGAGATTGAGGCTCTCACTCCGGTTGACTATTTACGCCGTGCGGATCAGGAAGTTGTTACAGTGGCGCTTTCTGTTGGCGGAAAAGAAGCCCCTCTTGTCAGCGGCTCACACGGAATTTTTGTAAAGGCCGACAAAACCTTTGACGACTTTATTCTGAATCTTACCACCCTGCCTGACGCGGTCATTATTCCCGGAGGAATGCCCGGTGCTGTGAATGTCGCCGCCTGCGAACCGGCACTGGACTTTATAAAAAGAATGTTTCAGGAGAATAAACTGGTCTGCGCAATTTGCGCCGCTCCGGCCGTAGTTCTCTCAAAAACAGGCATTCTCGCAGGCCGCAGGTATAACTGCTATCCGGGCATGGACCGGGACATTGCAAAATACTGCGGAAGCAAGGAAAAGGCGGCCGAGCTTACAAAAGGCGCAAGGCTCTGCAAAGACGAGCCCTTCGTGGCTGACGGAAATCTGATTACGGGCCGTGGTCCCGGAGCCGCCGAACAGTTTGCGATGGCAATTGTAGAAAAACTGTGCGGGAAAGAAAAGGCTGACAAGATAAAGGCCGCATCTGTCCAGCGGTAAAAAAAGAGGCCGCCCCGTAAGTTCCATAAAAAGAACCTGAGGGCAGCCTGTTTTTCCTACGCCGGCATTACACTAGCATTTAGGCGCAAAGGCACGGATCTTAGCCATATTGGGACGCTTTACCAAATCCTTCTTAAAACCCTCCTCCCGGGCCTTGTTGACATAGGCTGTATTCTGGAAAGAATACTTGAAGTTAGTATGAACGTCATAAGTTCCCTTCATAAGGGCATAAGCGTCTTCTGTCATAACAAGTTCTTCATCTGTCGGAATCACGAAAATCTTTGTCTCGCTGTCGTCGGCAGAAATACAGGTCTCAGCGTTTCCACCGAACGACCATTCATTCTTCTGCAGGTCAATCTTCATACCAAGAGAATCCATATCCTTAAGACAGCCCGCGCGTGTAATCGGGCTGCGCTCGCCTACACCGGCTGTGAACACAACAGCGTCCACGCGTCCAAGGGCAGCCTTAAAGGCTCCGATATATTTCTTGAGTCGGTAGCAGTACATATCAATTGCAAGCTGGCAGAGTTTGTCGCCTTTTTCCGCGTTAACCTCAACATCACGGTCGTCGCTGTATTTTTCTGTGATTCCGAGCAGTCCGCACTTTTTATTGAGAGCGCGGTCCATCTCGTCGGCAGACATTCCGGTCTTGCGCATAATGTAGAAAGGAAGAGCCGGGTCAAGGTCTCCCGAGCGGGTTCCCATCACAAGCCCCTCAAGAGGAGTGATTCCCATTGAAGTATCAAAACATACGCCGTTCTTTACCGCGCAGACTGAAGCGCCGTTTCCAATGTGGCAGATGATAAGGTTGCAGTCCTTTGGCTCTTTTCCGAGAAGAACCGCGGCGCGCTTTGAAGTGTAAAGGAAAGAAGTTCCGTGGAAGCCGTAACGGCGTGCTGAATATTTTGTGTACCACTCGCGCGGAATTGCGTACATAAAGGCAAAGTCGGGCATTGTCTGATGCCAGGCTGTATCCATGATTGCACAGTGGGGAACATCGGGAAGAACCTTTTGCGCTGCCTCAATACCCATGATGTTTGCGGGATTGTGAAGAGGTCCCAAATCCTGAACCGAGCGGAAAGTCTCCAAGACTTCCGGAGTAATGATTACAGACTTGGTGAACTTGTCGCCTCCGTGAAGAACACGGTGGCCTACAGCGCCGATAACGCTCATGTCAGAGATAACGCCAACCTGCGGGTCTGTAATTTCTTTGATGATAAGTTCAATGGCTTCTTTGTGTGTCGGACAGGGAGAGAGAACTTCTGTCTTCTGTCCCTTTGCCTTGTGAGTGATTCCGGAACCTTCGGCGCCAACACGCTCCACAACGCCGGTCGCAAGAACTTCTTTTTTGTCCCAGTCATAAACCTGATATTTTGCGGAAGAAGAGCCGCAGTTCAAAGTAAGAATAACCATAATATTCCTCGATATATAAAAAATAAAAATTTGTTCAATTATTATATCACCAAGAGAAAGGGTTTTCAAGACCGCAAAAAGAGATTGAATTCTTTTTTAAGATGCGCTATAATTTTTTAATTTTATAGGAGAAACATTTATGGCGTATTTTTTTGAAGAACCGTCCCACACTTTTGATGAGTATCTTTTGATTCCCGGCTACACTTCTGCCGACTGTATTCCGGCAAATGTGTCGTTAAAAACACCTCTCGTGCGCTACAACAAAAAAGCCGGCGAGGCCTGCCCTCTTTCAATGAATATTCCTATGGTTTCTGCCATCATGCAGTCCGTTTCAAATGACAAACTGGCCGTCGCGCTGGCAAAGGAAGGCGGAATCAGTTTTATCTACGGCTCACAGTCAGTAGCAGACCAGGCCGCCATGATTGCCCATGTAAAAATGTACAAGGCCGGCTTTGTTTCTTCAGACACTAATATCCGCCCCGACCAGACTCTTTCCGAGCTTACACAGAAAATTCAGGCTACAGGACATTCAACTGTGGCCGTAACAGAAAACGGAGAGCACAACGGAAAGCTCGTCGGAATCATAACAGAGCGTGACTTTAGAATGAGCCACTGCAACCCCGACGATCCGGTAAGCAAATACATGACACCGCTCAAGGATCTCGTTCTTGGACAGAGCGACATTTCCCTTGACGAGGCGAACGACCTTATCTGGAAACACAAAATCAACCAGCTCCCGATTGTTGACAAAAACGGAAACCTCCAGTATCTGGTTTTCCGCAAGGACTACGCAAGCCACGAGGAGCACCCCCTCGAACTGCTTGACAGCCAGAAGCGTTATATCGTGGGAGCCGGAATCAACACCCGCGACTACATGGAACGAGTTCCTGTTCTACTGAGCGCCGGCGCAGATGTTCTCTGCCTTGACTCTTCGGAAGGATTTTCAGAGTGGCAGAGCCGCGCACTTCACGACATTCACGAAAAATGGCCCAACGCAAAGGTAGGAGCCGGAAATGTTGTTGACGGTGAGGGGTTCAGATTCCTTGCGGAAGCCGGAGCCGACTTTGTAAAAATCGGAATCGGAGGCGGTTCAATCTGTATCACAAGAGAACAGAAAGGAATCGGCCGCGGACAGGCGACAGCCACAATTGAAGTTGCCAGAGAGCGCGACAAGTACTTTAAGGAAACAGGCATTTATGTTCCTATCTGCTCAGACGGTGGAATCGTGCATGACAACCACATAACTCTGGCGCTCGCAATGGGCGCTGACTTTGTAATGCTCGGCCGCTATTTTGCCCGCTTTGACGAGTCGCCGACAAACAAGCTGATCGTAAACGGAAACTATGTAAAGGAATACTGGGGCGAAGGCTCTAACCGCGCCCGTAACTGGCAGCGCTATGATTTGGGCGGCGCAAAGAAAATGGCATTTGAGGAAGGTGTTGACTCTTACGTCCCGTACGCCGGAAGCCTCCACGACAATGTTCAGATTACAACCAGCAAAATCAGCCACACAATGTGCAACTGTGGAGCGGTTTCAATTCCTGAACTTCAGGAAAAGGCAAAACTCACGCTGGTAAGTGCGGCGTCACTCCGCGAGGGCGGTGCCCACGATGTTGTAGTAAAGAACACAACAATAAGGGCGGAATAGGCCGCTCGTGGCGTCAATTCCACGACCACAAGGTTTTCTTCGAGCGGATTTTCCAAT
>CAYFWC010000029.1:7882-14584 GCA_964346805.1 uncultured Treponema sp. | reverse complement strand
TGCGGAAATGTCCTGCGGCTAATTGGAGTTTCTACCGTGCTCGGTAACGGTCTTAACATAGAACGACGGCCTTAGACAGGAGAGCCTAAAAATTGCCTGCGCGATTTTCTTTACGGCTCCCGATAGAATACCGCCCGCCAGCGGGCTTAGACAGGAGTGGTTATGTTTTCTAAAAAGAATTTTTTTGCAGGTGCTGCGGCGTTTCTTGTAGTTTCTGCCGCGGCTATTATTGCAATGGCCGGTTTTTCAAAATCCGCCTCAAAGGATAAATTCCGTGGAACAGGAAACGGGCGCAACGGTCCCGTAACTGTTGAACTTGTAATTAAAAATGACAAGATTCTGTCTGGAAGTGTTGTAAGCGAAAATGAGTCGGACTATGCGAAGCCGGCCGCCCAGGCTATGATTGATCAGGCAGTTGCAAAAAACTCCATCGAATCTTTTGACGCCGTTTCCGGTGCTACCATAACTTCAGACGGCACTGCGGAGGCAATCAAAAACGCATGGGCCGCCTACAAGGGGAACCTGAAGGCAACAACAGACTACACCGATACAAGCACGGACATCGTTGTGATAGGCGCTGGCGGAGCCGGAATGACTGCCGCAATCGAAGCTGCAAAACTCGGTGCAAAGGTAATTCTTTTGGAAAAAATGGGGATTATCGGCGGAAATACAAATTCAGCAACCGGCGGACTAAACGCCAGCGAAACGAAAATTCAGAAAAAACTTGGCATTAAGGACACAAACGAGCAGTATTTTGAAGACACAATGAAGGGCGGACACAATATAAACAATCCGGAACTCGTCCGCACAATGGTAGAGCACTCATCAGGAATCGTAGACTACCTCATCGGCATAGGGGCCGATCTTACGGATGTAGGAAAGATGGCCGGCTCGACGAACAAGAGAACCCACCGTCCTCAGGGAGGGGCGGCAGTCGGCCCTCATCTGGTAAAAATTCTAAAGGCAAATCTTGATTCTCTCGGTGTGGAACTCCGTCTGGACAGCAGGGTTGTAAATGTAATAGAAGAGAACGGTCTTCCAGCCGGTGTTCAGGTTGAATTTAACGGCAAGAAATATACAATAAAATCAAAGGCCGTAATCATTGCCACAGGCGGTTTCGGCGCAAACCCCAAAATGGTAGTTCAATACAAACCTAATCTTGAAGGCTTCGGAACAACAAACCACAAGGGAGCGACAGGAGACGCCTTTGCATGGCTGGACAAGTTTTCCGCCGCCACGGTTGACATGGATCAGATTCAGACGCACCCGACTGTAGTTCCCGGCAAAGGTATAATGATTACGGAGGCAGTCCGCGGAAACGGCGCAATCATGGTTAACCGCGAGGGAAAGCGTTTCGGCAACGAGATGGCAACCCGCGACGTTATGTCGGCCGCAGTTCTTGCACAGACAGGAAAAACCGCATTTCTTATGTTTGATCAGGGAGTGAGGGAATCCCTCAAGGCGATTGAAGGCTACGCAAAGAAGAATCTTCTCACACAGGCCGATAAAGTAGAAAACCTGGCAAAGGCTCTCGACATTCCGGAGGCTGAACTGGCAGCAACATTTGCGTCTTACAACAAGGCGCAGAAAGCAGGAAACGGTGACAATGAATTTGGACGCAAGGCTTCCGAAATGCCGCGCGCGCTTGAGACATCACCCTTCTACGCCGTAGAAATCGCCCCCGCAATTCACCATACAATGGGCGGTCTGAAGATTGACACAAAGGCCCGTGTTCTCAGCAGGGACGGCAAGGTAATTCCGGGGCTTTTCGCGGCAGGTGAGGTTACCGGAGGCATTCACGGAGCAAACCGCCTGGGAGGAAACGCCGTAGCCGATATTGAAATCTTCGGTAAGATTGCCGCGGATTCCGCAGTCGACTACATCAACAGATAATTGACGCGCAGCGCTCTTTGAGTTATAATAGTTGAATATTATTTTTTTAGAGGAATAACATGGTTGCATTATTTTTGGGAATCATATTCATTGCGTTTACAGTATTCAGCGTACTGCCTTCAATGCCGCTCCAGTGGGGCGACGAGGTGATTTACTTCCTGAAGGGGTCGCTGCCCGTATTTTCTGCCTTTATCGGTCTCATCGCCATTTTGATTGGTCTGGCAGACATCAAGGACAAGAGCGAGGCCAAAAAGGAAGAGCAGGAAGCGAAAAATAATTAAGTCATTCTATTGACTAATAATTATTATTTCATTAGAATAATAAGTCCCCGTAGAATCAATGACTGCTCATCATTGGTTGCGGAACAGTTTTGATGCAAAAATTGAACCGCGTAAAAATTTTATTTTAGGGTTTTGTAAAATGAAAACTATTTTTGTTAACGAAAAGGATCAGCAGCGCCAGTGGTACATCATCGACGCAGCCGGCAAACCGGTTGGACGCGTAGCAGCAAAGGCTGCCGCCGTTATCCGCGGAAAGAACAAGGCGACATTCACTCCCAACCAGGAGATGGGCGACTTCGTAATCATCATTAACGCGACAAAGGCTGTAATGACAGGAACTAAATTAAGCGAAAAACTTTACCACCACCACACAGGTTTTGTTGGCGGACTGCGCACTTTCACTTATGAAAAGCTCCTGGAACGTCATCCAGAAGATCCTATTCGCATTGCTATAGAAGGCATGCTTCCCGGCGGACGTCTTGGCCGCAGAATGGCTAAGAACTTCAGAATCTACGCTGGTGCAGAACATCCGCACACTCCGCAGAATCCAAAACCGCTCGAAGTCTGAGGAAATAGGAGAAGATCATGGCTGTTAAAGATATTGCATACGGAACAGGAAGAAGAAAGACTGCTACTGCACGCGTTTTCTTGCGTGAGGGAACAGGCAAAATCGTTGTAAACGGAAAAGATGTAAAAGATTACTTTGCGACACAGGAACAGATTCGTACTGTACACCAGCCGCTTTTGGTAACTTCAAATGACAACAAATTTGACATTCTGATTACAGTAACCGGCGGCGGACTCGAAGGACAGGCCGCTGCCTGCTTGCACGGAATAAGCCGCGCATTGCTCCAGGTTGACCAGGATACACACACAGCGCTCAAGTCTAACGGATATCTCACACGCGATAGCCGTATGGTTGAACGCAAGAAGTACGGTCAGAAGGGTGCCCGCCGCAGATTCCAGTTCAGCAAGCGCTAAACCTTTCTTTTGTCAAAAAAGGCTCCGGCTTATGTCGGGGCTTTTTTTTATGGAGCTTTTATGGTACTGCAAAAGGTTGAATCCAAGGGCACTGACATTTACGAGCTTACGACACTGCAAGGCACTTCATTCTTTATACGGGGGAATTATCTCCGTTTTATCAAAATTGAGGACCTTTCAGAGGGCGGAGAATTCCTGAATGAAAATGAAGAGGATATCCTTAACGCAGGCTTTGCCTTTGCGGCGGAAAAAAAGGCTCTCTCCTACCTTGAACGGTGTGAGCAGTGCCGATCGGGACTTACAAAAAAACTTCTTCAGAAAAATTACGACAAGACGGCTGTCAGCGAGGCGCTGGACTATCTTGAGAACCGGGGTTTTTTGAGTGACGAGCGTTTTGCCCGTTCCTGGCTAAGCGCCCGCCGCATTACGAAGACGGAGGGAGCGAGCCGTCTCCTGTCAGAACTCGCCGCCCGAGGTATCTGCAAGGAAACGGCTCAAAGCGCCGTAAAAGATTTTTTTGAGGAATACGATGAGAAAGAAATCGGAGCGCGGGCTTTGGAAAAATTCTTAAGACAGGGAAAAAGCGGCGAGAAACTTCTTGCCGCAATGCTGAGAGCGGGATTCAGTTATAAGATGACCCGATCTTTACTTGAAAAAATTGAAATTTCGTGGTAAAATGGATATATGGGAAACGGAAATTCTAAGAAGCCGGTGATTTATTCAGCACTGGAAGTCGCACACATTTGCGGCGTAGTAAATCAAACTGCAATTAACTGGATAAAAGCTGGTTACCTAAAGGCTTTCAAAACTCCCGGAGGGCAGTTCAGAGTTTATCCTGAAGACTTGATCTCTTTTATGATCGAACGCAAAATGCAGATTCCGGAAGAAATTCTAAAGGAAAACTCTATAAAACTGGCTGGCGGAGCAAAAACAGTTCTCATTGTCGATGACGACAAGGGGCTTAATACAGTTCTTGCAAAGTATTTCTTAAAGAAATATGGTTCTCTGGAACTTTTTCAGGCTTTTGACGGCTTTGAGGCCGGCGCAATAATGTCAAAGGAAAAGCCGGGATTTGTAGTTTTGGACTTGGATTTGCCGGGCGTAGACGGTTTTTCTCTCTGCCACCGGATAAAGGCAGACAATTCTTTCGGACACCCGGAGATTATTGTAATCACGGCCCTTCAAGATGACAATATAGAAAAGCGAGCCGAAGATTTAGGCATAAAAAAAGTATTTAAAAAGCCTCTAAACCTTGAGGAAGTGGCAGCCTCCCTTTCTGAATGGTACTCCGAATAAAGGGCCTGCCTAAAAAGTCGGTTACTTTTTTGACAAGCCGCAGGGGTTAAAATTAAGCCGCTGTATTGGAATGACTTAATTTTAACCATCGCAGTAAGAATCAGGGAGACTGTTCAAAAACTAATTCCTGTATAAATATGCAGGATATTTTATGTTCGGCATAAGCGTTTCCAGAGCAGCGCCTGTAAGCGCATCGCCCGCAAGTCCCTCAGGCTTTTTTATGTTCGAGAACATCTTGAACATTCTGTTCATAAACGGCGCATTGTAAACATACTCATAGTCAAGGAACTCAATTTCATCAGCCTCCGCTGAATCTATTTTCTGAACCCGGATAACCTTGTCAAGCATTCTCTGCTGTGCGTTTTCCAGAGTATCGATTGAATCTATAAGACCATTGCGCTTTGCCTGCCCCGCCGTATAAATGCGACCGTCCGCAAGAAGCTTCACTTCGCCGATTGACTTTCTTCTTGCGGAGGCTACAATCGAGGTGAACTGATCATAACACTCGTCGGCAACGCTCTGCATAATAGCACGCTGCTCTTCCGTGAGCGGCGAGTTATAGTTGAGCATGTTTTTGTTTTTTCCGGCCGTGAATGTTATGGACTTAATTCCAAGTTTTTCCAGAAAACCGGTAGCATCAACCGATGCGCCGGCAATTACACCGATACTTCCGGTAAGCGTATTGCGGTTTGCGTAAATAGCATCGGCCGAGCAGGCGATATAGTAGCCGCCGGAAGCCGCAAGCGATTTAAAATACGCCCATACTTCTTTTCCGCTGTTCTTATATTTTTGGAGGGCAAGATACGCCTCGTCAGCCTGGTACACGGTTCCGCCCGGAGAGTCTATCACCAAAAGGATTCCCAGGTTGTCCGCGTCATTCCGCAATTCCTCAATTGTATTTAAAAGCCATTCCTGATTGTAGTTTTCATTGGCTTCTTCTATAACACCTGTTATGTAAAGATTTGCGATGTATTTTCCGGAACCACGGAAGGCCTTCAGGAACGGAGCCTTTAGAATAAGTTTATCCTGCTCTGAAGATACGGAGCGGGATAAAGACGCTCCGGAAATCTTAGGTTTGGAAAAAGACTTGCGGTTAACAATACCATAAACCAAGGCAAGAACTGCGATTACGGCGACAACAATCAAAAAGACTGCACCGCTCCCGCTTTTACGCGCTTTTTTTGCATTTTGGGGAGAATTTTTTTTATCAGCGGAATGTTTAGTTCCGGCCGGCTCAAAGGCTCCGTCAGAGAAATTTTCCGCAAACATATTCTCCAGAGCTGCACCCTCATTCATAATATCCTGAGGTGTATTTCCGTTATTATCTTCTTTCATCTTTTAACTCCTGTATGAACAATCACTGAAAGTCCGGTTCACTGATACGGCCCGTCTTTAAGGCAACCTGTTTTAGTTCCTGATAAACATTCGTAAGTGTCATCTGATAATAAGGAATGAGCCAAAAAAATCCAATTCCGCCGGAAAGGCAGCAGAGGAAGAACCAGCCTGCAAAACTCAGATCGGTTACAAAAAGGTCTCCCTTGTAACCGCGCGTAAGCTCCTTACTGATATTCATGGCCTTTGTTACTTTGATTTTCGGGTTCTCGGCCATAACATAAAACATCATTGAATATGAATAATGCTTTATAATTCCCGGAATGATAAACAGAAGCGTCCATAGATATACCCAAAGCCCATACCAGAAAAAACCGCGGACAGCCTGCCACCACTGGTTCAGGCCTGTAATAAAATCAGCAAAGACAATCTTACGCGAATCTTTTTGCATTATGCAGAACACATTTTTTTGCGCCAGAAAAAATGCAGCGGCAACACAGCCAAGTAAAAACGAGAACACAGTGAAAAACGGCGAGCCGTTATGATATCCGAATCTAAAACCGTTCGCGCCGAAATCTGAATAGACTTGTGCGGAATCCGCAGTTCCTGCGGCGGAAACACTTCCAAAAATTCCAAGAATAACAGCGCACAAAAATGTTGTCAAAACAGGAATCAGCCTGCGCCCTTTTAACTGCGCCTTGGCAGCCTTTTTGTAATCACTTCGATTGAACATAAAATAACTTCTCCTTTTAAATGCCCCGCGCATGCGGCGAGCCAGGGACGGCGAGTATCCAAGTTTGTGAAAGCAACGCTTGAACAAACTTGAATGATAAAAATTACACGGAGGTAATTTTTATCACGCTCCCTTTTAAATGCCCCGCGCATGCGGCGAGCCAGGGACGGCGAGTATCCAAGTTTG
>CAYFWC010000029.1:0-7782 GCA_964346805.1 uncultured Treponema sp. | reverse complement strand
CTTGAACAAACTTGAATGATAAAAATTACACGGAGGTAATTTTTATCACGCTCCCCTTTAATAATTCACTATAATATTTATTTTCAATATCTTCAATACTAAGACCGGCTTTTATTATAAGAGCCTCAAGCTCGGAGCGCATTCTTTTCTGAGCGGCCGGGTCAGGGGCTTCAGCGACAAATTCAATCTCGAGAAAATCGCCCAGCGGCGGAACATTGCACAGTTCGAGATGCGCCCTGCCGCAGGGAGTATCGGCGTAAAAACTCATTGTGTCCTTGTGCTTTGTAAAATAAGGCTCAAAGCCTGAGTCAAGCAGAAGGGTTTTTACGCAGTCAGAATCACTGAGTTCAGTCTCCAGCTCATCGTTAAATTCAACCGAGGTGCCGTTTTCATCAACGCGGCGCTCTTTTTTCTTGTAGGTTAAGAATATTTTTTTCCCGAGACTTTTATTATCGTAAGATTTATGCTCTTCTGTTCTGATGCGCGCCGTTATGCGGCAGGGAGAGTTTCCCTCATTACAGCAGTTCTTCTCAAGTTTTAAGTATTCATCGTCCTTGATTATAATTCTGTCAAAGCGGGAAAAGGAATTCAGCATTGTCAAGAGGGAATCACGATCATGGACATGGGCTTTTAGTTCAATCTCTTTCATAACTGCCCTTTATTATAGCATGAATCTGCATGTAAAACAAGCAAAAGGCTGACAAAAAAAATAGAAACGTCATATTCTCCGGCCTTTTCCAGTTGACTAAAATAATGCTTTTTGATAATATAAAATCAATCAATTCACATTGCAGAGGTTAAAAAATGCCGTACTCTGAGCCCACGAATCTTGCGGTTGTCGCCTGCCCAGGCGGTGAAGTTTTTGCCGATGAAGTTATCACACACTTGCGTCATATGTATAAGCATCGTTTTACATTAAAGAACGATGTGATTTCAAAAAGATATGAACTTGACAAAAACGAACTAATCAAGAAAATAAACTTCGGAAGCGATGTAAACACTTCTGACATCTGCATGAAGGGTGCTACTGACAAGTACCGCCCGCCGGTTTTCAAGGTAAAGACACGCTTTACCTACTTTATGAACGGCGAATTTAAAACCGAACTTTTGGAATGCGTCCGAGGAAAAGATGTTTTTGTCTTTCAGGATGTTGAGAACCACGATCCAATAACACTTAACGACGGAAAAAACACTGTCCGCCTTTCCGTGAACGACCATGTGATGACGCTGCTCGTTACAATCGATGCCATACGTCAGGCGGGAGCCGCCAACATAACTCTGGTTGTTCCGGCCTACCCATACAGCCGACAGCACAAAAAGAAGGGCCGCGAGGGACTTACAGCGTCCATGCTCGGCCACATTTATGAAATGCTCGGCGTAAAGAGAATCATAACACTTGACATTCACTCGCGCGAAATCATCAACGCTTTTGGAACAATTTCTCTGGAGAACCTGCACGCTTCTTATCAGATTATCCGTGAACTTGCCAAGATTGTGGACCTTACAGGCAAGAGAGAGGATATGGTTGTCGTTTCTCCTGACACAGGCGCGATTGACCGCAACAAGTTCTACGCATCGGGACTGAAACTTCCGCTGGCAATGATTTACAAGGAGCGCGACTATTCAATCGTAACCCAGGACGCACACTCAACAAACATAAAGGCTATCAAGCTTTTGGGCGATGTCAGCGGAAAGGTCGCTTTCCTTGCGGACGATATGCTGGGTACGGGCGGAACTCTGTTAAAGGCTATGCAGTTCCTTAAAGAGCAGGGCGCCACAAAGGTTATCGCCGCAATCTCACTGCCCTTCTTTACTGGAAACGCCATCGAGTTATTTGACGAAGCCTACAATCAGGGGCTTTTCTACCGCATAATCGGAACGAACGCCGTTTACCACGATGCCTTAAAAGACAAGGAATGGTATATCAACACGAATGTATCGGGACTCTTTGCAAATGTAATAACACGCGTTCACCACAACCAGTCTTTGAGCGACTTGCTTGACAACCGGGGAATTATCGAAAAGCTCGTAAAGCAGGACGCAAGCGTCAACGATGACGACCAATAAGCAGGTCGTCGCGATTGACATTGGAAGTACTTCTCTAAAGGCCGCCGTAATAGATTGCAGGGGAAAGGTTCTTACCTGTTCCCGCGTCGAATACGGCGCTTTTAATTTTAAACCGAATGAATTTTCCGGAGTCTGGCTCCGCGCGTTAAAAGAAGCCTGCGGACAGGCGGAGACTTTGCGCCACGAAATTTCCGCCATAAGCATCTCGGGTAACGGCCCTACACTTGTGTCGGAGGACGGAACCACACTCCTCTGGTCTGAAAAAGTTCCTTATGAGCAAAGTTCTTGCCAGAAGAATATAAAAAGCGGCAATGACGGCACCTCAATTTTAAAGCTTGAATCCATGCCACAGGCACAGGCGGCTATTTACGCCCCGCGCGTAGAGGCATTCAAACGCCTTTTTCCCGGCTCTTACGAGAGGACAAAAACTCTGTGGACAGCACCGGGCTTTACGGCAAGGACTGTAAGAGAAAACCCCGAAGAATTTGGTCTTCCGGCGGTTACGGTTTTTGTAACAGGCCCGGACTTTATCGCAGCCCTTATCGGCAGCAATACGCTCACACCGGGAAGGCTTTGCGACAGAGCCGGTTCCAGCGAGGGAATCAATCTATGCATCTCAACGCCGCCAGACGCTTCAGTCTTACAGGCAGACGGAATAAATGGCGCTCCGCTCCGTGTAATGCCTTCTGTTGCGGACTGTTTTTGGAACCTTTCATACTTAATCGAAGATCCCGGTGACAGCCCGGAAGAAAAGGCAAAAATTTTCGCAAAGGGAATAAGCATTTTGCGGCAGGCGGCGGAATTGAGCGGTGAGCCCGTTGATGAAAGCGTCACGATAACAGGCGGACAGGCACGGGACAGGAAACTGATTGAGGCAAAAGAAACCGCCGCAAAGATCAATGTTGTGACGGCACAGATTCCGGATGCCGAACTGCTGGGAAACGCGGCCTTTGCCTTTGTAAAACTCGGACTTTACAAGGATATACGGGAAGCGGCAGACGCAATTGTCAGAAAAGACGGCCCGACAGACTTTTCGCGGGTAAAGGCAATTATCTTTGACATTGATTCAACCTTATACACAAACGCCGCCTATGCCTTTGAGCAGGTGGACTGCCAGGTGCGTCATTTTGCCCGCCTCCGGGGAATAAAAGACGACGAGGCAAGAAAGATGGTTGGTGACTACCGCAAGAGTTTTGCGGACAAAAACGGCGGAAAAAAAGTCAGTCTCTGCAATACGCTCGCCTCTTTTGGCATTCCGATAGAAGAGAGCATAAAGTGGCGCAGGGAACTTCTGGAGCCGGCGGAATTTCTATCGCCTGACTTAAAACTGCAGAAGGCGCTTGAAACCCTCTCAAAAAAATACAGACTCATCTGCGTTACGAACAATCCCGTGCTGCCGGCGCAAAAAACACTCGTCGCCCTGGGCATTGATAAAATAATTCCTAAGATTATAGGGCTCGACATCTGCAAAAAATCAAAGCCGGCAAAAGAGCCGTTCATTCTGGCGGCGGCGGAATGCGGCGTGGAGCCGGATGAATGCCTCAGCATTGGAGACCGCTACGACCTTGACATTGCGCCGGCACTGGAGCTGGGCATGCAGGGACTTTTAGTCAAAGGCGTTGAAGATATATATACGCTTGCTAGTTGCCAAAAGTAAAAAAAAACTATATAATATCCTTGAGGGAAAGATGAAGATTCGGAAAGTTGGAGCAGTTCTTGAATTAAAGAATTCCGGTAACCTTGAATTGTTTTTTTTAGGTACGGGAAGCGCTTTTAGCAAGAAATTTTATCAGACAAACATGCTTGCAATCAAAGGCAACAACCATTTGCTTATCGATTGTGGCACACTCTGTCCGCTCGCATTCCAGGATTTTAAAAGCGACATAACTTTTATAAGAAATATTTTTCTCACACACTCGCATGCGGATCATATAGGCGGCGTTGAGGAAGTCGGTTTTTTGAACTATTTCGGAACGAAGAAACGACCTTCACTTATCATAGACGATAAGTACAAGAAAATCCTTTGGGAAGACTCGCTTCGCGGCGGAATGGGTTACAGCCAGACTAACGACGGCCACCCGATTTCCTTTGACGACTATTTTATTCAGGTAAAGCCGGAAAAAGTCCGTGCCGGCAAGCATATCTACGAAAGCGTGAGTATCGGAGGTAAAAAGGGAATCGACATAAAGATTTTTGACACACTGCATTCAACTGCAAAGGATTCCCGCGGAAGAGGTTTCCGGTCAAAAGGGCTTGTAATTGACGGACGCATTCTTATTACAGGCGACACAAAATTTGACTCCGGTCTCTTTAAAAAGGTTTACGAAGATTTTAACATTGAATATATATTCCATGACTGCGCTTCCTATAAAAGCCCGGTTCATACAAGTTACGGAGAACTAAAGACTTTGCCTGAAGAAATCCGCAACAAGATTTTCCTTTGCCACTACGATGATGACGCGACAAAAGAAGATGCCAAAAAGGACGGTTTTATGGGATTTGTCAAGCGTGGATATTATTACAATTTTGAAATTCAGTCTTAAGTGACAAAAAATTCGGTCCATTAGCTCAATTGGATAGAGCGGCCGCCTCCTAAGCGGCAGGTTGTGCGTTCGATTCGCATATGGGCCATAAAAAAGGATATTTATGAAGATTACCTCCTCGGCTCACAGCTTGTCCGGACATATTACGGTTCCCGGTTCTAAAAGCCACACAATCCGCGCTCTTATCCTGAGCGCCCTTGCTGACGGCGTTTCAAAAATTTACAATCCGCTTCCCAGCGCGGACTGCCTTAGCGCGGCGGAAGCAATTCCGCTTTTGGGCGCAAAGGTCGATTTTTCCGGCGGCAATTACTGGTCTGTTACAGGTGCCGGAAAAGGCATTCACCTTCCGACAGATGTAGTCAACGTAGGAAATTCCGGTTCCCTGCTTTATTTTTTGTCGCCCATCTGCGCCACTTTTGAGGGAACAAGTATTTTTACTGGAGACGAGAGTATCCGCAAGCGGCCTGTTTTCCATGTCGCAGATGTAATAAACCAGACTGGCGCTTCTTCATGGACAGCGGTTCCCGGAAGCAAGACTTGTCCGCTTGTGGTAAAAGGTCCCTGCAAGGGAAAAAGTGTAATTCATACCGAAGGCTCAATTTCCAGCCAGTACATAACAGGCCTTATGATGGCGGCATTAAGGATAAAAGAAGGCATTCAGATTGAACTGAGCGACCCGAAAGAGATGCCATACCTCACAATGACAAAAATCTGGCTCGAGGAGTTCGGGGCAAAAGTTGAAATTTCGGATGACTTTAAGCATATCAGCGTAAAGGGAAGCGAAACAATTTCCGCACGCGACTCGACAATCCCGAGCGACTGGGAAGGCGTCGCTTTTCCGCTTTTAGCGGCCATTCTGACAGACTCAGAAATTACAATAGACAATGTTGATTTTTCAGGAAGTCAGGGCGATGACAAAATCCTTGATATTTTTAAGGATTTTGGAGCTGACATAAAAAGCGACAAGGCTTCTTCCACTCTGACCGTAAGAGGCGGAAAAAAACTCGCCGCCCGGGGCGGCGAGTATCATGTAAACCTTTCCGGTCTGCCTGACGCAATATGCGCGGTAGCAGTAGCAGCCGCCTTCGCATCCGGTAAAACCGTAATCGAAGACATAGCAGTCTGCCGCAGAAAGGAAACCGACCGCATAAAAGTATTAAAATCAGAACTTGAAAAACTCGGCGCCTCCGTGGAAGAGGGCGATGATTTTATGGTAATCAACGGCGGAGAGCCCCTCCACGGCGGGGAGATAGAAAGCTACAAGGACCACCGCATAGCAATGGCATTCGCATGTCTCGGCCTTGCGCTCCCGGCGGGAGAAAGGGTTACGATAAAAGACGCTGAGTGCGCCTCGGTCTCGTTTCCCAACTTCTACGAAACGATGAACAAGACGGGCTGCGGTTTTACGGAAGAATAAGGGCAGTCTCTTAAAATTCAATAAACCGGCTTTTTAGAGACTCCCTGATTTTTTATCCGTTTTCTTAAATTCCTCAAGCATTTTGTGAAGATTTTTCATAAGAATCTCGCCGTCCAGCTGGTCAAGTTTTGCGGAGCAAATAAGCTTGTCGGTATTACCGCTGCATTTCTTTTCAAGACCTCTCCCCTTTTGAGTAAGGGAAATGATTACACTTCTCTCGTCATCTGCCGAACGCACACGGTTGACAAGACCTTTCGCGGTCATTTTCTTTAAAAGCGGAGTTAAAGTACCTGAATCTAAAAAAGTTTTTTCACCCAGCTGCTTTACAGGAACACTATCCTTTTCCCAAAGAGCCATTAAAACTACATATTCTGTATAGGTCAAGCCCCATGGATCCAGAATCGGCTTGTACGCTTTTATAATTTCCCGGGAACACGCATAAAGGGCAAAGCAAAGCATATTATCAAGACGCAGTTCCACCGGTTCATTTCTCACTACCTGCATCTTATCAAGATAGCATAAAATTAAAATAAATTCAAGTGAATTGCATACAATTCAATCCCAACAAGCGCTTTCTTTATTTTCTGCGATTATTGACAAAATAAAAAAAGCGTTTTATCTTTTATATCAATATGACTCTTACAATTTTAGGAAGCGGAACAAGCAACGGAGTTCCAGTCATTGCATGCCAGTGCAGGGTATGCAAGTCGGAAGACCCTCATGACAAACGACTTCGTGCCGCCGCACTTATACAGAATGAATTTGAAGGAAAAACAACAAATATTCTGATAGATTTGGGGCCGGACTTTAGAAGTCAGGCGCTCAGGGAAAACCTTACGGCGCTGGATTTGATTCTCCTTACGCACGGTCATGCGGACCACTTGCACGGCTTGGACGACATCCGTGTATTCAGTCACTCAAAGATGAACCATCCGGAGGCCCCTGACGCCCCCTCCCGTAATGCGCCGCCTGAGGGCATTCACATTTACGCAGACAGAAGAACAAGAAAAATTGTAAAGACGCACTTTGACTATATCTTTATGCATACCCAGCTGGGAGGCGGAAAACCGCGCATAAAACTGCTGAACACAAGAAAACTAAAGCCTAAGACACCTCTCAAAACAGGCGGCATGGAAATAATCTCACTGCCAATGAAGCACGGAAAGATAAGCACAACAGGATACCTTATTTCGACATACGGCAGCGGCAATAACAAGCATTCCATCGCATATCTTACAGACTGCAATTTTATCAGCGATAAAACAGTCCGCCTTATCAGGGAAAACGCCGGAATTCTTGAGCATGCGGTTATAGACGGCCTTAGAAAAAAAAGCCACTCAACCCATTTTTCATTTGAAGAGGCGTTGGCTTTAGCTGACCGCATTCAAGCAAAACATACATGGACAACGCACATGACACACAACTCAACCCATGAAGAAATAAAAAAATACTTTAGGGAAATTCTATGCAAATACCCGGCGCTGGAAAAAATTGTTCGGCAGGGCGGCTCTGTTGAACCGGCATACGACGGACTTAAGATTTCCTGCTAGAATATGTCTCCGGCACACCGGTGGACGGGTATGGAAAGCTTTTTATTTTTTTTACCGTCAAAGTGTCCGCAGTCTTATCAGCTCACAGGACATTGCATATCTTCCGCAAACCAATCCGGTCACAGAAAACCTAACCGGCTTTCTGCTGATGCCGGCGGAGAATCGCACGCAGACCAGCGGTAAAAAAATATCAGATTTTTTTTCA
>CAYFWC010000028.1:16705-32863 GCA_964346805.1 uncultured Treponema sp. | reverse complement strand
AAGAAAGTTCGCGACGCGAACTTGGAGTTCAAAAGGCGAACACCATTCTGCGAGCTTTTTGAACCCAATCTCCCATAAAAAGTCTTGCAGGAAACTTCAGTTTCCGAAAGACTTTTTAGCGTGCTTCGCAAGAAGCGCAGTTGATAAGAAAGTTCGCGACGCGAACTTGGAGTTCAAAAGGCGAACACCATTCTGCGAGCCTTTTGAACCCAATCCCCTGCTTTATGATGCTGAATTATTTTACCCACACCGTAAGCGTGTCGGCAAATTTATCAGATACTGCGGCAAACTGAATCGTTACGGACTCAGATTGGGCTTTTCCGATATAATTGAGTGAGTATCCGTAAGGTCCAATTTTGGTAAAGATTGTACTTGTCTTAAGCATCGCAGGCCCTATATATGCCTCATATGGTGTTGTGGTGTATTCTTTCCTGGCCGTTGAAAAGATATTCCCGTCCGGTAATAGAGAAATAGCACAAGTCTTGTTTTTAGTATAGCGTTCTTCATTGCTGGAATCACACCATATTTTACTAACATCAGTCCAGTCATAAAAATGACTTGAATCCCAAAGATTTATAGGATAGAAATTGTATGTGTAAGTAGAATTATCGTCTCCACAGGTACAGGTTAACTTTTGGTTAAGAGGGGAGCCGCTTTCAAAAGTCAGAAGATCTCCCGCATATTCCTGTAAGAGTGAGTCTACTGAATAAATTTGGTCTTTTTCGTCTTTTATCGCACGCAGAATTGACTCAAAGTCCACATAGCCGTTGGTTGCCAATTTCTTTAAGAAACTTATTCCCCCGAACTTTCTGACGAGCCATGTTCCAAACTGGAAGGTGGCGGCATAGGTGTAGACCGTCTGTCCCGTAAGACCTGTCAGTCCTCCGCAAAAGTTTGCCGTAGAAAGACGGGCTTTTGGAGAAATGGACAGTGTTACTTTCCCGGTCTCCATTGAAAAATCGTTATTATCTATCCCCAGATAATCCTGCATCATTTCCTCGCAAAGCATTGCGAGCAACTCGCCGTACCAATATGACCATGTCTGTCCATGCTCCATGGTTTTCTGTGTGGCGGAAATAAGGTGTGAGAATTCATGCAGGGAAGTGGTTTTTGCCGTGTCTATACTATCTATGAGCGAAGGTGAGTGGATGTAAATGAAGCGTCCTATATTGGAATTTTGCGATGATGTTATGTCCTCTGTATTATGGTAGCCGAGAATGCCTGCTATGCCAAGATCCGCAAGCATTATGTTGATTTTTTCTCCGGTTCTTGAGTAAGTGCTCATGGGCGCATATTTTTGATAGCCCCCCTGATAGTCATAAATATAACTTGCCGCTTCCCCGTATATTTCTTTTACAATTTTGTAACCGCTGATAAAGAAACTGCCGACAGCAAGGGCGGCGGTTTTAAATTTGCTTTCGTTATCTTTATAGGTTGAATCACTGTCTTCTACCCAAATGTTGTAATCAGCATTGCCCGATAAAAGCTTAAAAGTTTTATCTTTCTGAAAGGAGTAAGTTCCGTCGGTCTCAAACCTATAATAATTAAAGCTTTCTGTATCGTTATCGCTATAGTTTTTTACATTTGAGTCTGTCGCAAGGGAATAAGAGGCGGAAACATTTCTTGACAAAGACTTTTCGCTTTGAATCGCCTTTAGATTCATGTTGTATATTATGGCGTCGGCATTTAGCGGAGCTGTCTCTACGGTCTCCTGTATTGCCGTTGTAAGCAGTTCATCGGAAGCGCTTCTGGAAACATTTGCAGAAATATTTGACTCAAAGCCTGGAAATACACATGCGACTCTGACATAATAAGTCCCGTCCGTCCCGTATAAATTCTTATTTGTCGGATTTGTATGGGCAAGATAAAGCGTCTTTCCGTTTACACCTTTCAGCGTAAGGTATTTGGTTGTAGGCTCGACCGTGAACATTCCGGTGGTTCCGTCATAGGTGTCGGTAACGCTTTCCGTAATGTTGGACTTGTAATTGTAGCCTTCGCTTCCGTTGGTGTAATAATTGCTTCCGTCTGTTTCAAATATACAGCCGGATAAGATTGTTAGGCCTGCTGACAAAATTCCGGTTATAATAAATTTCCTGATTCTCATGACAAATATTATAACACATGGAATTGCAAAAAACAACAGAATTTGTTACAATAAAAGAATGGCAGACATTAAAGATCAAATCCGCGCCGCTGTTACAGCGGCCTTAAATCAATTCAAGGCGGAAAAAAATATTCCGGCCGATGACATTGACCCGTCAAGACTGGTTCTGGAAAATCCGCCGGATCCGGAAATGGGCGACATCGGCATTCCGCTTTTTCCATTTGCAAAAGCATTTCGCATGGGGCCTCCGCAGATTTCGGCGGGCATCGCGGCAATCCTCAAAGGCGCTTCCTCCATTGGAGGCGTTGACACGGGCGCTCTCGGAGAAATACTTTCCGTCGGGCCTTATATTAACTTTAAGCTCAACAAGGAAAATCAGTCTTATTCAATATTAAAAAAGATTTCCGACGAGGGCGACAGATACGGCACTTTCGGCTCTGACGGAAAGGCCCCGCTTGCGGGTCAGAATATTATGGTTGAATTTTCCTCGCCCAATACAAACAAACCCCTTCACCTCGGGCATATGCGTAACGACGCATTGGGCGAGTCTGTCTCACGCATTCTAAAAAAGGCGGGCGCGGATGTATTCAAGGTGAATATTATCAATAACCGCGGCATTCACATCTGCAAGAGTATGCTGGCATACAAAATGTTCCACGAGGCAAAGGGCGACACGCCTGAGACTCTCGGCATTAAGGGCGACCACTTTGTAGGCCAGTGCTATGTTGAATTTGACAGTTATCTCAAGGGCGAAAAGGACAAGCCGGAAACCGCCCACCCGGAGGTTCAGACACAGGCAGAGGAAATGCTGGTAAAATGGGAGGCCGGCGACAAGGAAATCCGCGCCCTCTGGCAGAAGATGAATGACTGGACTTTAAATGGAGTTCAGGAGACATACGACAGAACAGGCGTTTCTTTTGACAAGCTTTACTTTGAGAGCGAAACCTATCTCAAGGGAAAAGACGAAATTCAAAAGGGACTGGATGCAGGAATTTTCTTTAAGGCTCCGGACGGCTCTGTCCGTGTTGATGTAACCGAGGCTGTCGGAAAGGGCAAGGACGGCGAGGATCACGAAAAAGTTCTTCTCCGTTCGGACGGAACTTCAGTCTATATTACTCAGGACATAGGAACCGCAATAAGCCGCCATAACGACTGGCCCTTTAACCAGCTGGTCTATGTTGTTGCAAGCGAGCAGAACTTCCATTTTAAGGTATTGTTCTATATTCTCAAAAAACTCGGCTTTGACTGGGCAAAAAAACTCTATCACCTGAGCTACGGTCTTGTAAATCTTCCCAACGGACGCATGAAGAGCCGTGAGGGAACTGTTGTCGATGCCGACGATTTGATTGACAATCTTCACGCCGACGCGTTAAAGGAAATTAAGGAAAAGGGGCGTGACAAGGATTTGGATAACCCCGACGATGTTGCCGAAAAAGTCGCTCTCGCCGCCCTGCATTATTATCTGCTTCAGGCGACACCTATCAAGGACATGCTTTTTAATCCTGCAGAATCCCTTTCTTTTAACGGAAATACCGGACCCTACCTGCAGTACATGGGAGCCCGCATTTCTTCTATCCTTTCAAAGGCGGAGGAAAACGGCTCTGCTCCAGACGGTTCCGAGGCCTCATGCGCCCTGCTTACAAGTGGTGATGAGTGGGAACTTATCAAACAGCTCGGCTCTTATCCTGATGTGGTTGCCAGGGCTGCGGCCAATTTTGACCCCAGTGCTGTAACCGCCTTTCTCTATGAGACTGCCAAACTGTTCAGTAAATTCTATCAGAACTGTCCGATTCTTGCCGCAGGAACAAAGGAACTTGTAAGCGCGCGTCTTTTCCTGGCTGAATGCACTCTTACGGTCATGCGGAGCGCGATGAGCCTCGTTCTTGTTCCTTTCCTGCCAAAGATGTGATCATAGTTTCGGCTGGGTTTTAAATTCCACGATGCGGCGCATATCGTTAATGTTATTGACGATTATGTAGCCGTCAAAAATCTGGACTTTGCCGCTGCCGGAAAACTTGTGCATCTCTTCCTGAACTTCCTGGAGCGGGAGGCCCGACCATGAGCTTATATCCTGCTGTGTAAGCGGGAGTCTCCGTGCCTTTTCGCTCGTTTTGAGAGGCGGGTTCATCTCGTCGAACATGCAGATTGTGTCGGCTATTCTGGCCTGTGAGTCTTTTATTGTAAGAATGCGGAGTCTTCTTTTTTGGTCATAGATGCGCTTGCAGAAAAGTTTCAGAAGCACTATCGCAATCTGCGGATTTCCTGTTACAAGAACCTCAAAGTTTGCCTTGTTGAACTCAAGGCACTCAACAGGACCTATAGCCATGCATGTTGCTGAACGAGGTGAGTTGTCAAGAATTGCCATCTCGCCGAAGAATTCTCCGGGTTTTAAAATGTCAAGGTTTTTCTTAACTCCGTTCACGCATTTTACAAGCTGAACTTCACCGCTCTGAATAAGATAGAAAGAGTCACCGGGCTCAAATTCGGAAATGATGACCTGCTCAGGCTCGTACTTTTTCTGAAAGCGTTCAAAGGCCGGAAGCATGAACTGTTTTAGGGCGCCTGTGTAATTTGTCTGGACGGCGGCGACCTGTTCTCCCTGTTTACCCTTTTTTTCGTGGCGGATTTTTGAGTCGGCATAAAGTTTTGCCACCGCACCCTTGTCAGCCGCTGTAGGAAAGTGGGTAAGATATTTAATGCAGACATCGCAGCAGGCGCGGTACTCTTCATCGTCATAAAAAGATTTTGCCACGGAAATCATTCCGTCCTGCTGGCTGGCTCCGTCATCTGTCGAGAGAAGTGTCTGTGTCGCCTTGTGCACCTGACGCAGCTGTCCGGAAAAAACACGGAGCATTTTATAGACAACCTGCTTGTTGTTGCTGAAAATATTTTCAAATTCAGGAACTGTCATTGAGATTGCAATTGTATCCTGAAGGACGGTGGCGGTTTCTTCGCGCGGAAAATGTCCGAGCGCGGATTTTACACCAAAAAACTCACCGTTTGAAATTTGCTGTGCCTCGGCGGCACCGGTATCTTGGTTTGTTGTTGTAAGAATTATGCTGCCTTTTTGCAGAATGAAAATTCGATCGTCCCGATCATTCTCAAAGTAAATAATCGAGCCTTTGTTATATTGAATGGCTTTAGGCATAATGATCTCCGCGTTTTTTAATTCCTATCTGCCAATTATATCACATTATTGAAAAAAAATCCACTGAATTTTAGAGAAATGGAGAAATTATAGAAAAATATATGGGTGTGTCAATTTGACGCATTTTTTGCCCTGAAAAAAGCCTCTGCGCCAAAATGATACAGAAAAAACTGGCGGTATCTAAAAAACTAATAAAAATTCCGCCAAAAGTCAAGGAATTTTACAGGAATTTCAGCAAATTCCGATAAAAAACCACTCTTTGGAGCAGGAATTCACTGTTAAAAAAAATTGGCACGCTTTATGCCAGTTATTAAGTGTAAGATAAAAACTGCAAAAATACCGCAGTTCTTGTCTGCTCCAAGTTTGCGTTGCAAACTTATTATTAACCGCACATTCTCATTTCATTGCGAATGCGCTTGAAAAGTCAAGTCGGAAATTGAAATTTCCTTGCTGGCTTTTTATAGGAGTAAATGATGGCAAACGACGAAAACATTCTTTCACTTTATCTCAAAGAAATCAACAAGGTTCCGCTCCTGAGCCGTGAGGAAGAAAATGACTTGGCTGTAAAGGCCAGCAAGGGGGATAAGGCGGCCCGCGATAAAATTGTAAGCGCCAACCTGCGTTTTGTGGTCAATGTCGCAAAGAAATACCGCAACAGCGGAATGGAAATGGAGGACTTGATCAGCGAAGGAAATGTAGGACTCCTGACTGCCATCGATAAATTTGATGTATCAAAAGGATACCACTTTATAAGTTATGCTGTCTGGTGGATTCGCCAGAGCATTCTCAAAGCCATTTACGAAAAGAAGAACGCCATCCGCCTGCCGCTTAATCGTGTTAACGAACTCGTAAAAATCAACGGCGCGAAAAAAACTCTTTCACGCCACAATTCGGAGGAGCAGGAAATCCGCGATGTTGCGAGCGTTCTCGGAATGGAAAGCGATCATGTCCGTGAACTGATAAATATCTCAAAGGAAATGCTTTCTCTCGATGCCAGCGTTTCCGGCGGCGACAGCGACAATTCAATAGTCGGCGACTTTATCGAGGACAAGCGCTACGAAAGTCCCGAAGATCATTCTCTCAAGCACGCTATGCGCCGCGAGATTAACGGTGTTCTCGGAACACTCAAACCAAAAGAGGCGAATGTTCTTAAACTACGCTACGGTCTCAACGGCTCAAAGCCCATGTCTTTAAAAGAAGTCGGAGATGCATGCTCTCTTACAAAAGAGCGTATCCGTCAGATTGAAAAGACTGCCATCGAGCGAGTCCGTCTTCCGGCAAGAATGCGCCGTCTTGACGCTTACATAGCCGCCTGAACATCCGCGTAGGCATCGACTCTTGCCTGCATCAGTAAATCTTTGTCACGGCTCAAATCGGCGATGCCCAGACGGAGGTCTCCGCTCTGGGCTCTTCCTGTAATCTCGCCGGGGCCGCGGAGTTTCAAATCTTCCTCCGCAATCTTAAATCCGTCGGTGGTCTGCCTCAATGCCTTAATACGCTCGATTCCGTTCTGAGTGATATTCTTCCTGTAAATCAAAAAGCAGTAGGACTGATCTTTTCCCCGACCAACCCGTCCCCGCAGCTGATGAAGCTGTGAGAGACCGAATCTGTCCGCTTCTTCTATTACCATACAGGTTGCGTTGGGAACATCTACCCCGACTTCCACGACGGTTGTCGCCGCCAGCAGTTGAACCGTTCCGGAGCGGAATCCGTTTAGAATTTTTGCCTGCTCTTCCTCGGTAATCTTTGAATGAATCAGGGCGCATTTAAATTGCGGAAATTTATTGGAGAGACGCTCGAATGCGGTTGTCGCGCTTTTTATTGCCTCGTCGTCTTCCGCATCGGGATTATCTTCTATTGCCGGATATACAAAATATGCCTGGTGCCCCTTTTGAATTTCCTGCGCCACCGCACTGTAGGCATTCTCCTCGTGGCCTTCTGAAACCAGATATGTGGTAACCGGCTTTCTTCCGGACGGCATTGTTCTTATTGCAGAAATGTCCAAGTCTCCGTATATTGTAAGTGCCAAAGTCTGCGGAATCGGAGTCGCACTCATCATAAGAAGGTGCGGTGCTGCATAGATTTTATTGTGGCTTCCGGTTTCTTCAGAAACCAGAGCCCGTCCTTTTTCCACAACAGCCTGCCTCTGCATGACTCCGAAGCGGTGCTGCTCGTCAATTACCGCCAGCTGCAGGTCCTTGTAGACCGTGGTCTTGCTAAAAAGTGCGTGCGTGCCTACAAGAATATCAATCTCTCCGTTCTTCAGCGCGCGCAGCAGCGGCGTTCTTCCAGATGCCTTTACATTGCCGGATAAGAATGCGGTTCTGACCCCTACGGCTTCAAGCAGCCTGGCCGTATTGTCGGCGTGCTGTCTTGCAAGAATTTCTGTCGGTGCCATAAAAGCGCACTGTCCGCCCCAGTCAATTACACGGAGACAGGCAAAGAGCGCCGTGAGTGTTTTTCCTGAGCCTACGTCTCCCTGAAGCAGCCGCTGCATGGTGTAGGGTGCCTTGTGGCATTTTGCCCCGGGGCGGATTAAGGCCGCCCGCTCGCCGTAGCCCTTGTCAATGTCCCTGTTCATTTGAATGATGACGCTCATCTGATCCTTTGTAAGTGCAAATGGAAGTCGTTCAAGCAGCGCCGCCTGACGCGGAGAAAATTCTTTTGTTCTGCCGTCCAAGCCTTTCTCTGAATCTGTCTCCGCCGCTTTCGAAAGTTCCAGAGCCGGAAGTGCGCCCTTGTGCTCTACGGCTCTTGTGAGTACGGCTTTCTGCAGGTAAAAAAGTTCCTCGTATGAAAGTGTCCGGCGGGCTTTTTCTATGTCGGCATGGTTTTTCGGCTCGTGAATTTTTTGAATCGCCTCCTGCTTAAAAAGGAGTTCTCGTTTTTGAATTATCCCGTGCGGAAGGTCGTTGTCAATTCCCTTGAGGTATTGAGACAGTGCCGCATGCACTGCCTTAGCGACTTTCTTCTGGCTGAGCCCTTGCGTCAGCGGATAGACGGGAATGATTCCGCTTCCGGGAATGGTTGTCCCGTCAAATGCGTCCAGTGCCCGTCCGTCCAGAATATCAGTCTCGTTTCCGTCAGAAATTTTCTCGGCCTCAAAAGAAGACGATTGCAGCGCGTTGAATTTTATAAAGAAATTTCCTGTCACCGCAATTATGCAGCCTACAGGAAATTTATTTTCCAAAAAGGGTCTGTTAAAGCAGATGAGCTCTGCGCGGGCAGTCTTGTCTCGTATTATTATTTTTAAGGTTTTCATGCGGCCGTAGCCGAACCACTCGTGCCCTATGACTTCCGCAATAGTGTGAACTTCTCTTGCTGTCTCAAACTCCTTGAGACAGACTCTTTTTGTGCGGTCCTTGTAGTCGCGCGGAAAGAAAGTCAGTAAGTCGGAGATTGTAAATACATTAAGGGCGGCAAATTGTTTGATTGTGCTTGGCCCTATTCCGGAGAGTGTTGAAACAGGTGTCGTAATTTCTGAGAGTTTCATTTGCTTAAAGACCTTGCCTTTGAGAGAATTGAAATCGCCTTTTCGGAACACTCGTCAATGCATTTTCCGCAGTGAATGCATTCCGCGGCGTTGATTTTTTCCGGCATGGAAACCTGCATTGGACAAACATCGCCGCATCTTCCGCACCTTATGCATTTTGTTTTATCAAGATTCAGTCTAAAAAAACAAATCCTGTTAAAGAAAGAGTAAAATGCTCCGAGAGGGCATATGTACTTGCAGAAAGGTCTGTAAATTAAAATGGAAAGGACAATAGTCAGAATCAGTATTGCCATCTTCCATTTAAATAGAAATCCTACGGTGCTTCGTAAGCCCTCGTCAAGAAGCACGAACGGAACTCCGCCTTCAAGGATTCCTGCCGGGCATATGTATTTACAGAATGCCGGAAAACCTCCGCCAAATTCATCTGCGACAAAAATCGGAACCAGTATTACGAAAACCGTCAGAATAAAATACTTTAAAAACCGCAGAATTCTATCGGCGCCTTTCTGAACTTTTATTTTTGGAAGCGGAATTTTATTCAGCACTTCCTGAAACAGACCGAAAGGACATAGCCAG
Organism: uncultured Treponema sp.; assembly: GCA_964346805.1. GTDB lineage: Bacteria > Spirochaetota > Spirochaetia > Treponematales > Treponemataceae > Treponema_D. The sequence continues at coordinate 23,542 of CAYFWC010000028.1, read as the reverse complement.
CCGCATACAAAACGGCCCGTAAAAATTCCAATCAGGGACAGAAAACCCGTGGCGTAAAAGGAAAAGGAGAATTTAGCTGAGTTCACCGTCGCCTGAAAAGCGCCTACGGGACAGGATGCCGCCGCCATCGGGCAGGAATAGCAGTGTAGTCCCGGCACGCAGACTTTTTTTAGCGGTCCCTTGTAAATGGAAGAGGACGCAAGCCCCGTAAAGTGCGCGTTGGAGAGAAGGGCTGACAATCCCTGGGTGACCTTACGCTTTTTCCTGAGAATAAGATTTTCAGACAATTCCTATGCACTCCAGACAGATTCTTACAGCCTTGTTAAAGACTTCCTTTACTTCTCCCCGTTTTATTCCGATGAGAATAAAAGAGATTCCTGCAATAAAGATCACAAGGCGCAAAGTGCTTATAAGAAATTGAGAATCCTTTTTTAAAGTCATTTCTTATTCCTGTGTTTTTAGCGCGCTTTCAATAAGCCTTTTGTATTCACCGGCGCTTCGTGTTCCGATAATGGGCCGTCCGATAATCCTTCCGTCTTTGTCAACCAGAAAAGAAGTGGGAACAGCCTCAATTTTATTAAGCCAGACAGTTTCCGGTGATATAAGAATATTTGTGTAGGTAACGCCCTTTTCCTTTAGAATTTTCTTTACCTCTTTTACATTGTAGTCGCTGTTGTTAAAGGCATCACACAAAATTCCTGTAATGTTGATTCCGTCTTTCTTGGTGTTCTGGTAAAGTTCTTCCAGGTCAGGAAGCTCGGCTTTGCAGGGCGAGCAGAATGTGCCCCAGATATTGACAAGTGTAATCTTTGATGACGCAAAAATTTCTTCGGTGATGCTATCGCCGGTCTGCAGATCATTTCCGCTGAATGAGAGGACGGCATTCCTCATTTCTTTTGCGCAGGCAGAAAAAATACCCGCACCCATAATGAGTGTCAAAGCAATGATTCTATTTAATTTCATTTGTCGCTCCTTGCAGTCATTGTAGCATAAGATTCTTTTTTCTGCTATAATAAACCAATGAGAATTTATGTGGATTTTGATGATGTGATTTGCGAGACCGCCCGTTTTTTTTCGGCTCTTGTAAAGAAAATGTTCAATAAAAATATTCCGTACGGGAATATAGTATATTTCAACCTGCAGAAATCCTTCGGCCTTACAGATGATGAATATCTTGATATGATGAATGCGGCGCATACAAAAGAAGCCCTCCTGTCATACGAGGAGACTCCGGGTGCTGTCTCCACGCTGAATTCCTGGCTCGACAAGGGACACGATGTTCAGATTGTAACCGGAAGGCCCTTCTCATCATCGGCGGCCTCAAAAGACTGGCTCAGACAGCACGGACTGGAACGCCTTCCGATTATATTTGTTGACAAGTACGGACGCGAGCAGCCGCTTTCGGACAGCGACTTGGAACAGACCCTTACTGTGGAAGAGTTCTCAAAACTGCACTTTGATTTTGCAGTGGAAGACTCGCCATCTGCCTTTGGGCATTTAAAACGCATAGAGAACTGCCGGGTCGCAGTGTATGACAGACCCTGGAACGCAAAAACGCCCTTGGAAAAACCTCAGTTTGAGCGGTGCGGTAACTGGAGAGAAATAGAATTATACTTGCAGCATGCTGTTAGTGAAAAGCAGTGAGGAGAATCATTTTACTGCGGCTTAAAGTTGTATTTGCCTTGGAGGCACTGCGGGCAGTGCCAGTTGTCAGGAAGATCTTCAAAAGGAGTTCCCGGAGCGATTCCCTGTGAAGGGTCGCCTTTTTCCGGATTGTAGATGTAGCCGCATACAGAGCATACATACTTTCCGCCGCCTGCATTTACCATCTTGTCTTTTTCATTCATTTTTCGCCTCCGAAATACCAATGTTTATTCAATAAGTGTAGCATGTCTTTTTAACTCTGTCAAGTTTTATTATAGACTAAAATGCTGTTTTTGGTGTATTATTTCGGAATGAAAAAATTTATTGGCGCTATCCGCTGGATTCCCGCGGTTTTTATCCTGTCCTGCTCCTGGTATTTGTCATCGCAGTCTGTAATTGAGAATATGCCTTCTTTTTGGAATGCCGACAAGCTGGTGCACGGAGTCTGCTTCGGCGGCCTTGCATTCTGGGTGTGTTTTGCATTTATTCAGTTTAAAAAGAATTCAAAGGCGCGTTTTATCGCTTCCGTAATCTTTGTTTCTGTCTATGGAATAATAGATGAGATTCACCAGTCCTTTACGCCGGGAAGAGAAACTTCTTTCTTTGACTGGATGGCAGACACACTTGGAGCCGTATTCGGCTGCCTTGTCTTTTTTCTTGTCTGCCGTCTGCTTGAAAAAATAAGGCCGGAGAATTAGAAAGCTTTGATAAAAGTCCGGGGACTTTATCAGCGTTTCCCCTTAATATTTGCATTCAAATAAATCATTGGTTCCTTAGATTGGAATTATCGAGCACATTCTGATCAAGCCGCCGACGACTATCGCGCCGCCAAAGCGCAGGATTAGTGTAACAACGATTGAGATTATGAGCGCATTCTTGTAGGCTACCGGCCGGCCCGAACTGAAAAGTCTGGTAATTGAATGTATTAGCGGATTCAGCGAGGTGTCAATCTGATCCCATAAAAGGGAATTTCTGTCCGAGCCGCTTATATGAACAATGAGGCGGATTACAAGAATTATAATCAGGAACAGAAGCAATGAAGCGACAATGGACCATGCCATTTGTATTACAAGCGCCAGAATCGCCGCGAGGCTTATTCTTCCGCCGGCCGCAAGATTCTGCATTAAATAAGAAGACATTGTAAGGACAGCGAGCGCGAGAATCGGAGAAAAGTCTAGCGCCCCGAACCGGAGCCAGCGGATTCTCGAGAACATGTTCAAAAAGGGGTCGCAGACGGATGATAAGAACCGTCCGAAGCCGGAATATGCGGCCCCCGGAATCCATGTCAGAATAATGCGGACTGTGCATAGCAGCGAATAGATTGAAATTGCTCCTGCGAGCGTTCTGAATAAATAAACCATAAAACTTCCTTTAGGCGGTCCACACCTGTTCAACACCCTCCGTTTCCTGAAGCTTTTGGATAAAGTCCATATCGCATGGAACCCGGAGTTGTGTGTTCGCCTGAACAATGTACGGGCCGTTTGGTGTGTCTATATGTAAATATAATGAACAATTGCCCTGTCTGGCAAATAAAATATCACGCAATTTCTGAATTTTTATTTCGCTGGCCTCTTCTTCTCCCAGTTTTACATGAACCTGCTGAACAGATTTTTCTTTGAGAGAATTGATTTCCAGCAACTCGTCTACCAGAAGACTTGGTGTCTCCCTGCTTCCGTCAAGGCTGCCCTTTAGTGCTATTACCTTGCCGTCGGCAATCTGCGCGCGGAGAACGCCCCATGTTTTCGGGAAAAAGGTAAGATCGATAAAGCCCGTTAAATCCTGCATTTTTCCAAAGGCCATCTCGTCTCCCTTTTTGGTGCGTATTGTGCGTAATTCGCCGAACATGCCGACGGCTATATAACTTTTTCCCTGTATGCGCTGGAAACCACGGCCGCCGGAAAGACTTTTTTGGGCAGCCTTTTCCGCCTCGGAGGCTTTTGCCTCGCGCTCAATGTTCTCGCTTGTAACAGTGGAGCATTTTTCAATTATCTCACGGTAGTCGTCAAGAGGATGACCCGAAACATAAATGCCTATGCACTCCTTTTCCATGTTGAGTTTTTCCATTTTAGGCATGTCCTCAACTTCCTCAAAATTAAATTCGCTGAATTCTTTCTCGCCCGCAGCCTCAAACAGTGAATTCTGGCCGTTGTCCTTTTCCTTGTTCATGGCCTCAACATATTCAACGGCGCGCTCCATATTATGTAAGAGAGTAGGCCTGTTTTTGTCCAGATGGTCAAAGCCGCCTGTTTTTATAAGAACTTCAACTGCCTTTTTGTTCATGGGTTTTTTGGTTGAGCCGTCCTCGTCCGTAATCGGGTGTGCCCATGCCCGTTCCATAAAATCCATAAAGGATTTGTATGGGCCGCCCTGCAGTCTTTCTTCTACAATGGCCCTGGCGGCGGCTTCGCCCATGCCCTTGATTCCCATGAGACCGAAAACTATATGGCCGTCAACAACATCAAATTTTACATCAGAGCGGTTTACATCAGGAGCGTCCACGGGTATTCCCATACGGCGCGCCTCTTCTATATAGACTGGAAGAGTGTCTGTTGATGTTATTTCGTTTGTAAGGTTTGCCGCCATAAACTCCGCCGGTTTATGGCACTTTAGCCAGGCGGTTCTATAGGCAAGAACAGAGTAGGCCGCCGCGTGAGACTTGTTGAATCCGTAACTTGCGAAAGGAATCATCATCTCAAAGATTTCGTCGGCGTGCTCCTTTGTCGAGCCGTTTTTCATCGCTCCGTCCTCAAATTCCTTCTGCTTTCCCATTAGAACGTCGAGTTTTTTCTTACCCATGGCGCGGCGGAGCATGTCAGCGCCTCCCAGAGAAAAGCCCGCGATAATCTGCGCGGTTTTCATAATCTGTTCCTGGTAGACGATGATTCCGTATGTTTCCTCAAGAATTTCTTTTAGGCGGGGGTCGGGATATTTTACTGTTTCCGGGTGGAATTTGCCCTCAATGTACTTGTCAATGAACTGCATAGGTCCCGGCCTGTAAAGTGCGTTTAGGGCGACAAGTTCTTCCAGTGTTCCGGGGCGCGCCTGGCGCAGAATCTTCTGCATTCCCGGAGACTCAAACTGGAAGATGGCTACAGAGTCTCCCTTGGCCAGCATGTCGAAAGTTTCCTTGTCCGTCTCGCTGACCTGGTCCGTGTGGAATTCCGGGTCATCAGCCTTTCTGTGCTTGTTTATAATGTCTTCGGCATAGCGTATGAGTGAAAGTGTTTTTAGACCGAGATAGTCAAACTTTACGAGCCCGCACGGCTCGATAATGTCCATTGTGTACTGAACGCCGACTTCGCCGGTTTTCGGATCCTTGAATACGGGCGCCCAGTTTGGAAGCGGCGTAAGGCCGATAACCATTCCCGAAGCGTGGAGACCCGTATTGCGCTTTACGCCTTCAAGACGCAGTGCGAGTTTGAACAGCCTTGTGTAGCGAGGATCATCTTTGTATGGAATGAGGCCGCCGCCCTTGGGATGCTTTTCCGTGGGCTCTGAAAGAGCGTCCTTGAGCGTGATTTTTAGGTCATCGTCGGGAATGCACTTTTTGAGCATGTTCACTTCGCTGAGCGGAATGTCAAGAACACGGCCAACATCGGCAATACAGTTCTTTGGTTTAAGCGTACCGAATGTTACGATATGGCCTACGCATTCGTCCCCGTACAAGTCTCTGGTATGCTGAATGATTTCCTGCCTAAAGTCGAAGTCCATGTCAACATCAAAGTCCGGCATGGAAACACGCTCAGGATTAAGAAATCGTTCAAAGAAGAGCCCGAATCTAAAGGGATCAATGTCCGTAATTGTCATGGCGTAGGCAACCAGCGAGCCGGCGCCGGAACCGCGTCCTGGTCCTATAGGAATGTAGTGCTTGGGCTTTTTATTAATGTTGTCGTAGGTTGACTTTGACCAGTTGATGAACTCCCATACGATTAGGAAGTAGCCGGAGAATCCCATTGTAAAAATCGTGTTCATCTCAAAGTCGGCCCGTTCCCGGATCTCCGGAGTAATTTCCTTGTAGCGCTTTTTAAGCCCTTCATCGACGAGGTGCTTTAAGAAGTCGTTCTGGTTTGCCTGATAGTCATCGCCGTGAGTCTGGTATTCAGCAGGAAGCTCAAAGCGGGGGAGACAGGCCTTTAATTCGGGGTTTGAGTACTGTTTTATTGTGAGGTTGCACATGGCCGCAATTTTTACAGTGTTGTCATAGGCCTCGGGCACATTGGGAAAGAGCTGGCGCATTTCCTCTTCGGTCTTAAAGTACCAGGAGTCGAGGTCCATATCGCCGCCCATTTTCTGGTGAGCCTGATTCATGGAATTCTTAAAGCCTATGCAGCGGAGACAGTCCTGGGCTTCCGCATCGGATTTCTCCACATAGTGAATGTCGTTCGTCACGACCATAGGAATATCCAGTTCGCGGGCAAGTTTAATCAGCTTTTCCGCCACAATCTTTTGCTCCGGCAGACCGTGATCCTGCAGCTCGATGTAGTAGCGGTCAGGACCGAAGAGTTCCTTGTAAGCTTTTGCAAGTTCGTATGCTTCTTTGTCCATTCCGTTCAGAAGATATTGCGGAAGCTCTCCCTGAATACAGGCTGAAAGACAGATGAGCCCCTCATGCCTTTCCTGAAGCATTTTAAAGTCTATTCTGGGTTTTCCGTAATAAAGTGCGTTCTCGTCGCAAAAGGCGCGGCTGCTCAGCCATGACATATTCTCGTAGCCCGTCTGGTTCTCGCAGAGAAGAATAAGATGGAAGTAGTGGGCATGGTGACCGTTTCCCTTTGTGAACGGAACATCGTTCTTCTCGTTATGGCTTCCCCATGCGACATAAAATTCCTCGCCCACAATAGGGTTGATTCCGTTTTTATGGCAGAGATGCTCAAAGTTAAGGGCACCGAACATATTTCCGTGGTCAGTGAGAGCCAGTGCCGGCATGTTGAGACGCTTAGCCTTTGCGACAAGACCGTTCAGTGTCGCGCAGGAGTCAAGCAAAGAATAGTCAGAGTGAACATGCAGGTGAACAAAATTAGCGACCGGAGTCCCTTCCGGCGCCGCATCAAAAACTTTATAATCCGCCATAAGTTTAATATAATGGAAAAGAAAAAAAAAATCTATAGGAAGACGAGTCATGAAATGTCCGAAAAAGTAGTTAGGGTCTTTGAAACTTTTCCATTGGCAATATTATCGCGCAAGCCTGCGCCA
>CAYFWC010000028.1:0-16605 GCA_964346805.1 uncultured Treponema sp. | reverse complement strand
AGCCTGCGCCATCGAAAACCCTGCGCCATTTTAATGGCGTTGCGTCGCCGAAAAAACAGTTAGGGTCTTTGAAACTTTTCCATTGGCAATATTATCGCGCAAGCCTGCGCCATCGAAAACCCTGCGCCATTTTAATGGCGTTGCGTCGCCGAAAAAACAGTTAGGGTCTTTGAAACTTTTCCATTGGCGACACTTTACCTTTTTTAGATTTTGCGTTAAAATCAACTCATTGTGAAAATTACATCAGTTTGTTTGAGTCCGACGATTCAAAGATCAGTTTCGTTTAAGTCTTTTTTGCTTAACAAAGTGAACCGCTCAGAAAAATACGGTGTCTGGGCGTCCGGCAAGGCTGTCAACGCCGCCCGTGTCCTGAATCAGCTGGAATCCGGCTCTGTGCGTGTGGTGTGCCCGCTCGGCGAGCAGAACCAGAGCCGCTTCTCGGAATACGCTTCGCGCGACGCGCTTCAGCTCAGCACCGTGGCAATTCCCGGTAATACCCGTGAATGCTGGACTGTTCTTGACGAAACCGCTCACACCACGACAGAACTCGTAGTAGGTGAACCTGTACTGGAAAAACTTCCCGAAGGAAAAGTTGACGAGTTTATGGACGCGGTCAGAGAAAGTCTTTCCGACTCAGACGCCCTGCTTTTGGCCGGAAGCCGGCCCGCAGTCTGGCCTGATGATCTTTCCTCCAAAATATGCAAACTGGCTGTTGACCAAAATAAAATTACTCTCGTGGATTTTTGGGGTGACGATTTAAAGCGCACTCTGAAAATCTGTGCCCCGACAATCGTTAAAATTAACGAGGAAGAATTCTGTTCCACATTCGGCGGCAAAGGCGGTGTAGCGGGTTTAAAATCCGCGCTGTCTACAGCCAGCAAAAAACACGATTCAATCTTTATTGTTACCTGCGGAGACAAGAATACTTTTGCCGCTCAAAAAGGAAAACTTTTTGAGGCGGATACCGAAAAAGCTTTAAAGATTGTGAACACCACCGCCTGCGGAGATTCATTCGCCGCCGGTTTTTTGTATGAGTTCTTAAAGACGGGCGACATTCAGGCCGCCCTAAAAAAGGGAACCTGGTGCGCCGCAAGAAATGCGGAGAATACCTGCCCCGGTTCTTTAAATTAAAAGATTTATAATATAAGGAAAATAATTATGGCGGAAGACGAAAAAATTGAGATGATGCGCCATTCACTGGCACATGTAATGGCGGAAGCCATTGAGCACTTGTTCCCCGGATGCGAGTTCGCAATCGGACCGGCTGTTGAAAACGGATTTTATTACGACATTGACTTTACAAAAGCAGGAAAAAAGATTACGGAAGACGATTTTCAGGCTGTGGAAAAAGAAATGCGCCGCATTCTTGCAACCGGGGCTTCTTTTGAGCGCAAGGAAATCAGCCGTAACGAGGCTCTTAAACTTTTTGAAGGTCACCCCTACAAGACTGAACTTATTCAGGATCTGCCTGCCGACGCGACAATTTCAACTTATACTCAGGACGGCTGGACAGACCTCTGCCGCGGCCCTCATGTCGCAACCACTAAGGAAATCAACGCGCAGGCCTTTAAGCTTACAAAACTTGCCGGAGCATACTGGAGAGGCGACAGCGACCGCCCGATGCTTACCCGTGTTTACGCAGTTGCCTTTGCAAAGCCCAACGATCTAAAGGACTATCTAAAAATGATGGAGGAGGCTGAAAAGCGCGACCACCGCAAATTGGGTGTTCAGCTGGATCTCTTCCACCTTGACCCTGAAGACCCCGGTCAGATTTTCTGGCATCCGAACGGATGGACTGTCTACACCGTGATGCAGGACTATATGCGCAAGATGGTAAAGCGTGACGGCTATGATGAGGTAAACACTCCGGCCATCATGCCCCGCTCTTTGTGGGAACGCTCCGGACATTGGGCCCACTACCAGAAGAATATGTTCATTACGGAAAGTGAGAAGCGCATTTTCGCAATTAAGCCGATGAACTGCCCCGGTGCCATTGAGATTTTCAAGAGCCGCCAGAGATCATACAAGGACCTTCCTCTCCGTCTGTCAGAATTCGGTCATGATGTCCGCAACGAGCCGAGCGGAACTCTGCACGGAGTAATGCGTGTCCGCGGCTTTGTTCAGGACGATGCCCATATTCTTTGTACGGAAGAGCAGATTGGACCTGAGGTTGCAAAGTTCTGTCATCTTCTCAAAGCTGTCTATCATGATTTTGGCTTTGACAATCTTGTTGTAAAATTCTCTACAATGCCCGATGACCATGTGGGTGACGAAGCCACCTGGCAGCGCGCCGAAAAGGCTTTGGCCGATGCCTGCCATTCCGCCGGCCTCGAATATGAAATTCAGCCCAAGGAAGGCGCCTTCTACGGACCAAAACTGGAGTTCAAGCTTTTTGACTGTCTCGGCCGCGAGTGGCAGTGCGGAACTATTCAGGTAGACTACCAGTTGCCGTCAGCCGAACGCCTTGACGCGACATACATCGGAGCCGACAACCAGAAGCATCACCCTGTAATGCTTCACCGCGCGATTCTCGGTTCTTTCGAGCGCTTCCTCGGAATCCTGATTGAGAACTTTGCCGGAAACTTCCCGACCTGGCTTGCATTTGAGCAGGTTGCGATTGTTCCTGTTTCAAACGCCTTTGACGACTACGCCAACAAGGTTTCTGAAACACTTCTGCAGCACGATATCCGTGCCAAGGCTTATACTTCGGACGAAAACATGAAGGCAAAGATTAAGGCTGTGACGGCGGAGCACAAGACTCCCTACATTCTGGTAGTAGGCCAGAAGGAAATGGATGAGGGCACTGTTGCCTGCCGCTTTAGAGGCGATTCAGGCTTACAGCAGAAAGTATTCAGACTTGATGAATTTGTAAGTTATGTTGAGGATAAGGTTAAGAGCCATTTTAACGGTATCTAAAAAACTTTAGGGACACTTGTAAATGACAGGACCTGCCGGAAAAACCGGCAGGTTTTTTTTATGCCTTCCACAAACCGTGCAGGTTGCAGTAGGCGTATGCGGCCTTAAAACTTTCGCCTTCCGCAAGTGCAAAGACTGCTTTTGGCTCGTCTCCAGCCTTCAGGGGTTTAATCTGTTTTCCCTGTGAAGTTTCAATGGCGATAATACCGATAAAATGTTCCGGTGTCATAGGGTGGGCGGCCGAGCCTACGCATACTGTTACTGTGTTTCCGCTTGTCCTGATGACAGGAACATGTTTTTCTTGAGAAGCATCTGTTGTGTTTGCATTGAGTAGAATCATGTTCTCACCGCAGCAGGTAAGACCTGTGCTTTTGAAATCGCCGGCGAATGTAATAAGATTGCCGCATTTCTTACAAATCATAAATTCCATGATAAGAGCCTCCTTGAATATTGTATTTTATAATCTTCATGTTGTCAAGTTTTATTCTTGAATTATTTGTTATGTGCGTAAATGTTAGAAAATGACTTTTCCGCCGAACATAAGAATGCTTGCGTCAAGTCCTCGGCCTTCAAGAAGAGAGCCAAGCGGAATATACCATCTCGCTTCAAGACCTGCGGAAATCCTTTCTGTAATCCTGTATTCCACAGCAGCAAAAATTTCGGGGTACAAAAACCGTCCGTTCTGCCACATCCAGTCTTGAATTCTGTTCTTGTCTTCTCCTGCCGAGCCCGATGCCCCTGTGTCGTTTTCCTTAACGCCGTTTGCAAGAAAGGCAGCCCTTGCCAGAATGCCGAGACCTGTTCCGGTCTCAATCTGAAAACTATTGAATCTGAATGTTGCGGCGACGGGAATGTCAATCATAAAATTGAGGACATGGGCTGTTCTGTTTTCTATTTCCGCAGGCAGGGCGTTCTCTCCGTCCCATAAGTAATACTGCATCCAGAAAGTCAGGCGCGGCTGGAATGAGACAAATGCATTGTTGGGCCAGCTGGCTCCGACAGAAAGTGCGAAGTTCACCGGGCTGGGTGCGCTTTTTAACTTGCTCTCTGTGTTTACCGTAATCGCTGTTCCAAGATTGAAGAGCGGAGAGACTTGCGACCAGAATTCTTTGGCCGAACGCGGAGCGGTATAGGTACTTCCGAACAGTCTTTTTTTTTCTGTGCTATTCTGCTCTGCCGTTACCACACCTTCTGTTGTTTTTCCGGAAATGTTTTTATTTTCCTGTGAGGAAAGAGATGCTAGTGTAATTGCCAGAATAAAAACGGCCGTCAGGATCTTTTTCATTTTTTATACTCCGCCCGATTCTCTTGAATAGAGAATCTTTTCCAAATCCACGCAGATAAAGCCCGCGCGCCCTGTCTTGTAAAAATCAGTTTCTTCCCAGGAGGCATAGAGTTTAGTGCCGCTGATTCCAAAATCAGAATATTTAAAAGTGTCCGGGAGTTTTGGAAGCCGCAGGGCGACTGTGTTCCCGCCGTTCAGTATTTTCTTTCCGTAAAGGGCGCCGTTCAGGTAAAGAGTTCCGTCCTCAAAAAGCGCTCCAATCCATGTTCCCGCAATCTGGGCGGCTGCCCTGTGCACATTTTTTGTGTCGATTTTTTTTGAGTGGATAAAGTCGCGCGGAGTAGGACCGCCGGCGGTCTTGCACTCGACATAAAAATCAAAGTCCTGCGGAATGCTCCTCAGCAGTTTTTGCAGTCTCTCCGGCGCCTGACTGAACTGCTGCGGCGACCTTTGGACACGGAATTCCTTTTCGGAAGACTTTTCGATATTGATAAGATTTTTTTCCGGTGATATGGAAAGAAGCGCTGTCTCCGGCCTGAATTTTAGGTAGGAAAAATCTGTCTCGGAGTCAGAAAAAGTTTTTACAGAGCAGAACCATTCTTTTCCGTTCCAGCAAAAATCGTTTACCTCGGAATTGTCAGAAAGCGACAGGTTCTCGTATGTGAGAATCGGAAAATAAATCCCTGAGTCTTTTGAGAACTGAATCAGAAAGGGTCTGAATTTCTGCGCGGAAGTAATTTCCTCGTTAAAATAAGAATTCCTGTAGAGCGCGAAAATCGGAGTCCCATTCATAAAGACAAGTTTGTCGGCGGTACGATCCGCAAAAAATGCCTCGTCCTTGAATACACGGATTGCCTCGTCTCCGCTGTTTCCCATCTCAATAATGCCCAGCCTGTTCACAAGCGCAAAAACTTTAGGAGCCGCGCCTTCGGCGACATCGAGAGGTGTTTCCTCTCCTGTTACGGCAAGAGAGGAAATGCGGACAGCCTCTGTCCATGGTTTTTGCAGGGCGACAGGTGCTTTTTGGGGAGCGTCAGTTTCCGAGAATCCGTTTTTATCAAGTGCGAACCATTTGTGGCCCGATACTTTTTTTTCTACTGGAGGTTCTTCTTTCTGGGAGTTCTTTTTGCCTGAGCAGGAAAAGAGAATAAAAGTTGCAAGAACAAGGCAAAAAGTATTAACGGTGCTTTTCAATTTCCTCTCCGCAAAGACTGTCGCAAATTTCGTTGTATTTAATTCCGGCGTGGCCCTTGACCCAGTTCCATTTTAAATTTGTAAAGGTGCTGTAGACAGAATCCAACGCCATCCATAAGTCCTGATTTTTTACAGGCTGCCTGCTGGCGGTTTTCCAGCCCTTGAGTTTCCATGATTTTATCCACGAGGTGATTCCGTTCTTTACATACTGGCTGTCACTGTAGACATAGACTTCTCTGTCAGGACCGAAATTCTTCTGTGCGAACGACAGCCCTTCTATCGCCGCCGTAAGCTCCATACGGTTATTGGTGGTCTCGTGTTCTCCGCCCGAAATCCGTGTTTCGTTTGTTCCTTCTATTATGACGGCTCCCCAGCCTCCCGGTCCCGGATTTCCTGAACAGCCGCCGTCTGTGTAAATTACAATTTCATTAGACATTTATTTTATTATACATTATATTTAGTATGTATGCAAGAAAAGAATTTTTTTCAGAAAAAAACTTACCATATATTAAAGTCTGTTTTCGGCTACGACAGTTTCCGTCCGGGACAGGAGGAAATTATAGATAAGGTTTTGGCAGGCCGTGACACACTTGCCGTTATGCCTACAGGCGGCGGAAAGTCTCTCTGCTACCAGATACCGGCTCTTGTTCTTGAAGGGGTTACTGTAGTTGTCTCTCCGCTTATTTCTCTCATGCAGGATCAGGTGGGGGCGCTAAAAGAGGCCGGAGTGAACGCCGTCTTCTTAAATTCCTCTCTGGATCTCGAAACCTACCGGGCGACAGTCAGTGAAATCAAGTCCGGCGCCGTAAAACTGATTTATCTCTCTCCAGAGGGACTGAATACTGAGCGTGTAAAGAATATTTTCCGTGAAGGACAGATAAATGTTTCCTGCCTTACAATTGATGAGGCTCACTGCGTAAGCGAGTGGGGGCACGACTTTAGACCGGACTATCTTGAGATAGCCTGTTTCCGCGAGGAGTTTAAAAACGCGGTGTGCCTCGCTCTTACCGCAACCGCCACAAGCCAGGTCCGCGAGGATATTGTAAATAATTTAAAATTGAAGAATCCTGCGATTCTGGTTTCCTCATTCAACAGAAAGAATATTTTTCTTGATGTTCAGCCGCGGACTGACGGAACAGGACAGGTGCTTTCTTTTATTAACGAACACAAGGACGAGAGCGGAATAATCTACTGTCTGTCCCGTAAGGAAGTGGACCAGATTACGGGCGTGCTTCAGGCAAACGGTATCTCCGCGCTCAATTACCATGCCGGCCTTAGCGACGCAGAGAGAACCGATCATCAGAACAAATTTATCCGTGACCAGGTTGATGTGATGGTTGCAACCGTCGCTTTTGGCATGGGAATAAATAAACCTAATGTGCGTTATGTAATTCATTATGCACTGCCAAAATCCCTTGAAGAATACTATCAGGAAATCGGACGCGCCGGCAGGGACGGACTTGACTCCTGCGCCCTGCTTTTATACAGCGCCGGCGACATTCACAGAATACGATATTTTTTCAGGGACAAGGACGAGGACGAAAATTTCAAATCCGAGAAACTTCTCAGAGCCATGACAGACTATGCGCAGGCGCGCATCTGCCGCCGCAGGGTTCTGCTGAAATATTTCGGGGAAGACTACAATCCCCCTGCCCCGGAAAAATCTTCCGGATGCGAGGAAAACCGTTCAGTCTGCTGTGATATCTGTTCCGGCGGCGGTATGCCGAACCGGGATGTTACTGTTCCCGCCCAGAAATTCTTGTCATGCGTCTATCGTGTTGACCAGCGTTTCGGAGCGGCATATATAATAGATATTCTTGTCGGTGCAAATACCGAGAAAATCCGTAAGAACGGCCACAATTTTCTGAGCACCTACGGAATCGGCTGCGAGCTTACGAAACAGGCATGGTTCGAGCTTGTTGACGCTATGGAAAACGCCGGACTTATACGACGAGTCGGCGAATACAATGTGGTGAATGTAACTTCTCTTGGCCGCGAAGTCCTTGAGTGCCGTGACAAGATTGAACTGCCTGTCCGCATAAAATTCGACGGCGGAAAAAAAGCGTCGCTCGCCCTGCCAAAGGCAGTTCTCCATAAAAAGGACAGGGTATTTAAAAGCGTTGAAGCCGCCTCTCTTGAACTTGTGGAAAAGTTAAAAAAATGGCGGCGGCGCAAGGCGGAGGAAATGAATGTTCCGCCCTATATGATTTTTGGTGACAGAACGCTGGTTGACCTTGCGAACAAAAAGCCGGTTACCAGAGGCGCTCTTTACACCGTAAGCGGAATAGGCGAGGTAAAGGCGCAGAAATTCGGTGATGAAATAATTTCTATTATCAGGAGTAAATAAAAGTGAGTCAGAAAATTTTTTCAGATACAAGAATCCTGGACAAAGCCGCCTGTGACATTTACGGTTTGACTGAAGATATTATGATGGAGAATGCGGCCGCCGCACTCGAAAAAGCCGGCCGGGAACATTTCTTTTATGAGGATAAAAAATATATAAGCCGTGCTAATGTTTTGATTTTGTGCGGCGGCGGAAATAACGGTGCCGACGGTTACGCTCTGGCAAGACGCATTATAGGCCATGAGCTAGGAGTTACCGTCTGCAAAGTCTGCGAGCCGAAAAGCCAGAAATGCGTTGAGCAGTGCGAGAGGGCGCAAAAATGCGGTATCCTTTTTACGGACGCCTACGACTTGGACGAATACCTTGAGCGCATGTCCTTTGATCTTACCGTGGTATACGACTGCATTTTTGGAAGCGGTTTTCACGGCGAGCTTGACCCGCTTGCCGCCGCTGTTATAGAAAGCGTGAATAAAACCGATGCCTACAAAATAGCCTGCGACATTCCGACAGGCGGCTTCAAGGCAGATGAGACAGTTACAATGGGCGCTCTGAAGCTACCTCTTTTTAGTGACCGTGCAAAAGACTTGTGCGGAAAAATCACAGTCGCGGACATGGGAATTTCCCGTGATATGTTTGAATTTAACACAAAGCCTGCCGCTCTGCTTTTGGAGGCGGACGACGCGAGAATTCCTGTGCGCGGACAAAGACAGAATGTCAATAAGGGGAGTTTCGGGCATACGGCGGTAATCGCCGGAACAAAACCCGGGGCCGCCGTTATTGCGGGCCATGCCGCCCTTCGTTTTGGAAGCGGACTTGTAACACTGGTCGCAGGAAAAAACTGCCCCCTCATTCCATACGACAAGGTGGCGGACTTTGAGCTTATGCGGGCGGACTCTGTTCCCGCAAACACCAGCGCACTGGTTATAGGCCCCGGACTCGGAAGACCGGATTCCGCCACTGCAAGAGATTCTTTCGGCAATATCGAATCATTCTTAACACCGGGAATGCCGATGGTTCTTGACGCGGATATTTTTTATTATCCCGAGATAAGATCAATAATTGAGAAGAATAAAATCATTGTTCTTACCCCGCATCCGAAAGAATTTGCGGAACTCCTAAAAAACTGTTCAATAAAAAAAGAGGACGGAAGCGACTACACAACTGGCGAGGTTGTGAAAAACAGATTCAGGCTGGTAAGAGAATTCTGTCTGACATTTCCCGACGCAGTGCTTTTGCTAAAAGGAGCTAATGTTTTAATAGGACAGAAAAAATCACCCGAAGAGGACGCTCGTATTTATGTAAATGACATGGGGTCAAGCGCTCTCTCCAAGGGCGGCTCCGGAGATGTGCTGAGCGGAATGACTGGCGCACTGCTTGCGCAGGGCTATGAACCGCTCGACGCGGCGGCAAGCGCCTCCATCTGTCACGGCCTTGCGAGCCGCAAGTTTGACAGAATGGATTTTTCGCTTACGCCGTTTGAGCTGATAAGCAGATTACTTTAGGTATTTGTCAAGAATAGACTGGTATGTTCCGTTGGCCATAATGTTCTTAAGACCCGCGTTGAACATATCGAGCAGTTCCTGATTCTTAGGATTCATGATTGCGAAACCGTAGGGAGCGCCCTTGCTTTCCATTCCGGCAGGAATTTTGAGAGGGAGCTTTGCGTCCTTGATGTTTGCGGCCATAATCGGAGTGTCTTCCGCGCAGGCATCGCTGTTTCCAAGGATAACATCCTGATACATAGTCGGTGAGTCTTCAAATACTGTTACAGTGAATCCGTATTTGTCTTTGAGCGAATTTGCAAAGTCGGCGCCGGCAGTTCCGTTTTTAACGGCAACTCTCTTTCCCTTGAGGTCCTCAAACTTAGCGATTGCGGAATCCTTTGCAACTACAAGAGTCTGTGTGGCGTTAAAGTAGCCGTCAGAGAAAATCCAGCCTGAGTCGATGCGCTCCTGCTTGATTGTCGCGCCGGCAATAAGGGCGTCGGCCTGTCCAACCTGAACCGCGGCAACACCGGCATCCCAGCCAAGAGACTGAAGGTCATACTTAAAGCCCTGGTCTTTTGCGATGGCTGCGAGAATGTCAACATCAATACCTACAAACTCATTTTTTTCGTTTGTGTATTCAAACGGACGGAATACAGTGTCTGTTGCGACAATCCATGTTTTTCCGTTTGCGTCAGCTGATTTTTCTTTTTTAGCGCAGCTTGTGAAGAGTGCGGCAGTTGCAAGAAGAGCCGTCAGAGCAAAAACGATTTTT
The DNA here is from genome assembly GCA_964346805.1 of uncultured Treponema sp. Lineage (GTDB taxonomy): Bacteria > Spirochaetota > Spirochaetia > Treponematales > Treponemataceae > Treponema_D. The sequence goes on along the minus strand of CAYFWC010000028.1, from coordinate 6,607 downwards.
TTCATAATGTCCTCCCATAAAAAGTCTTGCAGGAAACTTCAGTCTCCGAAAGGACTTTTTAGCGTGCTTCGGTAGAAGCACAGTTGATAAGGAAGTTCGCAACGCGAACTTGCGGATAAAAAAGTGAACAATATCTTGTGAGCTTTTTTATCATGCCTCCATTATCTTTTTTTAAGTTGAACAATTTTACAAAATTATGAAATTAAATTCAACAGTTTTTTAGAAGAATCACATATTAAGATTCTTTATTTTGCGAGGCCTCAACCTTAGAAAAGATCAGAGGAACTACGAAAATGCAGACTATGAAAAAAATCATCGAACTTAAAAATTTAACGATACGGGGATCGCCAGAAATCCTGTGTAGCGGATGCATGAATAAACGACTGACTATTGACACGCCGAAGAAAATTATTATCCGGACAAATCTTTGTTTGCCGGAAAGATTGTCCGTAGAAAAATTTACAAATCTTCTTTCCAAAAACCAGCCGATTAGAAAGCCAAGCGCAAGGCCAATGTCGTGCAGACCTGAGGCCTGCATCCTTACAGGATCGACCAAAAGTTTTCCTGCAGAGTCATAATGAAGAGGGTAGGGCTTTGCAAAAATATAGATGCTTCCTGCGATTAAAAAAAATGCTCCCAAAATAAAAAATTTCAGATCGCTTTCCGGCTTGTTCCCGATTGCTTTTTTTATTCTTGAAACAGCGAAAATTACCAGCAGGGCTTCAGCAACCCCAGCAATTACGTCCTGTGGCGTATGGCAGCCGAGAAAATTTCTTGAGAATGTAATAAAAATAATGTATAGAAGTATCAAGGTTTTTACAAGCCGGACCGGCTTAAAGGCTGCTATTGAGCTTGCGCCCACAGATGTGGCCGTACTTGCGTGTCCGCTGGGAAATGAATAGCCGCGCGCGCCGTTTCTGGCGAATTTGGAAACATGAAGCCTTGCGTCGCGAATCCATGGGCGGTTCACACAGACCGTAAGTTTTATGAGTGAGTTTACGGCGACGGTAAGCATAGCCGATGCAAGTATGAAGATACCCTTCTTTTTGTTTATGATATAATAAATAATAAGCGGAATCATTATAATTCCGTAAACCGAGTCTGAAAAAGCTGCGAAAATAAATTCTGTCATCTTGCCGGCGGCTTCGCGCAGCCCCTGCAACCATAATAAATATTCAATATCCATTATATTTATGATAACACAAAAATTTAAAAATTGCCATTGAAAATGGAATTTCTTTTTGGGGGGACGGACATCTAATTTTCGCTGTTTTTCCCTGTAGCACAAAGACCGATAAAACGCTATACTCATTCTATGAAAATTATACAATCAAATCGTCTTACAGCTTTTATTTTGGAGAGTGCCGCCGTTTCCAAAAACACACAGCGCTTTGACAGCGCCGGTTTTGTTTTTCAGGTTTTGCTTGACAACTATATTCCTTTTTGCGCCACCGAGCCGAAGAATCTCTGGCATCCATGTACTGGCGGCGCCGGCCTCTGCTGCGAGTATTCCGCGGACTACAGCGGTCTTAGCAGGGCGGGCGAGTATTTTCCCAAAATTGGCGCCGGCCTCTTGCGCCGTGAAGATGACACAGATCATATTTTTTACAGACGCTATTCTGACTTTAAGCCTTATCAGGTTGAATGTACTTTTACAAATGACACCGCTTCTTTTCTAACAAGACCCGACCCCTGCTGCGGAATTGCGGTGGAGCAGAAAAAAACTGTCAGCGTAAATGACAATGTTCTGACTATGAGCGTTCAGTTAAAAAATGTGGGCGAGCGCACGATTGAGACCCGTGAGTACTGCCACAATTTTTTGAGTCTGGACGGAATGTCTTCTACGCCTGACTATAAGCTTGAACTGCCTCATCTCAAAAATCTTGGAAATGATGTTCTCACAGACTGCACCGGCGGCAAGGGCTGCTTTAAGGGAATAGGCAAGGGGCTTACATTCAAGGAATTTACTTCCGTCGCAAGTCTCAACAATTACGGCCGCGAGTTCTTTGAGGACAATAATCCGCCCTTTACTTTCAGAATGATATGCGGCGGCTGCAAGGCGTCTGTAACCGGCGCCGAGGACTTTTTGCCCGACCAGATTTCTGTCTGGGGTGTTGACCACATTCTTTCTCCCGAGATTATGCACGACATAAAGGTTGAGCCGGGAAAAGAAATTTCATGGACCCGCAGATGGACTTTTGATGCGTAAGCGCTGAATTTCATATTGAAAAAAAACACGGAGTTCATTATAATAGTAAAATTATGAAAGCAATTGAACTGGAAAAGGCTTATAACCCTAAGGATTTTGAAGACAGAATATACAAGGATTGGGAAGAGAAAGGCTACTTTAAGCCCGCTTCTGACAAGGATTCGCCCGTGCACTGCGAGTGCGAGAAATGCAAAGGCTCTTACACAGTCGTAATTCCTCCGCCGAATGTTACCGGCGTCCTTCACATGGGACACGGTCTCAACAACACTCTGCAGGATATTGTTGTCCGCTATCACCGCATGCGCGGAGATAACACCCTTTGGGTCACGGGTACTGACCATGCAGGAATTGCCACTCAGAATGTAGTTGAGCGCCAGTTAAAGAAAGAAGGCAAGTCCCGCAATGACCTTGGCCGCGAGAAATTTTTGGAGCGCACATGGCAGGTTAAGAATGACCACCACGCTACAATCGTAAAACAGCAGCGGAAGCTCGGAAATTCCACGGACTGGAACCGTGAGCGCTTTACAATGGACGAGGGGCTTTCAACGGCTGTCCGTGATGTATTCGTAACTTTATACGAGCGCGGTCTTATTTATAAAGGACACTATCTTGTAAACTGGTGTCCCCGCTGCGGAACCGCTCTTGCCGATGATGAAGTTGATCATGTGGACACTGCCGGCGCCATGTACCACCTCTGGTACGAGTTTGCGGACGGTCCGGCTCCTGACGGCTCCACAAGAATTGAGATTGCCACAACCCGCCCGGAAACTCTTTTGGGCGATACCGCCGTTGCCGTAAATCCCGGAGACGAGCGCTACAAGGCAATCGTAGGAAAAAAACTTAGGCTTCCTCTTACCGACCGCGTGATTCCTCTTATCGCTGACTCTTATGTAGACAAGGAATTCGGAACCGGAATGGTAAAGATTACTCCGGCTCACGACCCCAACGACTGGCAGGTCGGACAGCGCAATCATCTTGAGGTAATCAATATCTTAAATCCAGACGGAACTCTTAACGAAAACTGTCCGGAAAAATACCGCGGCCTGACCTGTGCAAAGGCCCGTGCCCTTATCATCGAGGACTTGACGGAAGCCGGTCTGTTCAAGGGCGAGGAAAAAATCACCCACTCTGTAGGCCACTGCTACCGCTGCAACACTGTCGTAGAACCTTATTTGTCTTACCAGTGGTTTGTAAAGATGAAGCCGCTGGCGGAAAAGGCCCTAAAGGCATGGAAGGACGGAGACATAGTTTTCTATCCCCGCAAGTGGGAAAACACTTACACGCACTGGATGGAGAATATCCGCGACTGGTGTATTTCCAGACAGCTCTGGTGGGGGCACCGCATTCCGGTTTGGTACTGCAAGGACTGCGGCGAGATGATTGTTTCCCGCACTGATCCCGACAAGTGTACTAAATGCGGCTCCGCGAATTTGGAGCAGGATCCCGATGTTCTTGACACTTGGTTCTCCTCATGGCTGTGGCCGTTCTCTACGCTGGGCTGGCCGGAAAACACCGAGGACCTTAAAAAATTCTATCCGACTACGGCTCTTGTAACAGCCTATGACATCATATTCTTCTGGGTTTCCAGAATGATTATGGCAGGCCTTGAATTTACCGGCAAGGCGCCCTTCCATGACATTTACATTCACGGTCTTGTGCGCGACAAGCAGGGACGCAAGATGTCAAAGTCTCTCGGAAACGGAATGGATCCGCTTGAGATTATCGACATGTACGGCGCTGACGCCCTTAAATTTACTCTCGGCTTTATGTGCGCCCAGGGGCAGGATATTCTTATTGACAAGGAGTCATTCAAGTTGGGAAGTCGTTTCTGCAACAAGGTGTGGAACGCCTCCCGCTATCTCCTCGGAAACCTCGAGGGCCGTAACCTTATTCCGGTTCATGACAGCGACTTGACCGAGCTTGACAAGTGGATTTACGCCTGCCTCAACAAGTGCGCCGCAACAGTGCGTTCAGCCCTTGAGGGGTACCGCTACAACGATGCCGCGGGCGCCCTCATGGAATACTTCTGGAACGAGTTCTGCGACTGGTATGTAGAGGCGACAAAACTTAACTTTAAGAACGGCGATGACCGCGAAAAGGACCGGCAGGCAACTGTTCTTCTCAATGTACTCGAGGAGAATCTCCGTCTGCTCCATCCTTATCTGCCTTTTGTTACGGAAGAGATTTACTCAAAACTTCCTGTAGCCGACATTGTCGCAAACCGCAAGGCATCCGGAGAAAATTCTGTAATCAGCAATTCTGAATACTGCGGAATGCTTATCAACGCGCCTTACCCGGAGGCCGCCGCCGCCCGTGACAACGCCGCCGTTACCGAGCGCTTTGATGTTCTGAAAGACCTTATCGGCAAGACCCGTGCCCTGCGCACAGAATGCGGACTTGACCCCGCTGCCAAGCTTCATCTGGCTGTAAAGATAACAAAGGGTTCCGCCGCGGAAGTCTGTATGGAAAAAACCGACATGATCGGACTTTTGGCCGGTATGAAGCAGGTTGACTTTGTGGAGGAAAAACCCGCGCGCGCTATCGGAACTGTAGGAAGCGGCTTTGAGGCTTTCCTCATCGTTGACGAGAGCATAAATACTGACCAGTTAAAGACCAAGTTCAGCAAGGAGATTGAAACCGAGATAAAATACGCAGAGAATTCCGAGAGAAAACTTTCCGGAAATTTTGCCGCTCACGCTCCGGCGGAATTGGTTCAGCAGGAAAAGGACAAGTTGGAGGCAAGCCGCAGCCGTATAGAAAAACTCAAGTCTTATCTTGAGTCACTTTAAGGCGGAAGAGAAGGAGGCTGGTAATGTCGAGGTATGAGATGCAGACAGAACGAAGCGGTCCCATGGATCAAAGATCCATGCTCATGCTGCATGATATTTATCTTGCCCCCTATATGCAGCTGGCGACGGAACTTATCGGAAAGCAGCGTCATGCGGGCGGAAATATGTTCCGCCACCAGCTTGACACGATGACGATTCTGATTGACTACGGCTACATAGACTCGGTTCTTCTAAAGGCTTCCTGCGTCCATGACTGCGTGGAGGATATTCCGGACTTTGATACAAACAAAATCATAAATGTTGACGAGGAAGGCGAGGATGTCTACCGTCTGGTGCTGGAGGTGACAAAGCGTGATGGCGAGGACAAACCCGCCTTTTTGCGCAGAATCATCAATACCGGAAGCCAGAAGGCAAAGATATTAAAGACTGCCGACCGCATCTCAAACATGATAAGCCTGGGCTATGTAACCGACTCAAAATTCATTGAGCGCTACTGCGATGAGACTGAATTCTTCATTTTTCCCATCGCGCTGGAAGTTGACTACAATATGTATCTTGAACTGATAAGCCTTGTCATGTCCCGCCGGAAGTATCTGGAGGATTCTGGCTACATAAGCGAAAAGAACAGAGGGTAGTTTTTCTTAAAAAGGGCGTGTTATTGCGTCAATGCGCGCGTCCGGGCAATAAAATGCCGAATTCACTTGAATAATTCTTTTTAAAGCATTATATTTATAGTAACGAAATTCTTTTTTTAGGAGATATATTATGGCAGTTAAAGTTGCTATTAACGGATTCGGTCGTATCGGCCGCCTGGCATTCCGCCAGATGTTCGATGCCGAGGGCTATGAAGTTGTTGCTATCAACGACTTGACAAAACCTTCTATGTTGGCTCACCTCTTGAAGTATGACACAGCACAGGGCGGATATGCCGGACACATCGGTGAGAAGAAGCACACTGTTACTTCTGATGACGAGGCCGGAACAATCACTGTTGATGGAAAAACTCTCAAGATTTATGCTGAAAAAGATGCCAAAGATTGTCCGTGGGGAAAACTTGGTGTAGACGTAGTTCTCGAATGCACAGGTTTCTACACATCTAAGGAAAAGGCCCAGGCTCACATTGCTGCCGGAGCCCGCAAAGTTGTAATTTCAGCTCCTGCCGGAAACGACCTCCCGACAATCGTTTACAATGTAAACCACAAGACTCTTACTCCGTCTGATAACATCATTTCTGCTGCATCTTGCACAACAAACTGCTTGGCTCCTATGGCCAACACTCTTAACAAGTTCGCACCGATTGAGTCTGGTATCATGGTTACAATCCACGCCTACACTGGCGACCAGATGATTCTCGATGGACCGCAGAGAAAGGGTGACTTCCGCCGCTCACGCGCAGGTGCTCAGAACATCGTTCCGAACTCAACAGGTGCTGCAAAGGCTATCGGTCTTGTAATTCCTGAATTGAACGGAAAATTGATTGGTTCTGCTCAGCGTGTTCCAACACCAACAGGATCAACAACATTGTTGTTCGCTGTAATCAAGACAAACAAAGAAGTAACAAAAGAAGCTATCAATGCTGCTATGAAAGCTGCTGCAACAGAATCTTTTG
>CAYFWC010000027.1:1712-34434 GCA_964346805.1 uncultured Treponema sp. | reverse complement strand
CCCATAAAAAGTCTTGCAGGAAACTTCTGTTTCCGAAAAGACTTTTTAGCGTGCTTCGCAAGAAGCACAGTTGATAAAGAAGTTCGCAGTGCGAACTTGCAGATAAAAAAGTGAACAACATCTTGTGAACTTTTTTATCACACCCCCTTTATAAGAGTACAAGCCTCTCCGACTTACACTTCTATCTTATACGACAGACAAAAACATTGCCTGTGGATTCCTGCTTTTATTTGTCCACCAACAGGCGACGGTTTTATCTAACTGCTTCCATAGCCGCCGCGATCGCATGGATTCTTGTCGTATCGTAAACCGGAATCGGGCTGTTCTCGCCTCTTACCAAAAGGCCTATTTCCGTGCATCCAAGAATTACCGCCTCGGCACCGCGAGCCCTTAACCCTGAAATTATCTTACTGTATTGTTTCCGAGAGGCATCGAGAATTTTTCCAAGACACAATTCATTGTAAATAATATTGTTGACAGTATCTATGTCTTCTCCATCGGGCGTGATTACTCTTATTCCGTTAGAGGAAATTCTGTCCTTATAAAAATTCTGCGTCATCGTGTATTTTGTTCCGAGAAGGGCGACGGTTTTTACACCGTCACTTTTTAACGCGGACGCCGTTACATCGCAGATATGAAGAACAGGAACATGTATTCTCTTTTCCATTTGCGGAACAATTTTATGCATCGTATTTGTGGCAATAACAATAAAATCCGCTCCGGCCCTTTCCAGTGCAAGCGCCGCATCTGTCAGAATGTCGCCGCTCTTTTCCCAAAGTCCCTGTGTCTGACACTCTTCAATCTCCGCAAAATCCACACTGTACAATATAACTTTTGCTGAGTGGAAACCGCCCAGTTTATCCTTTATGCATTCATTGATTATCTGATAATAGGGAACTGTACTTTCCCAACTCATTCCGCCGATTAACCCGATTGTCTTCATTTTGCACTCTCACTTATATATTTTAATGCATTCTAAAAACCGCGGTATTTAGCACCCCAGTTTATTTTTAATACGGAGACTTGCTTCAATATGCATAATCCAATGGCGTGAAAAAGGCATTTGAATAAGTCCCTTTAGGTCTTTGCCGCACCAGTAGTCTATGAGCCAGACAGCGTTTTCGTCGCCGCTTACAACTCCCAGTCTGCGGATTTCATTTTTCTCATCTTCCGAAAATCTCTTCTTCAAGTCCTCAAATCCAGTTGCCTTTAACAGCCCGGTCGTTGACTCGTCAACAGCACGGACATATTGGTAAAGTTCGGGCAGAACCAATTCTTTTGAAAAATCGGCTATCTGCTCTTTTACCAGTTCGTTGCCGGTTGTAATTATCGAGGAATGCATACGGTTTTTATAGTCGCCTGCGAAAAAGACTTCCTCATCTTTTGCAACAATAGTATGAGCCACAATATCCTCAATCCTAAAAATATGAAAAAGTGAATACGCTATTGTCTTACTCTCATATCCCTTTGCATTGATAAAAGGCATAGCAGAGACATCTTCCTTTGAAAGTGTTTTTTCAAAGGAAGAGATTTGCTCCATAAGGCTTTTTCGCAGTTGTAACAGGGTCGCAATTCCATCATAAAAAGAATCTTTCTTTCTAAGTTGGGCCTGCATAGTTTTGTTAAGTTCTGACCATTCCTTATTCATACTTATTTAAGGTTTGCCCTTGCCTCCTCATTGTTACCGATAATCATGGCCACCTTGTCGCACTTTTCCATATCCGGGCAAGAACCGCAGGTCTCAAGCCCTTTGGCTCCGGCGCATTTTTTTATCGGGCACATGGAAGCGCAATATGCGAACTTCACTCCGTCCGTGCGACAGCCGTTGCAATTAATTGTTTCAGGAAGAATCTCGCAGTGATTCATCTCGCTCCATGCCTTTGCTGTCTTCTCTCTCAAAGCGTCATCATTTGTAAGCGTGGCAATTCTAGCGTCACACTTCTCACAATTAAGTCCGCAGTAAGCAATCAGTTTGTTCATTTTTTCCTCCATAGTTTTCTTGTTGCCTTATATTATTTTTTCCCATTCGTCTCGTGTAATGGAATAGGCGTACGAAATTTCATTTTTCTCATCGGGATACTCTTTCACTTTTTTCATGCCGTTTGCAATGGCAGTTGAGTAAGAGCCGACATTTGTATATTTCATGTAAGAATAAATGGCATTATACTCTGTGTTTCTGAATGCCCAGTCGCGCGCTGTCCGGGTGGCTTCGCTGCCATAACCTCTTCTCCAATATTTTTTATTTATGTGATAACCGATTTCCGGAAGGTGCTCTCCGTCTATAAGCTGAATTGTAATTCCGCAGTCACCGATAAACTGACCGTTTTCCTTTAAGGTTACAGCCCAAAGACCAAAGCCGTACCTTTTGTAATTGTCCAGATTCCAGTTTATCCAGTCTCTTGTTTTCTCCTCATCAAAGGGTGCAGGATAATGCTGCATTGTCTCAGGGGCTGAAACAATCTCATACAAAGCATCAAAATTATCGGGCTTGTACTCTCTTAAAACCAGTCTTTCGGTTTCTATTATGACAGGTTTTTTTCCAACCAAATTTGTTGTTTTCATAATAACAATTCTCCTTATAATATGGAATCAAAAAGTATAGAACAATCTCCGTACTTTCCAATCACAAGGCTTGTAGCAAAAGGAACATTCATCCGGTACGGGCATCCCTTTATTTCGCCGCTTCTTATTCCGCCGGCGCACAAAAGCAAATCGTCTATAATTGATGCGGGTGCAGGACAAGTGTTATGGCATGAATACACTGTATCAAAGAGACCTTCATCTCTCAGTATGTTAAGCCTTTCCAGAGTCTTAACATACTGCTCCATATTGCGTCTCTCTCCGAACATATATACAGGTCCGTAAGAAATTGTGTCGCCGGCAAAAAGTATTCCATGTTCCGCATCGAGCAGACATACAGAACCTGCGGTATGCCCCGGCGTATGAAGTATTTTTAATTTTCTGCCTCCAAGGTCAAAAGTCATTCCCTCTGCAAGCGGTACAAGGCGGACACCTCTGCAATCCTCTCGTTTTTCCAGAGCGGGAATGTCTCCGCCGTGAGCAAAGGCCTCCGTAAAATAATGCAGATTTCCGACATGGTCACCGTCACGGTGGGTAAGGATAACCGTTACAGGAAGTTGTGTTATAGTCGCGATAATTCTTTTTATATCAACGGGAGTTTTTCCCGTATCAAGCAGCAGAGCGGACTTTTCACCTACAAGTAAAAAAGCGCGCACCTGCTCCTGCTCAATGGAATATATTCCGTTATGATAATCAACTGTTGTCGTTTCCATTCAGTTTTTTCTCCAAGTAAATCATTTTAACCCGGATCAAAAGTCAGGCGCTTTATTCCGGAAAACATTCCTTACATTTTTCTTTTTAGACCAAGAACCTCATCAAGTTTCGGAGGATTAAGCGGAAGCGGAAAACGCGAGATTGCAATCGCGGACGAGGCGGCAGCAAAGGCGACTGTCTCGTCATCGCTCATCTTATTGAGAAGGGCATAGACACAGGCCGCCTTAAAAGTGTCTCCGGCGCCGAGACTGCTTTTTACCTCAACCTTGTATGGAGAAAAAGTTTTCATCGGCCCGCCTTTTCTGCCGTAAAGAATCTTATCGCCGCCGCTTGTTATTATTGTAAGACCGTCAGTATTTTCGGAAAGCAATTTAAAGGCATCTTCGCCTTTCAACCCCTTGTAGTCTTTTCCCATGCATTCCTTTGAGACAATATTCACGGCGCAGTTCTGGTGAAGGAAATCATTATGAGGACAGTCAATCGTAACAAAGGGCTTATGAAGTTTTAGACAAAGTTCCGCGCATTCTCTTGTCTCCTCCAAAAAGAAAGGATCTATCGCAGCGACATCGCACCACTCAATATCAGCCGCATTTGGAGCGTTCCATCGTTTTATTCCGGCCTTGTACAAATGCTGAAAAGTTCCCATCGGAGTTCTGTCCAGTCCGGAAATCAATACATAATCCATAAGACCATCGGAGTTCTGTCCAGTCCGGAAATCAATACATAATCCAGTTGTCTTTACTGAACTTACATCTTCGTTGCCGAAGAATTTCAGGACACGGAGCGCCTGTTTGTTAATCGCCTGCATTGAGCGGAGGAGCGGAGTCTTTTTATCCAAAGTTTCTCCGGTATATGAGCAGAAGCAGGTCGGAATGCACAGAGTTCCGTCTTTAATGAAGGCATAAGAAGTGGGATCCCAGGCTGTATAACCACGGGCTTCAAAAGTCGCACGCAGACCTCCAGAAGGAAATGAAGAAGCGTCCGGCTCACCCTGAACCAGTTCCTTGCCGGAAAATTCCATAATTATTTTTCCGTCAGAAACGGGAGTAATAAACGAGTCGTGCTTTTCGGCGGTAATGCCTGTAAGCGGCTGGAACCAGTGTGTAAAGTGAGTGGCACCTTTTTCAACAGCCCAGTCCTTCATTGCGTTGGCAACAACATTAGCAACTGTCGGGTCGAGTTTCTCACCGCCCTTAATCGTCTTCATAAGCCGCTTAAAAGTATCTTTCGGCAGCCTAGACTCCATTACTGTTTCGTTAAAAACATTTTCTCCAAAAATAGAAGTAACAGTGTCCATAATTCCTCCTGAAAAATAGAAAAGGCATCGCTTGTTTTTTTCCGCTGATAATAACACGGAAAAAAAGTACGACGCCTTTGCCGAGTTTTAAAACAAAAAAAGACGCCACTGGTTCTACCAGCGGCGTCTTTGTCGTTTGTTTATGATGTTATACAAAATTATAAAAATAATGTCAACAGTTTTTTTAAAATTTTTTAATTTTTTTAAAATTTTTCTCTTTACAAAAGTCAATAAATCTGTTATATTGAATTATTGATTTTTGCGGTCCGCAACAGGCGGGTGACAAGAGGAGTTAACGATGAAAACTGTATTCTCAAACTTTTTTTCGTTTTTTTTCTTTACCAACTCTTCTTCCGCCCCTAAAGTCCTGCAAGACGCTTAAATCAGATTGATTTTGTAAGTTGAACGCAGTTCCTTAGGGAGCTGCGTTTTTTTTTGCGAATTTTCTAAAGGAGGATTTTTTTCATGCAAAAAATTGCTTACTGCGGAACTCTCGGTTCCTACGCCTTTTTAGCGGCACAAAAGGCTTTTCCTGGCGATGACTATATGCCCTTTCCCAGTTTTGAGAGCGCGTTTTATTCTGTCGAGGCCGGAAATTCAGATTTTGCCGTCCTGCCGATAAAAAACAGTTATGCAGGCCCGGTTCAAAAAGTAAAGGAACTTGTGGAAAAAGGAAGTCTCACGGTTTTAAAGAATATTGAATTTCCTATTGACCACTGCCTTGTCGCCTCGCCCCGCACACGCTCCATAAGCGAGATAAAAAAAGTTCTGAGCCATCCGCAGGCGCTGAGCCAGTGCGACACTTTCATAAAAGAACACAATTTTGAGACCGTGCCATTCAGCAACACCGCCCTCGGTGCCCAGTGCGTAAAGGCAATGGACGACACAAGCGTAGCCGCCATCGCCTCTGAAGAAACGGCTAAAATATTCGGGCTAAAAATCATTGAAAAGAATATTGAGACTGCGGAAGACAACCACACGACATTTGTCGTATTGAATAAAAAATCAGCGTAAAAAGAGGAGACAAAAAAATGAATATGGTTTACAAAAAAATTCTTCCCTCCAGCGAAGAGGTTATGGCAATTTATCCGCTCAGCGAGGAACTGCGCCTAAAAAAAGAAGAGAACGACAGCAAGATTAAGGATATAATCTGCGGCAATGACGACAGACTTCTGTTAATAATAGGGCCATGTTCCGCTGACCGGGAAGATGCGGTTCTCGACTATATAGGCCGGCTCAGACAGCTTCAGGAAAAAGTCGCGGATAAAATCCTGATCGTCCCTCGTATTTACACAAACAAGCCCCGGACAACCGGCGACGGCTACAAGGGAATGTTTCACCAGCCGGACCCAAATTCCAGCCCGGACCTGCTTAAAGGTCTACTTTCCATAAGAAAACTTCATCTGGACGCACTGGCACAGACAGGCTTTTCCTGCGCCGACGAAATGCTCTACCCTGAAAACTACCCCTATCTGGCGGACCTGCTTTCCTATGTCGCCGTCGGAGCACGCTCAGTGGAAAACCAGAAGCACCGTCTTGTCGCAAGCGGAATTGACATTCCGGTCGGAATGAAGAATCCCACTTCCGGCGACCTTACAGTTATGATGAACTCCATAACCGCCGCCCACCACAGCCACTCATTCGTATACTCGGGCTGGGAAGTCCTCTCAAAAGGAAACCCCCTCTCGCACGCAATTCTCCGTGGCTCGGTCGACAAATACGGAAAAACAATTCCCAACTACCATTACGAGGATTTGGAAATTCTCTCTTCCCTTTACCAGAAGTCAGCGCTCACAAACCCGGCCGTTATCGTCGACACAAACCATTCAAACTCCGGCAAACAGTATCTGGAGCAAATCCGCATAGCAAAAGAAGTGCTCCACTCCACACGCCACAACAACTCAATAAAAACACTTGTAAAAGGCCTGATGATTGAGTCCTACATCGAGGACGGCGCGCAAAAACCCGGCGACGGTGTCTACGGAAGATCCATCACAGACCCCTGCCTCGGCTGGGAAAAGACAGAGCGCCTGGTGCTGGACCTGGCGGAACTGCGTTAGCAATATTTCTGACATATGTCAATATCTTGACATTCTCCGTAAAATTCACTATATTTGACATATGTCAGAAAAAGGAAGGCACAGATGGCAGGCAGACAGGAAAAAATAAGACAGGTACAGACACTGCCGGAATTCATCACTTTCAGTCCGGACGGAATTCCTTCCGGAGAAACAGTAACACTGAGCATTGACGAATTTGAGACATTGCGCCTTATTGATTTGGAGGGCATGAACCAGACAGACGCATGCAAAAAAATCAATGTCGCCCGCACTACCGTTACCGCAATCTACGACCGGGCACGGACAAAAGTTGCGGACGCAATAGTAAACGGCAAAGAACTTAAAATCGAGGGCGGCAATTTTCAATTCAGCCCTCGAAATATAAGGTGCAGAAAAATCAAATCAAAAGGAGCAAAGGCTATGAGAATCGCGGTTACTTATGAAAACGGACAAGTGTTCCAGCATTTTGGAAAAACCGGACAGTTCAAGTTTTACGATGTTGAGGACAAGAAAATCACCTCGTCAAGAGTGTCGGGAACAAACGGAGCCGGCCACGGAGCGCTCGCGGGTTTTCTAAAGGACAACAATGTTGATGTCCTCATTTGCGGCGGAATCGGTGGCGGCGCGCAGAAAGCAATGGCAGAAGCAAAAATCAAATTCTACGGCGGGGTAAACGGCAGCGCTGACGAGGCAGTTCAAAAACTCCTTGACGGGAACCTTGAATACAATCCCAATGTTGTATGCAGCCACCACCACGAAGGCGGCTCCCACAATTGCGGAGGAAATCACGAAGGCGGACACAGCTGCAACCATAATTGCGGACACAACTAAAACCAAAAGTATTGGCCGCCAATTCCGGCGGCTAACTTCCATTCCACCTTTCCCGCGCGCTACTTCTTCTGCGCGGTCTCAATACTGGCCGATGAATCAGAACCAATCATATAACTGAGAACTGCATTCGAAGTACCGTTACCGTATACATCACCGTAATTAGTGGCATTAGCACCGCTGGACGAGGCTACAGCAAAAGAATCTCCCGGTGTAGAATTTTTTATGACGCCTTCTTCGGTTTTCCAGACACCGACACCCACATTCTGCTTTACCTTGCTACCGGTATTGCTTTTACGCACTTTGCTGACTGTAGGAATATTTGTTACTTCCCAAAGCCCCGTAAAGGCGCCTTTCTCATCAACACCTTTAATATCGGTAGCTGTCCCAAGACTGCCGCCCTTTTTAAAATTCCATGTCGCATACTTTGGTCTTCCGCTCGCCATTGAATAATACCCAATCTGAGGCAGAGGATTTTTGTCGGAATCCAAAGCCGCATCCAAAGTCAGATAAACTCCCGTCGAGTCATAGGAATCAACAGCAGTAGTTTTCGGACTTTTGTCATATTTTGACAAGTAAGCATACAGAACATCTGCGTCGCTCGAATCATAGCCCGCAATATGAACTCCTCCGTTATAATCCGTTGCAATCTGACAGTATGTTATTGTCTTTCCGCTGAATACACTTTTAGAAACTGTCCAGTCTGTCGCACCTACCACGCCCATATTAGCAGTCGGATTCATATTGTATGCGTAATACATTGTGCCGTTTGTATCAGACCATACCATAACAACTGTGTCCTTGTCAGCCTGTCCTTTTTCCGCACCTTTTGGAACAGCCGCAATGCTTACATAAGGGCCGGGCTTATATTCTGTACCTTTAGAGCCTGTCTTCTGTGCTATTATCTGAACATTAGCATGAGAATACTTATTTTTATTATCTTCTGCATCATCTTTGAATGAATCAAAAGTATATTTTGCCTCATCTTTGAATGAATCAAATGAATGCGATCCACTTCCGGTTCCGGCATTACTCAATGAACCGGACTTATATCTTAGTTCCAGGTTCAAAGCGTCATAATAAGCCATATAAAGCCCTGTCTCCGTAGAAGCTATTGCCGGAGACTGAATTCTATCCTGTGCAATATTCCGTGTATCACCAGATGGATTATTTGAATTATCCTTTCCTCCCAGCTGGTTAATTCTTTCCAGCCTGCAGATTGAATTGTCTTTAACATCCGCTGTAGAGTGAGAGTGTTTGACGTTATCACCGCCAACCTCGCGCCAACGGTTAGAATCCAAGAAGAAGGGATCTCCTCCATTATCGTGAGTATCCTGACCTACAGCAGCTGCCCATACCTTTCCGTTATTCGTCATGTCAGGCTCATAATTCAATGCAATGTAGCGCACCTTGTCATAATCATAAGCCCAGTAAGTCCATGAAAAAGTTGTATTGGGCATATTAAAAGCAGAAGAGCCGTTGCTGTATGCAAAACCTATTTTTCCGTTCGCAGGGTTTATCTTCATCTGGGGATCATCTACACTTCCGCTCATAGGAACTGCCGCACGGTCATTAAGTTGCCAGACATCAAAATAAACATCATCTGTCAGATTATTGTTGTTCTGACCGTTTGGCTGCCGGTTATAGTAATTGTCATAAATATCCTTATCGCCGCCGGCCGCAGTAACAGCGTCTCCACTGTAAGAACCATGCGAATCATCATTATTCTTGTTGTTCAGTGTTTCCACACCATTAACAGTTAATGAATAATCACCGCTTGAAGAGCCAGAAGTAAAGGCCTTGGACACTGCGGCTGTTCCAAGATTAAAACCGTGGATTGTAACAGTCTCAGCCTCGCCGTCCGTCATTGTTCCGCCGGCTGTATACGCTGAATTTTTATATACATAAACCGGATAATGTCCCAGGGCACTCCTGTCGGTAACTCCGCTGGTATCATTAACATCAGAAAGACTTGTCTTCACCCCTGTAATATACGGAACAATATCCATTCTATAATCAGAAGGCACATAAGTTACCGTATATTCATTTACACCGCTTGTTTCGGTTGAGGCTGGAGAAGTAATTGCCGCAAAATCTGCGGTAACATAGTCGGCACCAGTATAATTGCCCGTGGTGTCATTTTCCGCAAAGCGTATCTCCGAGTAGTACTTGCCTGCAGCTTTCTGCTTTTCCGTTGCATAAACAGTACGGCTACTTTCGCCGCCTCCTGTAGTCTGCCCATTCTTGTCACTAACAGAAAGGACAAGGGTTACATCGGCTTCTGCAGGAGCAGTGCCGCCTTTATATTTTTCTGTGTCCAGTTCAAGCGTCCAGCGGATATAGTGGCCTGTATTATTATATATTTCACTTCCCGTATCTATTTTAAAATGATATCCATCATCATCAAGGCCTCCAGATTCTTTTTTCGTCCAGCGTTCCGTAAGATCCTCTTTTGTAAAATCACATTCTGCGACTTTTGTAGCATCATTCAAAATTCCCGGAATCGTCAGGCTTAGAGAACCTATACCGGCATTATCAAAGGCACTTCCCTTTATAACAATCTTGCCGGAAACTTTCGGGTCTCCGTCCAACACTCCGACAGTTGAGCCATCATATCCGGAGGCATTTTTCCAGTCTTTCTCCAATTCTATATGGCCTTTTAGATCAGCAATTGAATTTGCGGAACTTGAGTCGTAAATGCTGTTGTCTTTAAGGCCCTTCCAGTAAAAGCGATGAACCCTTCCGACAGGCTCTTCACTGTCATTCACATCATTCTTCATATAAAGAGTGATGTCCGCCGACTGTGTTTCTTTATAAGAGTCTGTAGTTTCTGTACTATCAGAAATCCTAATAGTATACAGCCCCTTGCCGGAAACCGCTTCTCTTAATAAAGATTCGCCTATAGTAATATCACTGACCAATCGCTTTTCCTGGTCCCCGGAAAGATTATCTCCCGACGAAATCTTTGATTTTTCGGTAGTTGTACTTACATTATCTTTTTGCGTATATTCAAGGGTATAACTCAAGTCTCCGTTACCGCCGATAATCTCTGGAGTTACAACAACATTGCCCTTTGCGGCAAGCCAGGGCAAAGATTCAGAGCCAAGAGTCAATTCTGTCAGAGCCTTATTCCAAGTTCCGGGCTTTTCATTATCCGCAAAATACGCCCGTTTTTCACCGACAGAAATTTTTCCGTCATAATTGTAGTCAGTTCCGACAGTAACATTTGCAAGACGAGGTCCGTTGTTCTTTACATAAGCATTCGACACACTTCCTGTTACAAAGTTTCCGGCCTTGTCAAAAACAACATAATAAATATCTATCGGACCGTCAGGAATATTCTTGGAATTAACTGAGGCAGAAATACTGCTTGTTGTTCCGACAGTGTTTACCCATTCCTCCATCAAATCGCCGTCATCATTTGTAATGCTGCCGCCCGTATAATATCCGTAACCATAGCCAAGATCCGTACTAGTACTTCCGCTGCCCCTTTCCTGCTTTGTATTATCAATGACATTTGCATAAGCAAAAAAGGCCTTTTCTATTGAAGATTTGGGCTGTCCGTCAATAGTAACTGTTGTTCCGGCACTTCCTTTTACATCAGAGACAGAAAGAATCGTGTAAATTGTTCCTCCAAGCTTTACAAGACCGCCGGCATGAACATGCGCATTTTCATTCACAAGAGTAAAACTGTTCAAGTTATTCGGATCACGGTTTACAGTCTCCTCTTTCCAATAAAGTCCGTCCGCAAAAATCTCCCCATCGACAGAAACATAATTGTCGGGGTTGTCACCACTGGCGGCCCTCTTAGAGATCATCGGATCAAAAATCTTATTCCCGCGCTTAAAGTAAAAGGCAAACTTATCAAAACCGCTCTGGTTTTTACCGCCTGTAACGCTTTCCGTAATATCAGCGCCAAGAGTATACCAGCCGTTTGAGTTCAATACATCAGCGCTTATATTTTTTGAAGAAATAACAGGCTTTGTATTATCATAATTTACAGTAAATGAGCATTCACCGAAATTACCCTTTTTATCAGCAAAAAGAATATATATATATTTGCTTCCGACCCCGTTTCCGGTATCAAGCGCACACGAAATTTTATAACCGTTTGTTATAGAACTTTTTGAAATTTTCCCGGAGAACCACTCCGCATCGGTTGTAGTATCTCCGCTCTTTTCTGCCTCCGCCGAGGTCTTTGCATCTGCAATGCTGTTATCACTGATACCGGCATAAACCTTTGCAATTGCGTCTCCGTCTGTTAAGTCAAATTCCAGAGTCCATGCATCTTTTACATAGATTCCGTCTGAATATTCCCTTGAGGTTGAGTCATCACCTGTAAGGAAAAGATACTTATTTTTGATTACCGGGCTGTCCGCATCAACTTTCATGTAGCGGTATTGCGGCAAACTAAATTTTGTTCCATCGTAAGCATATCCGCAAACATACAGATCATTAGTTCCGCTAGTCGGATTAAATTCACTACGAGTATTAATCTTTAGATTCCATGCGCTTCCTTTAAAGTCCGCGAGAATTCCATAATCTTTGGGCTCGGCACTAAGCGCAGCATCAGCGGGTTTAGCCGGCCATTCAACACCGGTTTTTGTCTCAGCGTTGTATGTAGCCATGTGATAAATCTTGTATACCGCATTACCGCTTTCATCTTTTACAGACTGCAGGTAATTCCAGTCGGCGGCGGTCGGCCCAAAGTTCTCTACACCGCTGCCCTCTATATAACTAGGCTCGCCAAAAGTGCCGCTTGTTGAGCCATAGTTATGCGCTTTGGAAATAATCTGTAGGAATACAGACTTTACAGCCTCGTCATCATCTGCCCCGCCGTAAAGTTTTACTGTTCCGCCGACACGCATGTCATCTGTCTCAGGATAGCTGTAGGTAAATGTCGGACGCCCGCCCTGAGGATCAAGAGAAATTTCATGAAATTCAGCGCAGGTGTTTCCCAAGTCATCAACAGCTTTTATCCAAACATAGACAGGGGTAATTTCTGTATAATTCTGGTTCTTAATTGCGTCCGCTGTCGTTACGCCTTTATCAATAATAAACTGGTTCAGTGTTTTGTCATGAGTTCCCATCGCATCCTTATCCCCGTCAAAATAGATAAACCATGTAAGACCGGCGTCAGAGATTTTCTTAAATTCCCCCTCTGCCGGCTCAGAAGTTTTCTCTAAACTTAGCGCATAGGAAATTTCTTTTGCATAATCAACACTGCCATACATCGAGATGTTTCCGTATACAGCATTGGTTGAAGACGGGGCAAGTTTTGTAACAACCGGCGGAGTATTATCCACATTAAACTTCAATGTTTCAGTATTCTTTAAACCGGAAGTATCTGTTATTGTAAGCAAAGCTGAATACATTCCGCTTTCCAGTTTACTGACATCAATATCTGTAATTATCCATTTATACCAGGTCTTACCGTCTGGTTCTTTTTTTTCTTTACCAGTTTCAAACTTAGTTCCTGTGTAAGTCTCACCATTTAATTTCAGTTCCGCCGACTTAACCTCATTTTTGTCATAGGCATCAAAAGCAATCTTCACATATTTTTTGTTACCGCCGACCTCGCCCAAAGTACTGCTTGCCTCGGAATAACTGTCGCCCTTACCAGGGGCTGTGGCATACACAGGATTCCTCGTCTCCGGACTTGTAGTGTCAACCTTTATATAAAGACATGTATCCCCGTCAGAGAATTTCTCTTTATCCTTACCTTCAAGTTTCGGAGAAAGATAACTCTTATCGGAAGAAGATTCAAAAGTTGTACCGGCTCTGTCGGCAACCTTAAATTTCATTGTATACTTACCGTCGTCCGGAATCGTAATGGCAAATGTTCCGTTACTAACAGACTCATCAGACCAAGTCTCTCCGTCATCAATAGAATACTGCACGCTTTCTATACCGTCATCATCACTAATAGAACCGTCCAAAACCTTTGAACCGGTAAAAAGTGCATAGTTGTCATTTTTCATTCCGGCAAGATTGACAGTTGTTAAAGTAATTGTCGGCCTGTCATTATCCGGATTAACATTATAAGGATAAACCTCTGTGGTTGTATTTCCCGCCTTGTCATAAGCCAGAACCTTTATGTATATCTGTTCCGGACTTCCCTTATAGTCCTTTTTATAGTTCGGATAGTCCGGCAGTATAATAATTTTTGCGTTTTCTACCTTGCTGGCGGTAAAACTTCTGCTCCAGTTATACATTGTGGAATCCGTTATCGGGCTGCCAATCTCAACATCAGAATCTTTTATTATTTCTTTTTCGTTATTATTTGACAGATATAAAGCAATACTGGCCAAAGCCGTGTTGTCGCTGGCAGTTCCGCTGACATCAGTATTTCCGTTAATTTCAGAGTTCGCCACCGGCGATTTTAGTTTTATAACGGGAGGGGTCTCATCAACTGTAATCGCAAAGATTTTCTGTTCGCTAACATTGTCTGCAGAGTCAGTCGCTTTAATCCACACATCACCACCTGTCTTGAGCTCCTCCGCCGGAATGACAGCTTTGTAACCTTTGTATTCTTTTGACTTGTTAGAATTCAAGTCTTCCCAGGCCGCACCACTATATTTTTCAGCACTATCTAACCCCTCGGCTGTTGTATACTTTATAGATGACGGGGTAATAATTTCTCCTGCAATTGTAAAGGATATATTTTTTATTCCGCTTATGGTATCTGTTACCCGGCCGTAAAGTGTTATTGGATTCTTTTTGTTTGACATTACAATATTAGAGATATCAACCAGGACAGGATTACTTGCATCCTGACTAAAAGAATAACATGAGGCGGTCACATCGGGTGCCGTCTTATCAACCTGTACCCGATAAGTTTCTCCTCCACCTTTATTCCCGGCAAGGTCAGTCGCATATATAGTCAAAACATTAACGCCTTCCTTAAAGCCTGTCGGAGAAATTTTATACAATACATAATTTTCTGTACCGCCATCACTCTTCTCATTGCATTTACCGCCGACAGAAACAGTTTCTTTTATACCTTCAGATTCAGAAGCAGCACCCGCAGGAGTCAGAACATAAGTTACCGTGTCAATCCCGCTCGTACTTTCATCAAAACGGCCGCTTATTGTAAGTGTGTCCGCACTATACCAATCAGCTTCTGTTCCACTCTTCTCGCCGGCGGCACACAAAAGGTATTTTCCGCTTGAATCATAAGGCTTTCTATTAGGTGTCACATTGTCAATTGTTGTCGTAATATCCCGTGTTGAACTCTCGCGTCCGGCTATATCAGTCGCCTTTATGTTAAAAGACCACTTTCCGTTACCCTTGCCCGCCGAGCCCGGCTTTATCGTTATCGTTGCCGAAATATTTTTTTCATCATCGGAAATCTTTCTTTCCAAAGTATAACCGTCATCGCCATCATTAACGGCGGTGCCGTTCCTAGTTGCGGCAACTTCCAGTTTATCTGCCGAAACAAACCCCAGTTTGTCTTCTGCCGTTACCTCAAATTTGCACTCGACATTATAATGCGCCTCTACCGTAGAAGAAAGAGAAAGGCTTGGAACAGAGAAGTCATAAACAAGACCTGTTCTTTTCTCAACCTCACTCATATTTCCTACGGCATCTATGGCCACAAAACTAATAGTCTTATCAGATTCATTTTCAACCGAAATAGAATGATTCCATTTACTCTCTTTTGTTGTGGCAGCCGCTTCCGACACCTCTTTCCAATCGTCGTCCGACTTTAAAGAAATATAATAATAACCGTCGGAAACATCTATTTTGCCTGTAAGTCCGCTTTGGGCAAGGTAACAGTCTTCTGACTGTTTTAAGTAATATGTCTTTGTACTGTCAGCCGTATAGGTAAAAGGTTTATACTCGACCCCAGGCTTTTCTGACACACTTCTTTCTGTGTAATAAAGTTTGCTTGTTCCCGAACCGTCAACATCACTCCATCTTCCGCGCAGAGAATAAGAGTATTTCCCTTCAGCAGAGGTAATGTTTGCGTCGGTCTCAAAAATTTTCGCATTATTCTCGGGTGAAGTTATACTTAATTTCGGAGCCTTATTGTCAGCCCAGAAAATAAAGGTATTTGTCTCGGAAGTGGCACCGGTATTTTTTGCTCCTACTTTTAGCGAGACCGTATAATTTTCTACAGAGGAGTCAATGGGGAATACATTAAGCGGAACTTCAATATAGTAAGAACCGTCAGCACCCTTTATCTCCTCCCCGGAATATTCTTTTGCATCACAGGTCTTCACAATATTCTGGGAATTGTCTATTAGGTACCCCTTATTCTTAATATAAGTATTATATATACAAGGGGTAACTCTTATGTA
Organism: uncultured Treponema sp.; assembly: GCA_964346805.1. GTDB lineage: Bacteria > Spirochaetota > Spirochaetia > Treponematales > Treponemataceae > Treponema_D. The sequence goes on along the minus strand of CAYFWC010000027.1, from coordinate 18,652 downwards.
ATTACCATTCTCCTTAATTGTTCCCTTACCGTCTGCTCCGGACTTATCTATAACTGTAATCTTCGCAGTATAGCCACTGCTGCCTGTGTTTTCGCTAATGGCAGAAGCCTTTATAAAAAACGGGTCCTTAAATTCTATTTTAGGAACATTATCGGACATAGCAACCATAAGGGCATAAGTATTAACACTATAAAATTTATTGCCGGATACATCCTCTCCTTCAGCTGTCAGAATATAATGAGTTCCGGCACTTAATCCATTCGGCAATGTAACTGAATAAGTTGCATTTGTGGTCTGTACTGTAGCATCACAATCGCTCAACACATTTCCGTTTGAATCTTTTAATATAATGCCGCCGTCTTTTTCAGATGAATATGTCGCCTTAGATTTGTCTTTTTTTTCAAGCGTATCATCACATTCCCACATATTAACTTTAATAGAATTTACAACGATAGGTGTCAGATCAAGGCCTGCGCTAACCTTGACAGTCAGCTTTCCCTCCGAGGCAACCTTCTTAAAGACAATACTATCTTTATCAATTGCATAGCCGCCAAATTCATATCCCGGAGAGTTGTTTGCGTTAATGCTTATAGCCAACATTGAAGAAGCATCGGAATAGTATTTGTATTCAGTTCCAATTCCTGACTGGTCATAAGTTCCTGCAAGAATCTGTTTCGCAATATCCGTATCATTTTCATTCAAGTAATATGAGCCGTTCAGTATTTTCTTAAAATGCGCGGTCTGCCAAGAATCAGCCGTAGTATCAACACTGCATGCCTTACTAAAGAGCTGCTTCAGCTGAGTTCCAATATAACAGCAGGAACTTGTATTTCCCGCAATATCAGTAAGCGTCGGTAAAATGTAATAATAAACAGTATCCCCATCACTGGCTCCGCTATAGAGTTCCTTATAGTTCTGGTAAAGACTGTACTGGCCCGGATTTACAGACTCAGCGGCTTTAGCCTCCTCCTCATCTGAATAATAATGGGCAATCTCAACCTCAGTTCCTCCGGCAGTCTCAAACCCGGAAAAACTTGTCTTACAGAGATTTTCCGTTATCTCATTCACCGTTCCAGTCTCATCTGAGTACTTAAAGACGCGTATATTCATAGAAGAGATTGCATGATCATCAGCAATCTCTCCTTTTATTATTACCGTCCGTCCAAAAGCAGCAGGGTCTTTTATATTCAGAGAATTTGGTCTTGTAACACAGAAAACAGGCGGAGTATTATCCACATCAAAAACACGGTTGGCGGTATCGCTCACACGGCCCGCATTATCATAGGCAACCGCATCAACTGAATAAGTTCCGTCCTTAAATACGGCCTTATCAATATCCGCCGTCCAATTGTTGGCATCAGGTTTTATTTCATATTGATTTGACTCTTTCGTTACGGTATTATTTACCGTAATAACAACCCTTGCAACGCCTTTATCATCACTGCAACTTCCAGAAATCAAGACATTTCCGCTTATACTTGCAGAAGCGGCCGGCGTTGTAATTGAAACATTAGGAGCACTTGTATCTACGCTTTCTCCCAAACCAGCATCACATGAGATAAAAAGAGAAAATTCTGCCAATAAACCAAAAAAGGCAATCAAGAAAAACACTATATTTTTCATCGTTTTAAATATCGTCATAATTACCTCCCCTGTTTACTCACCGACACGCTGGGCGGCTTCTACATAACCTTTTGAACCGTCTGTGTAGCGATATCCAAGCACAGGATTGTCAGATCCATTGCCGTATAAAACTCCCATACCGTCCTGAGAATAATTCTTATCATCATTTTTAGTCGAATTTTTTAAAGTATTATCAGCATTCTTCCATACGCCGATGTTTATATTGTCCTGCTCCGGCTTACTGTCTGTAGGAACAAATGAAATCTCCCAGTTTCCTGTATAGTAGTTACCGACACTTCCATTTCCAACAAGGGCAGCCTCGCCATCATAGCGAGCAACTTTGGGTAAGCCGGTGGCAGTAGAATAATATCCAATATAGGGCTTATTGCCGGCAACATCAAGAGTCATATTCTCGCCGACCTGCCCGGCATCCACACGGCTGACAACTGCATTTTCCGGTTCAGCATAATTTGGTATATATGCATACCAGACAGTTCCGCTGGAGCTGTCGTAGGCTGCTATATGGACGCGCTCACCATCCATTGCAACATTGCAGTACTCACCCGTAACCCTCTTTCCTTTTTCATTAAACAAAGCACGAGGCACAGACCAGCCGTCCTCGCCATTCTGTCTGTTTATAGTCCCGGCCCGACTGGTAGACGGCGTTTTGTTATAGCAATACCACATCTTATTTGCGCTAGAATCATACCACACAATTACAAGAGCATTATCATTGTCTCCTTTTTCCTTAGACGCGGCAATGCTTACATATTCTCCGGGCTTTGCCGTCGGAGAGTTCTCCTGCGCAACAATATTCACTTTTTCATACTTATATTTGTATGTATTATAGTTTCCGCTCATCTTTTCATAGATTGTATACAAATCTGTAAAATCGCCAAAATCATTTGAACTACCGGTCTTAAAACGCAGCTCCTTATTAAATGAGTCATAATATGCCAGATAGACACTGGTTCCGGCGGTGGCAAAGCAGGGGGAATTGTGCTTTGTTTTTTCATTTGGAAAAACAGTCTTATCACCGTCAGGCGCATTTGTATAACCGGTCTCTTTAGTTCCGCTCATAGTTTTTCCTCCAACCTGTCCAGTAATCTCTATACGCCGCTTGTTCGTGCCGGTCATTGCGGCGCCACCATCTCCCCAGGCAGAGTTATAAAAACTGAACCAGTCGCAGTAGTTATCTCCTGACTCACCTCCGGCCGCTGTTCCATAAGTGACTCCATCTGAAGAATATGCAAATGTTACAGAGTTCCAAATATCATTTCCTTTCTGCCAGTATTTATAAGAATTGTTACTTCCATTTGGCATTGCAAAATTCTTGTTGGCCATACCATATCTGAATGAGAAGCCAATCATACCATTTGACGGATTAATCTTCATTGTAGGAGTCTCAATCTTTTGTATATCGGTAACCGCCGCCTTATTATTCAACTGCCATACATCAATGTAAACATCGTCAGTCAGCAGGTTGTTATTTTTATTATTTGGCTGCATATTATAATAGTTTCGCCCGACAGAATAATTCCCTGTTTCTGAGTTTTTTCCTGCGTATTCACCTTTGGAATCATTATTATTTATATTGTTGAGAGTCTTCATTTTGCCGCCATCTGCGCCAAATTCCAACTCAAGAGCAACGCTTGTTGTAATATCCTTTCCCTCGCCAATAGTCTTTTCAACTGCATCTACTCTTGTCTTGACAGTATCCTCAATCTTATAAAAGTTAAAGCCATTTACTTTTACAGTTTCATAGTCTCCAAGAGCCATACTTCCTGCGGAAGACTCAGAGTTCTTATAAAAATGTACCGGCCAGTGTCCCTTTGCGGTTCGTGCGTATGCAGCACCCTTAGCGCTCAGAGAAGTTTCCAGAGCCGTAATATACGGAACAACATCAACCTGTAATGTTTCCGGGTATTTTCCGGCCGTCTTAGTTATATTTTTCTCTGTCGAAACAGGCTCTTTATATTTAGTTGTTCCGTTCAAACTTACATAAGTGCCGGCGGTATTATCCACAGCCGACTCCATTATCTGGTCGCTGGCGTAAACATCAATTGTTACATCAGAAGCGGCAACATCTTTAATATAACTTGTATCCCAGACAAATTCCCAGTCGGCCTTGTGCCCATCAGAGTCTGTTCCCTTGTCCGTTACTGTAAATTTTATGCCGTTCTCTGCAAGTTTATCTGTTTCGCTCCACTTTCCGCCACCGTCATAAGTAGCAGCCCTGTAGGCATCTGTCAAATCCGCCGTTCCGGATTCCATTCCGGCTTCCTTAAAGGCGTCGGTCATTCTCGGTATCTTTAGATAAATATACCGGAGCATTTTATTGTCTTCCACACTTCCGCGGAGAATTATCTTTCCAGAAACCTTTGCGTCCCCGTCATACTCACCGCTTGTTTCAGCGCTATTATATCCGGAAGCATTCTTCCAGTCATCAGACAACTCAATGTGGCCAAGAGGCGTATTACCACTCCATTCTATCGAGTTATTTCCGGAACCCGCCGATTTCCAGTACAAATCCTCACGGGTAATCTTCGGCTCCTCAGTGTCAGCCATAGAAACTGCCATATAGACAACCGCCTTTGCAGTATCAGTCCGGCCTGCAGCAAATCGCTTTTCCGCAGTGTCATAACCTTCCGTAGAATCCCAGAAAATAAACTCAAATTTATGCGGTGCCGTTTTCTCGCAGTCGCTTATTCCTAATTCTGCAAAATCTCCTACCTGAATAGTAATGTCATTGTGCCTCTCACTTGTATCACTGCCATTTCTTGAATCAGCAACGCTGTCTACAGAATCGCCGGTAATAAATGGATTTGAATTACTTCCACTCGTAATCTCACTACCAGCCGAATTTGTAATTGAATAACTGTAATAAATATCACCGTTACCGCCAAGAATCTCAGGCCTTATAACCGTCATACCCTTTGCGGTAATAGCGGCATTTGTTTCTTCGCCCAACACCACTTCTGTCAGGGCAGAGCCGGTATTATAGTCCTGATTCCATGTAAGGGAAGTGGAATTATATCGGGCTGTCAATTCATCTTCCGTAACGGTATTAGTTGCATTCAAGTCTGTACCCGCATAAAGGTTCGCAATGCGCGGACTGTTATTGCATACCCTACCATTAACTACAGGCAGCTGCCCCGTCTCACCGGCCACGCTGTAGTTGCCGGCCTTATCAAATGCCACATAGTGAATCTTTATTTCGCCGTCGGCGATGTTCTTTGAGTATATGCTGGCATTCCAGATCCAGTCAGTTCCTGTAACAACAACCGACTCAATCATTTTGTCGCCGTCATCATTTGCAGGCGTGCAGTAACCAAAGCCATAGCCTTCCGTCTTACTTTTAGCACCGCTTTCAGACTCCTGAACAGAGTTGTCAACAACATTTGCAATGGCAAAAAAAGCGTTTTCTTCCTCAACCTTTGGCTGACCGTTTATTGTTATTTCTGTACCCGATTTAGCTGTAATTGTATAAATAGTTCCGCCCAATTTTACAAGACCGCCAACATGGATATTAGAATCTTCTGTAATCGTAATTGAGTTAAGGTTACTTGTATTACGCGTAACAGTCTGCTTTTTCCAATACAGACCGTCCGAAAACTCCAGTCCACTGATAGGGACACGGTTTCCGTCGGCGGGGCTTCCGTCCTTCCGTTTAGAAATCATCGGATCAAAGATTTCTTCACCGCGTGTAAAATAAAAAGCAACACGCTCAAAACCAGACTGCTTTGTTCCGTCCGAGGTGTTTTCCTCACTCACTTTTGACTTTAATGTATACCAGCCGTTTGACTGACAAACATTTTCGGAAATAGAGTATTCGCTGTCAGTCTCAGTCGCCAAAACGGGCGCAATATTGTCATAGCAAATTTTATATATTCTGGCGCTACTGGCTCCGCCTTTTCCGGAAGTATCTTCAAAATATACATAAACATATTGCGTTCCGCAACTGTCAGCTTTATTTGTATCAAGAGGATATCTTACAGTTATTCTTTTATAGCCTTCCGTCTCGGCTTTGGAAATTATTTTGTCGGCATCTCCGGTTTTATCAGTTGTATATATTTTTTTATCATTATCATATTCCAAATAGACATTTACCGTCTGTGCCTCTTGCGCAGTGCTTCCCTTTCCCATCTTTATTACTCCAAGCCCCTGCCCGTCTGTAAGGGTAAATGTCAGGTAACGCTCCCCCTGAACATACATTCCCTCGGTATACTCCTGAGAAACACTTTTATCACCGTTTTCTATATAGACACTGCTCAATACCGGACTGTCTGCGTCCACAACAAATTCTCTTGTCTCCGGCATGCTGATGTTTTTCCCGTCAGATGCAAAGACCCGGATTGCGGCATTATTTGTGCCACTCTTAGGATCAAGTTCTCCAAGTTCTGAGTCGGTCGGTTTTTTACCGTTCACTTTTATTGACCAGGTACTACCCTTTACTTCACATAAAATTCCATATTTAGGAGCATCATCATCACTATTGGCGGAATTCCACATAACTTTTGTATCAGGATACCCCTCCATTTTGTAGATTTCGTAACCGGCGGACTGCAAATAATTCCAGTCCTCTTTGGTCATTACAAAATCACTCGATACAGAATCGGTCCGATTCTCACCTTCCGTATATGAATGTTGGTCAGAGACAAGCTGCGCAAACACCGCCTTTATTGCCGGATTATTGGTATCTTTTGCTTTTGCACCGCCGTAAAGTTTTATTTCTCCGCCCATAACCTCATCATTTTTCTCAGGGTAAATAAAAGAAATTTCCGGACGGCTTCCTTGCGGATCTAACAGAATAGGATACTTCTCCACGGTTTCGTTTCCGACCGCGTCAACCGCCTTTATCCAAAGATAAAGTGTTACAATTGAGTCAAAACGAGTTTCAGAATCTGTTGACGCAATGGATTCTGCGGTCGCCTTTACGCTCTTCCCTGCCATGTTAACTTTCGTCACGCCTTTTTCAATAATAAATTGGTTCAGTGTTTTGCCATGAGTTTCTGTTTCTGTCGATTCCGCACCGTCAAAATAGAGATACCATAACTGGCTTGTTCCGGCTATTGCGACATATTCATCATCTTTTTCTGCATCACTGGTACTTAACGCATAGTACATTGCGGCGCCGTCAACCGTTCCATACGGTGTTATGCTTCCGCTTACAGTCTGGGAAGTAGACGGAGAGATTTTTGTAACAACCGGCGAGGTATTATCAATCTCAATATCAATTGTGTCAACAGATTTCATACCGGCCTTGTCTTCAATAGAGACAGTTCCCGTATAGGTTCCGCTTTCTATTGCAGTTGAATCGGTTTTTATGTCTTCTATTGTTACAGGCCAATAACCGTCAGCATCGGGGTTCGATATATCTACAGTTCCATCATATTCTTTTCCATTAAGAGTAAATTTCACAGAGCCAATTCCGCTTGTATCATGAGCGTAGAAATCAATTTTCAGTTTAGTGAGCTTTCCGCCAGCCTTTAAAGTCTCGGCTCTCTCATAGGCAGGGGTTTCTAAAGCAGAATTCCAAAGACTGTATTTTTTATCCCGGATACTAGGGTTTTTTGTATCTACCTTTATATAAACGAGAGTATCATCATTTTCCTTGTCTCCAAAATAAGTCGGCATGTTATCCTTATAAATTTTGGGTTTCAGAAAACTGAGCGTATTACTGTCGCTTGCGGTAAATTCAGTATTTTTTGAATCCTTTACTTTAAAAGTCAGTATATGGCTTCCGTCATAATCTTTAGATTCGTCAGTAAATATTTCAAAAGAGCCGCCTGTAAGTGTCAGGGGCTGGAACTCCCCGCCGTTATCCTTGTACTCAACGGTCAGCCCGTCCAGACCGTCATCATCTGTTACTTTTCCGCGGATAATACTCGTATTCTTACGCCATACATATTTTTCGTCCTTACTTGTCATTGAACTTAAATCAAGCTCAGAAATTGTGATCACCGGCCTGTCGCTGTCAGGGTCAACTGAATACTCGTAAACTTGAATTGTTTTGTTTGCAGCCTGATCTGTCGCCTCAATTTTTATATACAAATTTTCCGGGCTGCCAGTGTATTCACTACCGCCCATAAAAAGGAATTTTCCCTCGCTCACATAAGAGAATTCCTTACTTATAGTCCAGTTATACATTGTAGAATCAGTAATTTCCTCAATAAGCTTATCATTTTCTTTTATTGTCGCAGTTGAATCATCTGAATAATAGATTGCAACCTCTTTAAGCGAGTCGTCTGTTACGCTTCCGTTAAGAGAAACTTCTCCATTTACTTTTTTAGCTTCCGTTGGAATTGTTATGCCGCCCGGAGTTTCCTCCGGAATTTTAGTATCAGTCGTTCCATTTACTTCGGCAGAATACGCCACCATCTTGGTCGAAGGTGTATTCAGTGTAATTTTTGGTGAATCACTATCGCTGTCTATTACGAAGATTGTTTTTTTTGTCTCTTTTCCGGAACGGTCACAAGCGCACACATAAACATCTGCATCTTCCTTAAGATTTTCCTGTTTAACAACCGCCTTCCAGCCCGTAATCTTGTCCTTGTCCACATTCTCAATCTTTTTCCATATTCCTTCCTTGGTATATGTGTCCGCAGAAGAAAGAGCCGCTGTCGTAAACCAAGTCTCAAGTTCAACAGTCTTCGTTCCGATAGTCCATTTCAGTTCTGCGACACCGCTCAATTTATCGCTCACAGTTCCATAAACAGTCATGTCCTTCTTGCCGTTAGACATAATTGTTCTGACAATATCTCCAAGAGCATCACCTTCATAATTATAATAAGCAGCGGCCAGTTCGGGTGCCGTCGTATCAACCTTTACTTCGTAGGGCTCACAGCTACTAAGATTTCCGGCTTTATCCTTTGCCTGAATATAAAGCATCACAGAATCAATTTCTTCATTCTGGGTAAATTTTGACGGTGTTATTTTATACTCAATCTCACTACCTGTAGTTCCGCCCACGGTTATAAAGCCGTCATTGTTTGCGCTTAAATTAGTAAGATTTTTTTTATCTTCATTACGCCCAGAATAATCCAAGTAATAGTAAACCGTGTCAAGACCGCTTGTCTCTTCCTTGTATTTTCCCCATACCGTAATCGTATCCGTCGAATACCAGTCGGCAACACTTCCCGACTTGTCGTCTTTAAGCGCAATATTCTTACCGGAAGAATGCTCTACCTTTTCAGGTTTTGTGCAGTCAACAGTAAAGCCGAATGTCAAATCATTCTTTGTTTTTCGGCCGGCCTTATCAGTTGCACTAAGAGTAAAACTCCATGCACCGTCACCCTTGCCCGTCGCGTCCAGTTTAATCGTTGCCGTAATATTTTTGTCACCGGAAAGTTCTCTTTCCAAAGTATAAGGGCCGTCCGCAGCCGAGGAAATTTTCTCAACGCCCCTAGTCGCGACAACATTCAGTTTATCTTTCGCATCAAATCCCAGACTGTCTTCGGCCTCTACCTTAAAGGTAAATTTCTGGTCCGTCACTCCAGAGTTCTCATAGTCATCGAGATTATAATATATCGTCTTTGAATCTGTTTCCGGGTCTTTTATTGGTGTAGTCACTTTCACAGTCGGAAGTCCTAAATCGTAAGTCAAACCACCTATTTCAGCAACCTCGCTCAAATTGCCTACTATATCCATTGCCACAAAGCGGACTTTATTCTCCATTCCTTCCGTAATCTCTACAATCTGCTCCCATGGAGAGGATCCCTGCGCCTGCGTCAAGTCTCCAACTTCCTTCCATGACGGATCGGAAATTGCGGCAGTCCAATATGCCGAAACATCTGTACCGAAATTCCATTTATCACTGTCAACCAGCCTGTAGCAGTTGCCAGCCTGCTTCTCATAATAAGCATTTCCGCTTACATAAGGATTCGTCGCCTTGCTGAATGTTACACTCGGACTTGTATCCCCCTCGGTAGAACACCAAAGCCTGTCTGTGCCGGCTCCGTCCTTATCACTCCAAGTGCCGTTCGAAGTATATTTATAAACATAAGAAACATTTCCGTTGCTGTCTTCGATTTCGGTTTTGTCAAAGCCGGGGTAGTCCTCTGTAATCAACTTTCCGTCTGCTGGTGCTTTCACAATAATTTCAGGAGCCTTGTAGTCTGCCCAAAAAAGGAATGTCGTTCCGGCACTTTTTCCCACTGTGTTTATCGCATCAACGGTAAGTACGATGCTATAATTATTGCCTTTCTCCAAATTGAATTCTTCATTATTTTTAAACGGAACTGTGAAGGAATAATTGTTGTCGCCAACCTTTTTCAGTGTTCCGGAAATTTCACATTCTTTCCAAGGATCTCCCGCAGCAGTGATATATCCCCGGCTGGAAATATGCTCCTTATAAATGGAAGCCTTTACAGTAATGCCGCACTTTTCTCCGTCCTTTGACTTCTCGCCCGACATAATTTTATCTGTCTCATCAACAATCTTTAAAACGGCCTCATAATCACCGGATGCGCCGATAGCAGCACCATTGATATAGAACAAGTCCTCAAAAGTTACAGATGGAGCAGATTCGCTTGAGGCCACTGAAAAGCCATAACCATCGGAAGTAACAGGGCATATATCAGCACTATTTTCATCTTTACCGGTTGCCTCTATTAAATAATGGTTTCCGCCTCCCAAAGCCGGCAGAGTAACATAGTAGGACTGCTTATCCGTTGATGTGCTTATATCCGAAACGCTTGTTCCGGAGGCATTCTTTATAATAATTTTTGCATCATCGCCCTTAGAACTAGCTACCGGTGTTTTACCTGCGGCGACATCAGTACAAGAATACAAGTTGACAGTAAGGGTATTGGGTAACACACCCCATCCGTCAAGACCTGCAGCCACAGACAAAGTAACAGTTCCGCCCGTAGTAGCAGACTGCCATGAGCCGGGTAGCGTAGCCATGTCAAGCGCAAATCCTTCAAAACTGTATGTCGGATTATTTTTTGTGTTTACACTTGCGGCAAGAGGTCTTTGCCTTGTGGTATCACCCTCCACATATTGAGAATAATACGGTGAAGATACCGAACCTGCATATGTGCCGTCCAGAATAGATTTCGCAGCAGCCGTCTGGTCTGCGGTCAGTTGCCCCAGAGAATATGTGCCGTTGTAAATCTTCATCAACTGCGCCGTCTGCAAAGAATCAACTGAAGTCTCCACTCCGCAGACTTTTGCTATAAGACTTTTTGTCCCGCTTGACAGATAGCAGCTGCTGCTTGTATTTCCGGCTGTGTCAGTAAGGGTAGGCACTATGTATACAAAAACATCACCGCCATTTTTGGCATTTACATCAGTGGTACCGCTATCACCATATATTGCAAGATAGTTTTCATATAATTTATAGTCAGCATTCTCGCTACCGTCAGTATTTTTCTCTTCCGGAACTGCATCAAAGTATTTTGCAATATAGACAGTAGTTCCGCCGGCGGTCTCAAAATCAGTAAAAGAAGTCTGTGCCATACAGCCGGTAATCTCAACCACATTCTTTCCGTCAATCTGCTGCGTACCGGAGTCATCTGTTTTAAATACACGCACATCCATCTGCTTAATGTCGTGATCGTCAGCAATTTCTCCGCTGATTTTAACAGAGCGTCCGTATCTTTCCGGGGAATCTATGTTTAAGGTCGCCGGGCTTGTTACACAAAAGAAAGGAGCGGTATTATCTATATCAAATGCTGTATTATGATATCCCTTTCTTCCGCTCAAGTCAGTAACCTCAGCGTCCGCCGTATACTTTCCGTCAGGCAAGTCCTTTGTATCAATTACATCTTCCCAAGTCTTGCTGTCCGTAACCGTAGCGGCAATTGTTTTTACCGCTCCTGTCGTGATATTTTTTATTGTAACATTTACACTCTTAACACCCTTGTCATCATTGCAGACTCCCCTCATCACTATGGAGCCGGCAATTACAGAAGCTGCAGACGGTGTGGTAATAGTAACCGTCGGGGCGGCTGTATCTACAGCCTCGCCCAGTCCCACCTCACAAGTGGTAAAAAAAACAAGAATAAGTATCGTTAAGAGTGAGAAGCCGATGCCCTTTTTTTTCATAATGCCACCTCCGCCTTTGTTTCTAGAAAATACTAACCCTTAATCCGAACGATGTCTGAAAGACAACACGGTTAATATCTACTGTTCCGCCGGTTACATCTGACGGAATAAACCAAAGTTGAAATTCCGTATACGCAGAAAGCGTCTTAAACATCTTCCATTTTTCAAAATGAGCGCGCGGAAATTCAATCTGAGCAATAATAGCGCTGAGAATCTGCCCCTGTCCGGATGCGGACTCGTTAAAATACTTAAAGCTCGCTCCTACCGCCATGTTTGCGCTTAGCCAGTCCCAGTCGTGTCCGAACATCCAGCCGAACGGCAGATTAGCAATATTCGCGATAATCTTCAATCCTAAAATCGAGTCTCCTCCGTAACGCATAGCACTGCCGGGCTTAAATATATCACGCTGAGCCTGCGTAAACTGTCCCCAGTTAAACTGAAGTCTTACATTGTCGTCAAAGAAGGTCAGTCCCAAACCTATATCGTATAGCGTGGCGCCCCAGAAACTTGTGTCAAAATACAGTCCCTGTATAAATTTCGGAATCGAGTATGAATTTTTGTCTCCCTTTCTAAGTCCCAGCGTTACGCTCGAAAGCCCCACATCATCGTTGGAAAGTCCGGAGAACATAAGATTCTGGTTATAGTGTCCACCTACACCCGGAGCGATAATACGGACATAAGGAGCCGTCTTGTCTATCTGAACAATGCACCTTGTAACCGCAACTTCTTCGTCCTCCATCTTTGCACGGAGCAAAAGGAAGTGATAGCCCTCTGCCAAATCCTCATCTTCAATACGGTACTGCCACTTGTCCTTTTTACTTATCTGAGTGAATGTTCTTCCGTTGTTAAAACTTATTTCAACGCTCTTAACCTTACGGAGGGCGATTTCTTCTTTAAGGTCTTTTCCGCCCTTCATCTTTGAGGCCTCAATTTCAGCCGGGCTTACAGCATATCCGGCAGTTCCCTTGATTGTCGGACGGTCATAGGCAAAATCGCCGTAATCAAAGTTGTCAATTCTAATCCACGGACCGTAAGTATTGTAGTCAAATGTCTGGCGGATAGAATCTATCGTCGAGCCGCCCTCCAGAGTTGCACGCACCCTGTAAGTATGAATTCCCTCGTCAAACTGTCCCTGATCAATCAGAAACTTGTAGTAATTTGTAACATTCGGAACTGTCTCGGCGACATTTTTTCCGTCTACAATAAGCGTAAGTTTTTCAACATTGCGCTCGGCTCTAACTGCTCCGACAATAGTAAACCCGCCCTGCTTTTTCTCTCCGTTAAGAGGATAATATATGTCCACATTTGCGGCGGCAATTCGCTTGTCAAGACTGATGTTACGGCTTACGCTGGTAATGTTACCGGCGGCATCAATTCCCGTAAGTTTGATGTTGTAAGTTCCGTTTTCAAGCGCCGTCAAGTCAATTGTCTCCGTAATCACACGGTCAACATTTAGTTTCATGTTCTTAAAGCGTGCGGGAACAGGATTTCCGTCAAGGCTTGTAATCGTCAGAGTAAGGGCTTCGAGCGAAATATTATCGAGTGTAAAGCCCGAGAAGAAAAGCGGGCCGCTTGTCTTTGAGTCGTCAAGAGGCAGTTCCAGATTTATCTCCGGCTTTGTATTGTCCAGGTTTATCTGTGTTGAATACAGCGAGGTTATGTCGTAATTGTCCGTAGTGCGGATAAAGATAACATGAGTTCCGTCAGGCAGAACCCTTGTGTCAAAAGTGTAAGACCAGTTTTCCTTTCCTTCCGCAAGGTTGAATGAGTTTCCGTTATCCAGAGAAACCTCGACACTCTTAATTCCGTTCTTGTCGCTTGCAGTTCCCCGGAGCGTTACAATCTCCTTCTGGGTTGTGGAAATACTCGGCGCCGTCATCTCGCAGACAGGCTCGGCAAGAGAAACCCTGAATTTCTGTTCAACAGTGCGACCGCGGACACGGTTAATATCCATGGCATATACATAGACTGTATGCTCATTATCGGTAAGAGTATCAATCGGCACATCAAGTTTGAATGAGTATCCCGGCTCTCCAAGCGGCTGGAAAGGACCTCTGTCAATTCTGTATGCAACCGTACTCGGACCGTCATCGTCCAGAACAATACCGGAAATAGTAAAATCCTTTGTCACAACCTGGTTCTCAAAAGGTATCTGAATCTGAACAACCGGCAGGTCGCTCTCACGGTCTACCTTAAAAGGAAATTCCGTAACTGGAGTTGTGTTGCCGGCGGCATCCGTAATGTAGAAGGACATCGTCTGGTCCAAGTCGTAGTCATCGTTGCCCACAATTACTGTTGCCATATGCGAGGAAAGCGGGATAGGGCTTTTTACAACGCCGGCGCGTCCGTTGCGTGTGGTCGGAGTTCCGTATTCCGCCTTTTCAAGCGCTCCGTTGTCATAGCAGAGAATTGCCATCTGGTTTGTTCCGTTTACAACAGCGTCCGCCTCAGGCACAATAAATTCAACTGTCGGCGGAGTTATGTCCTTGCATACAGCCGCACGGTAATAGCTCACCCTGCCGGAAGAGTTCTTTGCCCTTATGTCAAGGGGAATAATTCCCTCTTCCCTGTCTCTTACATTTATGTCAAGGTAAATATTTGCAGACAGAGAACCCTGTCTAAAAGGAATTACATTCCAATGCTCACCGTTATCAACTGAATACTCAAGAGAAACGACTCCCGTATTATCACGCACAATTCCCTGCAGACTGAATGAGTTCCGCACCCAGCCGAACAAGTCAGGCTTTGCAATCTCAAATTCAGGCCCGTCCTCGCTTACAATAAGGTTTACAGCCGGGCTTGTGTAATTCCTGCCGTCTGCGTCCGTGGCGCGAATCTGCACGCCCCTGAAATTTCCGGCGCTTGCGCTGGTCAGCGTCACTACATTTCCTTCCGTCGAAACAGAAAGCCCCTCGTAGCCTGCGACGCTTGCGGTAACCGGGCCCGGCGCGTTGACATATGCGGTGAATATCTTTCTCGGCAGAACATACGCGCTGTATTCCCCGGAATAAAAAGCGTCTCCGTCGCAAATCCAGAATATGCGCCGCCTGTCTTCTATGTCAGTCGTATCATGCTGACGGCCTATTAAAATCTGACCGCCGAAAGTCTGCTTATAATCCTTTCCCAAGGAAACAGTAAGCTCAATATTCGTTGCGCGGGCTGGCATACCGGCAAGATTAATCACAACCTGCTGCTCCGGTGCCTTTTTGTCGGGTCGCACTACAATACCCTTTCCCTCGTAAACAGCCTTTTCGCCGGCTCTGGCCGCTCCCCAAATCTTATAGTTTACAGAAACATTCTCTTCGGCAATAAAGTCAACCACCATATTTACCGGAGCCGCCTTTAAATCCGGACTTACATCAATCCGCATTCCGGGAGCATAGGGAGTATCTCCAATGCTTGTAATATGCGCCTGAACTCTCTCATCTTCTATGGCGGTCGGCACTTCAAAGGTCGGATCCGCCTTTATGTCATTCAAATTTGAGACATAGACACATGTAGTGTAGTCGCCGGTACGGGCCATTGTGTCTTCCACATGGAATTTCAATTCAACAACGCCCCAGGGCAGACTAGAAATCGGAATCGAGAAGAGCGCCTTGTTTGTTCCGGCCTTAACCGCAAGCGGAACCTGTTCCCCTGTAGATCCGGCCTTGCTTACAGAATACCATCCCGAAGTAAGACTTGTGGAGGCTCCTGTTTCAAGTTCAATGGTTCCGCCCTGCTCAGGACTGAGTTCCTTGCCAAAAGTAAATCCTCCGGGAGCCGCACCGCCCGTAACATGAATCTGTCCGAACCAGGGCCTGTTTCCCGTAGCATTAAATTCAACTGTAGTAAGAGCCCCTTCTATTCCGTATTCATCAATCGCACAGACAGAAACTTTGTGAGCGCCGTTACCGAGAACCTTGCTGTCAGCAAGACTTTTATAGAATACGCTCTGAGTTTCTACAATACCTATTTCAGTTCCGTCAAGATAAATCTTCACCTGCTTTACAGAGTCGTCATCAGTAGCACAGCCACGCACAAACATATCATCTGCGCTAGCAAAAGATGCGCCCGGCCTGGGCCAGTCAATGGCAACTTTAGGCTTGTCGCCCTCCGTGTCAATGGTAATGTTTCTTTCCTGGGAACTTATGTTTCCGGCAGTATCTTCCGCCATAATCACGAGTTTGCCGTTTTTAAGATTTTTTACATCGTTAAATTCCTTTACCCAATATGAGTTTCCGGGAATAATGTCAAAATCTCCGCTCTGCCCGTTGTAGAACCATTTTAAAGACTTCAAGCCTACAATATCACGCGCAGAACCTGCCGCTGTAAAAGCACCCTTTACGGATTCGCCCTGCCTCGGGTATTCAATGGTGAGTTTCGGTTTTGTATTGTCTACAAACAAAAGGAATGGATAAAAACCGATTGAGCCCTGGCCGTCATGGGCAAAGAACCACATAACGGCAGGTCCGTCCTCCATCCGCCTTGTATCAATGGAAAAGTCAAATGTTACATCCGTCGACTTCTTGCCCCGCTTTAACTTTATGTCCTCAAAACTAGCACCCTCATCAACAGAAAAATCCAGCTGACTGATACCGTTTCCGTCGGATACAGTTCCCTCAAAATGAACATTTCCGCTTACAAGAGTACCCATAGCGTAGTTTGTGACACCGGTAAGAGGTTCCTTGCGGTCAAGACACCAGACATGCTTTACAGTATCACCCTTTACACCGTTAATATCAACGCCATAAGCTTCTACTGTATGGTCGCCTTCCTCCAGTGCTGCCGTATCAATAAAGTAAGACCAGAATTCCTTGCCTTTGGCGCGCACGGGTTCAGCGCCGTCAAGAATAAGTTCTACATAATCGACACCGTCATCGTCAATACAAGTTCCTACTATATTGAGATTTCCGTGCACCCGGAGATTAGGCTGCGGATTGGTAATGCCTATTACAGGTAAATCTGACTTTGGATCAATAAAGATATTGAAAGGGCCGCCGACAGTAGTATTGCCGCCCTTATCTTTTGCGGTAACAATTACATTGTATTTGCCTTTTTTTGAGTTAATGTCAAAAGTTTCTTGCCAGCTGTTCATATTTTCCACAGAGCGTTCAGTAACATCGCGAGAGTACATTACGCCGGTGGACAGGGCTACAATCAAAAAGAAAACAAACCTAGTTACAAAAAACTTTCTCATAATTTACCCACTATTCTGTAATTAAAGCCAATCTATATTATTGGACATTTTGTAGATTTTGTCAAATTTTTTCAAGAAAAAAATGTCA
>CAYFWC010000027.1:0-1612 GCA_964346805.1 uncultured Treponema sp. | reverse complement strand
TTTTATCGGCAAATAATGAATTTTTCTTCACTTTTATCAGAATAATGCGTTATAATAGCATTATGGATACCAGCGAACAAATTCTGCACCTGCAGCAGTTTATAGACGAATCCGCCGCCATCGTATTCTTTGGCGGAGCCGGGGTTTCAACAGAGAGCGGCATTCCCGACTTTAGAAGTCAGGACGGCCTTTACAGCCAGAAATGGAAATACCCTCCAGAAACAATTATCAGCCGGTCTTTCTTTGACGCAAACCCAAAAGAGTTTTACCGCTTCTACCGTGAGAAACTCATCATAAAAGGTGTCCAGCCCAATGCGGCCCACTTCAAGCTTGCCCAACTGGAAAAGGCGAAAAAACTCAGCGCAGTCATAACGCAGAACATAGACGGCCTCCACCAGAAAGCCGGCTCAAAAAATGTATTCGAGCTCCACGGCTCCACGCTCCGCAACTACTGCACAAAATGCCATGCCTTTTATGACATAGACTTTATCGCAGGCTCAGCATCAGCCCCCGACGGACTTCCCCGCTGCACAAAATGCGGAGGCCTCGTAAAGCCGGATGTCGTGCTTTATGAAGAAGGCCTTGATGACAATGTAATAAACGGGGCCATAAACGCCATCGCCTCCGCAGACATGCTCATCATCGGAGGCACATCACTGGTTGTCTATCCCGCAGCCGGTCTAATAGACTACTTCAGGGGCAAACACCTTGTCCTAATCAACAAGAGCGAGACTTCCGCCGACAACCGCGCGGAATTAACAATTCACGACTCAATCGGAAAAGTTCTGAGCCAGCTTAAATGAACCGCCGGTAAAAGACCGGCCGTCAACTTTTTCAATGCCTTCTAAGGTCTGCCCTGCCCAATACATCGAACAGAAGTCCGTTCCATATACTGGGTTGGAACCCGAACTACATTCGGTGCGGGGAGGCCTGCCATTACCTGCAAAAGCATTTCGCTGGCAAGCTGGGCAATCTTGTCCCTGTCCTGCCTGAAGGTGCTCAAATTCGGAACAGCATACCGGACTGTTGAATCGTCATCAAAGCCTATCATTGAAACATCATTCGGAACTTTTTTACCTATTTCTTCCAGAAACTTCATTGCTCCGACGGCAAGAGAGTCGCAGACTACGAAAACGGCAGTGATATCGGGACAACGCTCCCAAAGTCTCTTCATACCGTCGTAGCCAGACATATCATACCATGCGTCACAAATTTCCAGATACTTCTCATCAAAGGGCTGTCCCAATTCAGAAAGCTCTTCCTTAAAGCCATTATAGCGTTCAATTGCCGCCGGCGAACTCTCTCTAAAGGGAGCACCCAAAAAGGCGATTTTTCTGTGTCCCGCTGAATAAAATTTTTTCGCCGCAAGCTTTCCTGACTGCTCGTTCTCACTCACAACCGTACACACACCGGAAATAAATTCGTTAGTACTTACACAGGGAATTCCGCAGGACCCTAAAGTCTTAATCTCCGGGTCCCCGTCCACAGGATTCACCACAAGAATCCCCTCCACGTACCGGTATCTGCAGTGGTCTATGTAACTCATTCCGGAATTAAAACTCTTGGACAAAAACAGCATGTCCAAACCGGCGCACTCTATCTCATACCTAAA
>CAYFWC010000026.1:0-35381 GCA_964346805.1 uncultured Treponema sp. | reverse complement strand
CTGCGGAACTCGACAGGAAAGACAAAACGCTTTCCCAGAAAGACGCGGAGCTCGACAGGAAGGACAAAACGCTTTCCCGGCAGGCTGCGGAACTTGAAAGACTGAGGGCGGAGATTGAGGCACTCAAGGCACAGAACCGGCGTGGATAGAAAAGCCCTGTAATCGAAATCTGTGTAAACGGCAGATTCCGATTACCGACAGAAACACGCCATTGCAAAACGGTTAACCGCCAGCGGCCGACAGTCTTTATTGCCAGACACATTAGCTTACAGATATCTTTACCATAAGCTGTCGCAGACATCTGCATAGATTGCAGACCACAACAAAGCATGTCACTGAATTGCCTCTAACCGCCCCTTACCTTATCGCCGTGCCGACGCCAGACGGTGTATTTTATTCCCTCTGAATCTTATTATTTAAAACAAAAATATCCCCGGAATCACCGCCGGGGTCTTTACAGTTTTTCGGGAACTATCCGCCTTTTATCATACCACTGTTCCGCTTTTTTTTGAATATAAAACATCGGGATTTTGCAAAAAAAATTTAATCGAGCAGTAAAAGCCTGCGACAAGGGCAGATCTGTTTGCGGCAATGAGAACGCCTTCTGTCCGTCCAAAGACTTTTCCGCGACGGCCGGATACTTCGGTCATCACAAAGGGCTTTGGGATTGCGTTTAAAAACAAAAAGGCCCGCAAAAAAAGCGGGCTTTTTAAAGGAAAAACTGAACTACAAAAACTAGTTGGAAGTTTTCTGAGCTTCGACAGCTTCTTTTGGAACACGAACTTTCTTTGTTACAAAGCCCGAGCGGAGGCACTGTGTGCAAATCTTAATTTTGCGAGCACCGCCGTCACCAAAGTCTGCCTTTACAGTGTGAAGGTTGGGCAGCCAAACATGGCGTGTGTGATGATAAGTCTTGCTTAC
This sequence comes from uncultured Treponema sp., assembly GCA_964346805.1. Classification (GTDB taxonomy): domain Bacteria; phylum Spirochaetota; class Spirochaetia; order Treponematales; family Treponemataceae; genus Treponema_D. The sequence goes on along the minus strand of CAYFWC010000026.1, from coordinate 34,460 downwards.
TCTGTTTCCGTGTGCCGGAGTCTTTCCGCAAATATCACATGTTCTTGACATAATATTTCACCTGCCTTTAATATTCAATCGTGAGTTTTAATATTTTATTGAATTTCGTATTCTTTGTCAATAGAAAAAGCTATTTTCCATAAGTTTTTTCTATCTCCGCAATCTGGTCACGGACGGCAGCCGCCTGCTCGTATTCAAGGCGCTCGGCGTACTCCTCCATCTGTTTTTTCAGTGCCCCGATCAGTTTGTGCCGTTCCTTTGCGACAAAGAGGTTCGCGGACTTTTTGAGGACTTCAACCTGAACCGAAACTTCCTCCTCCGCATCCTGCTTCTGCCTCTCAAGAATATTCTCCACAGCCTTTTTGATTGTCCTTGGGGTGATGCCGTGCTCCTTGTTGTAGGCCTCCTGAATTGAACGGCGTCTCTTTGTCTCCTCAATGGCCTCTTTCATCGCGTCGCTCATACGGTCGGCATACATTACGACTTTTCCATCGGCGTTTCGCGCGGCGCGTCCTATTATCTGGATTAGCGATGTCGTCGAGCGCAAGAATCCTATTTTGTCTGCGTCCAGCAGTGCGATGAATGAGACTTCCGGCAGGTCTATTCCCTCGCGCAAGAGGTTAATTCCAATCAGAACATCTATCTCACCCGTGCGCAGTGATTTCAGAATCTCCACGCGCTCAAAGGTGTCTATCTCGGAGTGAATGTACTTTACTTTCAGATTAAGGCCAAGAAGGTAATCCGTGAGGTCTTCCGCCATTTTTTTTGTAAGGGTCAGAATCAGGGAGCGCTCGCCTTTCTCAATTCTGGCGATAACTTCCTTGTAAATGTCTTCCATCTGGCCTTCGCTGGGTCTGACTTCAACAATAGGATCAAGAAGTCCTGTCGGGCGGATTATCTGCTCCACAATCTGGGTGCTCTGCCTGATTTCCTCCGAGCGGGGAGTTGCGGTTACATAAATCACCTGATTTATCTTTTTCCAAAATTCGTCAGCCTTTAGCGGCCTGTTGTCCAGCGCGCTCGGCAGGCGGAATCCAAAGTCCACAAGATTCTGCTTGCGGGAACGGTCGCCCTCGTACATAGCGCCAATCTGCGGAACAGTAACATGCGCCTCATCGATAAGGCACAAAAAGTCATCGGGAAAATAATGCAGTAAGGTTGCGGGAGGCTCTCCGGGTGTGCGGCCGGCAATGGGTGCCGAATAGTTCTCAATTCCCGAACAGTAGCCCATCTCCTTCATCATTTCAATATCGTAGGTTACACGGGTCTTTAACCGCTCGGCCTCAAGCATTCTTTTCTGCGCAATCAGTGTATCGTACCTCTCTTCCATTTCTTTCTGAATACGTTCCGTAGCGCTGAACAAGGTCTCCTGCGGAACCACAAACTGCTTGGCCGGATAGATTACAGTTTCCTCCAGTTCTTCGACAGTCTCGCCCGAAATCACATTGTAGCGGCGTATACGGCTGACGGTGTCCCAGTCAAGCTCAATCCTGTAGGCCTCGTCCGTCTCCATGTAGGCAGGATATATTTCCATCACATCGCCCTTTATCCTGAATCGTCCGCGCTCCAGAACGGCGTCATTTCTCTGATACTGTACAGCCGTCAGTTTCTTTGCCAGATCCGCAAATTCCAGCGTCTCGCCCTTCTCGATATGAATTCTCATATCCTTGTACAAGTCAGGCATTCCCAAACCGTAAATGCAGGAAACAGTTGCGACAACGATAACATCACGGCGTTCCATCAGGCTGTAGGTGGCTGCAAGACGGAGACGGTCAATCTCCTCGTTTATGGCGGCGTCCTTTTCTATGTACAAGTCGCGTGCCGGAACATAGGCTTCCGGCTGATAATAATCATAGTAAGAAACAAAATACTCAACCGCATTTTCGGGAAAGAAAGTCTTAAACTCACGGAAAAGCTGGGCGCTCAGAGTCTTGTTGTGGCTGATAATCAAAGTCGGCCGCTGAACTGCCTCTATGATTTTTGCCATCGTAAAAGTTTTTCCGGATCCCGTCACTCCCTTTAAGGTCTGGTAACGGTCGCCTTTTAAAAAGCCTTGAGAAAGTTTTTCAACAGCCTGCCCCTGATCCCCTGCAACATCATACGGCGCATGAACTACAAATTTTTTCATCAGTGAATATTCTACTCGGAAGACTTCTCTTCTGCAAGCACTACCTTGCAGTCGTAGTTTTTCCCTCCACGGTGTATCGTTATGTTTACAGTGTCGCCCGGCCGCTTGTTCTCCAGCATTGAGTAATAGTCTGAATAAGTTGTTACCTGAACGCCGTCTATGCCGACAATGATATCGCCTCCCAGATAGAAGACCTGCGCATTACGCATATTTCCGTAGCGGACAGGATTTTCTCCGCCCCTGATTCCGGCCTTGGCGGCGTTTCCGCCCTTTGTCACCTGACTCACAAGAATTCCGTAGCTAATGTCAAGCCGGGCGTAATCCGCAATAGCCTTGTTCATCTGAACCAGATCCGCCTGCAGCGCGCCCCTCCTGACCTTGCCGTATTGCAGGAGATCGCTGACAACACGGCGGGCAGTTGCTGCCGGAACCGCAAAACCAATTCCGCTTGACGAACCGCTCGATGTGTAAATCATCGTGTTGATTCCAATCATGTTTCCCGCCGTGTCCAAAAGCGGACCGCCCGAGTTTCCGGGATTGATTGATGCGTCCGTCTGGATCATGTCGCGGATAATTATGTTGTTTGAATTTTTTATCGGGCGGCCTAATGCGGAAACAATTCCGGTTGTAAGAGTTCTCTCAAAGCCGAACGGGTTTCCGATTGCGATAACCTTTTGTCCGACTTTTAATTTCTCGCTGTCACCAAACTGAATTGTCTTTAAAACAACTCCGGCCGGCGGATCAAATTTTAAAACGGCGATGTCGCTCTCAATATCAGAGCCGACAATTTTCCCCTCATACTGACTTCCGTCAAAAAGAGAAATGTAAATTTTCGAGGCCTTGTCTATGACATGAACATTTGTAATGACATAGCCGCGCGGGTCAATTATTGAGCCGGAGCCCGATCCTCCGTTCTCCGCAACCGGCTCAAAAAACCAGTTCATTCCCATAACCTGCGTCGTAATGTTTACAACGGTTTCATTGTATTTCTGGTAGACAGAAATATTCTGCATTTCATCCGCGGTATAGGCCACAGGGGGAGCGGCAACCTCAACCTGACGGGCCTCCTCGGCGCTGACAATCACAGGCTCTTCAGGGGTTGCAGTCTCTTCAGCCCTTGAACTTTGTTCCGGAGCGCTTTTTAAGCGTGCATAGACTTGCTGCGCGCATACGGTAATAAAAAATGTAAGAAAAGAGGTAAGTGCTACTGTTAAAAATATGTGTCTTTTTGAATACAGTGTCATGCGTTTTATTGTATCACTTTTTTACAAAAATGAATACTACTTTTTTGTATCAGACTCAGTATTTACGCCGCTTTCCGGCCTGGATTCCCGAGGCTCAAGCCTCACATAGTAAAAATCCGATCTGCCGTCCCTCACCTGAATCAAAAACCTCTCTGTCCCGAACCCGTCCTTTTGGACTGTAACAAAATAAAAGCCCGGAACAAGGTCATCAACCTCAAGCGGCGTATATCCCTGAAACTCACTGTTAATGTAAATAGCCGCCTTTGCGCTGCTGGTCTTAAAAACACAAGTCCGTGAACCGGCCTCAATCTCCGCAAAAGACTCAGGATTTAAAAGTACGGGCCTCTTATTCTCTTCCGTGTAATTGAGTCCGTCCGAAATAGACGCGCCGCCTTCTGTCCTGAGGGTCCTGCAGGAAAAAAGCGCCGCCGCAAAAACAAGGACGGGCAGAGAAACGAGAATCTTTCTAAAAAAAACACACGGCCGCATAAAAACATTCTACCGCATTTACGCCATGACTTTCAACAAGTTGTGCTCCTTAAAACTAAAATATCCGCTGCGTGCGATTATGATATGGTCCAAAAGCGACACTCCGAGAACTTCTGCCGCTTCCGAAAGCCGGCGGGTAGTCGCAATATCCTCATCGCTCGGCTCGAAATTTCCAGATGGATGGTTATGCGCCACAATTACGGCGCTCGCATGATTCAGCACGGCCTCATAGAAAACCTCCCGCGGGCTTGCAATGGTGCGGGTGGAGTTTCCGACAGAAATTACGCTCTGATCCAAAATCTCATGACCACCGGAAAGCGACACCGTAATAAAATGCTCGGTCTTTTTGTAGGCATACTGCTGGATAAATGGCAGAAGATCTTCGGGTGTCTGAACCAACGCCTTCATAAACGACATGCGGCGCCGTCCAAATTCCAAGGCGGCGGCGACAGCCATCGCCTTGCCAAGCCCCACTCCGTGTATTTCCATAAGGTTGTCAACCAGACGGGCCGGCGCAGACCTGTCAATCACATCGCACATCTTGTATGCAATATCCTCGACAGGCATCTTCCGGCTTCCGGCACCGAGAATCAGCATCAGCAGTTCGGGGTTACTGGGATAATTCATTCCGCGGGAAAAAACACGCTCACGCAAATCGAGTTTTGCTTTTTTTACAGAATCAGTCATATCTATAGAATATTTGTTTTATTTAAAAGGGTAACGGGTAGGAGCGAAAATTCCGATAATTCTTTTATGAACACTTTTATTTTAAACAAGAATTTTCTGGTAAAGGCAGCCTGTATTTTTTCCATTACAATGCTTTTTCTTTTTACATCATGTGTAACGCTTGCCCCGCGTCAGTCTGTCTCGCGCAAAATAGCGGACAGCGGAATAAAAAGTCCCGAACAGTTATACGCTTTCTTCATGACAAAAAATCCTTCGGCTGACAAAAAGCAGATTATGAGAATGGCCGGATACTATGTTGAGGAGGCGGCGGCGGAGGGAATCAATTCCGATGTGGCTTTTGTCCAGATGTGCCTTGAGACAAACTATCTGCGTTTCGGAAACCTTGTAAGCGCCGACATGCACAATTACTGCGGTCTCGGCGCGATGGACGAGGAACACCGCGGAGAAGTCTTTAAGACAGAGAGACTTGGAGTTAGAGCCCATATCCAGCATCTGCACGCCTACGGAACAGCCGAAGGAAACACGCTGAACAATGAGCTCATTGACAAAAGATACAAATGGGTCCGCCCGCGAGGCAAGGCTCCGACGGTCTTTGAACTGGCCGGAACATGGGCCATGGACAAAGAATACGGCGTCAAACTGAACAGACTCCTGGGCGAGCTGGAAAGCCTTTAGGAACAAGGCGTTCCCTAAACCACATTCATTTTATGGTGGTTCCCACATAGTCGCCACCGTCAAGAATATTCTTTGTATTCTGAATGCTCTTTCCGGCGGAGCAGATTACGGTAAGACCGAGTTCCTGCGCCTTTTTGCTTGCAATGGGATCAAAGGGGCAGTTCTTTCCGGGAACCCATTCATCTCCGACCATCTTTCTAAAGTCGGCCCAGGAAATATTGTCGAGCGGTTTTGCGTCAGGATTCTTACGGGGATCGTCCGTGTAGACTTTCTCAATGTTACTCAGATTTACTACAGTATCCGCGGAAAATTTTCCGGCGAGAAGAACTGCGTCATTGTCGCTTGAGAATCCGGGTTTCCAGCCGCTTGCGACAAGAATCTGTCCGTCAAACTGAATGTCTTCCGTGGGATTGTAAACAACATCATTCCTGCAGAGATCGCCGAAAGCGGCCTTTAAAAGCTGGGCGTTTATGCGGGTTGCCATGACACCAATCCAGTCGGCGGCATTGTTGTCAACAGAACAGTCAAGCTTTGCGCAGACTTCCTTATACGCACTCTGATAAATGCGGGCCGGAGCGCCGCCTCCTGCTACCAAAACCAGACGGCGGTTTTTGTCCGCCCTAACCCAGTCAGAAGCCATCTTTACAAATGCTGCCAGAAAATCAGGATCGGGCAGTTGCGGTGCAATCATAGAACCGCCGACACTTAAAACCTTGGTAACCATAAATATATAAACCTCCAAAAAATACATATAATTCTTGCCGCTCATGCGGCCAGCAAAGCCTTTCGGTCTTTGAAGCAGTAATTCTTGCCGCTAATAGATCCCAAGAACTGACGGTGTATGCCAGTATGAGCTGTAACTCTCAACATCGCCGGAAGACTCTTCCCAGATCGACTGAAGCGCAAAAGAGCGCGGAATAGAAACCAGCTTGTTGTTCAGAAGAGACTGCTTGATAACCTTGTATGAGTCAGAAAAGGCAATATGCTGCGCGTCAATGTTTCCAAAATAGTAATCGCTTGCAGTCTGCTCGTTCTGGAACGCCTTAAACTCAAGACCGGCGCCCAAGGCAGTGTCAACAGGAACCCAGCCGAAATTCTCAATATAAAATTCATTCCACCAATGGCATCTGGTCTGCTTGTCAGAGTCCACAAGAATACCGCTCAAAACACGGCAGGGTATTCCGGAGGCACGGGTAAGCGCACCGAACACAACGGCAAAGTCATAGGCGTCCCCCCGCTTACGGCTTATAAGATCAAGCGGATCCGAATCTCCGCTGCGAACCTTATCATCAGCCTTAAAATTGCTTATCATATAATTGTAAATCAGCTCGGCCTGCCTGTAGGGATTCTTTACAGTGGAATAGATTTTCGGGAGCAGTTCCTGAACTTCCGGCCTGTTTGAGGGAATAATATCGTCTGACCTCGTATAGGTTCTGTAAAGCATTCTGGAGGTTTCCTTAAAGCGCGCGGTGTAGTCGCGGTTAATCTGCGTCTCAAGTCCGGAGCATGAGACAACAAAATTCTGGTGGGCGGTCGAAGTGTTTTTTACAGAAGTTCTGTCGGCAGGCGTAATCTGGAATATTGAATTGCCCCGGTACTCCAGAAGCGACGGCTCCGGAATAGTTTCTGTCATTACAACATCTGTCTGCAGGGAATAACTTATAGGATGAGGCAGATGAATGGTTACGGCACCGTTGTCCGTTCCCTGTATGTTATACAAGTCCGCCCCAACCTGAACCAGGTATGTATGGCGGTTCTTAAAGGTTTTCTCTCCTATACGGTTTTTTACGGTAAAAGGCTGGAGCACAGAGCGGCCCTCGCCCGTTACCACAAACACAGAACCGCTTACCGCCCCGTCGGGAACTCTTATACGGATTTCTGTATCGCTCCAATACTCAAAGTCGTAGTCAGATTCACTTGGACTGACAAAACCTGAATACTTGGGTCTCGCCGGCTCATTCTGCACGCCGGCGCCTGTCAAATCCGGAACACTTTCTTCGGTAATGTTCTCCTTGTGTCCCGAAAAATAAATATTAGAGTCGCCGCGGCTTGCGCCGAAGTTGCGGCCGGTAATCACAAGAACCTGCCCGGTACTTGCGACCGCTGTGGAAAGCTCGGAAATAATCGGAACTCTCAAAAGCGGGTTCTCCGGCATGTAAACCGGAATCGCAGACTCATTCGCAAAAAATTCCGGGTTTGACTTTCCTCCGCGGTTTACGACAAAAACAAGGCCGTCTTCCGTATTGCCCGGAACAATAACCTTGATTTCATTGTTGCTCCAGGAAATATAGGAACTTTCCGTAAGGCGGTTTCCGCACAGCTCAACATAACTTGAATCACGGCTTTTTCCAAAAAAGTCGCCTTTTAAGACAAGCACATCTCCGGCAAGTCCTACAGGAGAATTTATCTCTTTTAAAACAGGTTTGTGCAGGACAGAGCGGGTAAGAGTCGTCAACAAAAATACCCCGGACGCAATAAAAAGCACCAGGGTAAAAATACGCGCAGCCGGATACTTCCGGAGTGTATAGGTAAATCTGTTCACTTTAGGAAATCCGGAGCGTCAAGTCTTTTAGAGCTGAATGAAACATTGGCAGCCGAAATTGCGTTCAGACTGGAAAGTTCAGTTACACTGATTGTCATGTCATTCTCACCGGAATCCGCATCACCAGCCTTGAGAACCTCAAAGTCCGAGGCCTTTAGCGCAAGAGGCTTTGTATCGTTGCCCCGGAAAGCAACCTGCTCAATTCCGCCGTCAACCAGAACATCATTATTCACAATGGGAGTTATTTTCTTTGAGGCGACGGAAAGCATCTGCGCATCATGCATACCGCTGTTCCGGGCAGAATTCAGTCTTACCGGAACTATCAGGGCAAAGACCGCTGCGGCTGCGGCCGCCGGAACAAGATTCCAGAGGCGGACAATATTCTTTTCGGGCTGAGATTTTTTTACAACCTTTGCGAAGCGCATGCGGCTCTGCAGCCTCTCATAGCTTTTGTCGAGAAATATATGGTCAACGGTCAGGGAGCCGGCGTCAGCCTTCAGCGCCTCATGGATTCTGCGGACCTTCTCCAATTCCGCGCGGCACTTGGGACAAGAGGCGATATGCGCCTCGTATTCCCCGATGAAATTTCCGGGCAGTTCGCCGTCAACATAAAGTGAATGAATATCTTTTTCAGGACAAGTAGACATCGTCTTCTCCTATAAGTTTTGCTAACTTTTCTCTCGCGCGGAATACGCGGACCTTAACATTTCCCTCGGTGATGCCCAAGGCCTTTCCGATTTCCTTGTAATTCATGTCCGCGTATTCACTCAAAACCAGAACCTCTCGAAGATTTTCGGGCAACCTGGCCAAAGCCTCCTTTGCCTTCATAACCGTTTCAGTCCGCAATAAATCAGTTTCGCCGGAAGTAACAGTCCTGCGGTCCTCAAAAAATTCTCTCTGCAAGGCCTTCTTTTCGCGTCCCTTCCGCTTCACATAATTCAGCGACGCATTCTTGACAACACGGATCAACCAGTATGTCGCGTCGTTTATTGTCGGAAAAACCATGGCCTTTTCGTTCGCCTTGATATAGGAGTCGTGAACAAGGTCTTCTGCCGCTTCCTCATCGTTTACAATACGATAGGAGACTTTGAACAAAAGACTCATTGTAGCGTCATATATCTTTTTAAAGTCAGCCTCATCGGCGGCGTTGAGCGCCACGGTTACATTCTGATCTATCACTGTTTTAAACACCTTTGTTTTTTCTTGGTTACAATTTTTTTACTGCCGTTTCCAGGCCGGTCCCGCCGGAGTATCTATGATAAGAATGCCTCTGGCAGTCAAATCGTTACGAATCTGGTCGGCGCGGGCAAAATCCTTGTTTTTCTTTGCGGAGGCGCGTTCTGCGACAAGAGCATCTATCTCCGCGGCCTCCGGGTCTCCCTCGTGCGAAATTACAGCGGCAGCGGGTGAATTTGCGCTCTTCTTTGCGGACTCCACAAGGTTTAGGCCCAAAACAGCGTCCATCTTCTCAACAAGCGCATAGGCCTCGGCTGGTGTCACCGAACTGTCCTTTACCGCAACCTGCAGGTCGCGCAGGGCCTGGGGCGTAGAAAGGTCGTTCTCCAAGTCTGTTTTAAACTGTTCCAGATGCTTTTTTGCAGCCTCGGACAGATCACCGTCGGCGGAAGGATTTTTGGCCTCAGCAATCACCTTTGCCACACGGTTTACCAGAGCCTTTCTGGCGGATTTCGCACCGTCAAGCGCCTGGAAACTGAAATAGGCCTGGCTCCTGTAATGGGTTCCGAGAAGGAAGTAGCGGTAGTCCAGGGCGTCGTATCCCCTGTCTATGAGCGACTGCAAAGTGAGGAAATTTCCGGCGGACTTGGACATCTTTCCGCCCCCCTTTGAGCCCTCTTTCTGCACGACAAGGAATTCATTGTGGAGCCAGTAGTTGACCCACTTGCGGCCTGTAGCGCCCTCGCTCTGGGCAATTTCATTTGTATGGTGAACCGGAACATGGTCAATTCCGCCCGTATGGATATCAAAGTGCTCGCCCAGATATTTCATGCTCATCGCAGAGCATTCAATGTGCCAGCCGGGATAACCGCGTCCCCACGGAGAGTCCCATGTCAGAGCCTGATCCTCAAATTTTGATTTTGTGAACCAAAGGACAAAGTCCTGCGGATTGCGCTTGTTCTCATCGACAACGACAACATCACGCTTGCCGGCTCCGGCTTTTAACTCGTCCATATTAAGCCCCGCGAGCTTTCCGTAATCCGGATATGTCGAGACATCAAAATAAAGGTTTCCGCCAGCCGTATAGGTGTGTCCGTTGGCCTCGATGCGCTTTATGAGATCAATCATTTCCTGAACATGCTCGGTCGCCTTGCAGACAACATCGGGCCGGCGTATATTAAGGCGGTCAATATCCTTAAAGAATGCGTCCGTGTAGAATCTCGCCACATCCATGACTGACTGGTGGCGTTCGGCTGCAGTCTTGAGCATTTTGTCCTCACCGCTGTCGCTGTCTCCCGTAAGGTGGCCTATGTCGGTAATGTTCATCACATGCCTTATTTTATAACCCAAAAAAGTAAGGGTCTTGTCCAAAGTATCTAGAAAAACATAGGCGCGCAGGTTACCGATGTGCGCGTAATTGTAAACAGTAGGCCCGCAGCCGTAGAATCCGCAAAAACCGGGAGTAATCGGAGTAAATTCCTCCAGTTTTCTTCCCATCGTATTGAAAAATTTCAGTGCCATATTTATATTTATCCTATTATTATAATATAGAACAAATCAAAGGATAATTCAAGAGACAGAGAAAAATACTTTTTAGAGGCTGTAAACCTGTCAAACTTGTCTAACGGAGCCTTATCCGTTATAATGTCCTCATGGACAAGACTGAAGAAATCGCCGGCATTTTAAGGGCACACGGAAAAACAGAAGTGTTCTCTAACGAGTTACTGGCAGGACACACTTCCTTTAAAATCGGAGGACCTGCCGCGCTTTTTGCGGAGCCGGAGGACACAGACGCCCTCTGCTTTGTGCTGAACTATATTTGCAAAGAGGGCATAAGACACTTTATACTTGGCGGCGGAACCAACATCGTTTTTTCCGACAGCGGTTTTGACGGAATCATCATCTCCACAAAAAGGCTTTCCGGGCTGGAATGCATTCCTGCTCCTTCCGGCGAGAATGTCGCAATAAGAGCCGGCGCCGGAACAAAGATGAGCGCCATCGTAAATTTTGCGTGCGACAAATCGCTTACAGGTCTTGAGGAATTTGCGGGGCTCCCCGGCACCTGCGGAGGAGCGGCATTCATGAACGCACGCTGCTTTGACAAAGAAATTTCCAATGTCGCCGGAAAAATATCGTGGATTGAATACGACGGCACTTCAAAAGAATACATTAAGAAAGAAAAGGCTTTCGCTGCCGGCGACTGGGCCTACAAGAAATCGCCTTTTACGGAAGGCGGAAAAATAATCACACAGGTGGAATTCAATCTGACAAAGGCCGGAGACCCGGCGGCAATACAGGAAAGGGCCAGGAATTTTGTTCTCAGTCGCAAGGCAAGGGGACACTTTGACTACCCCTGCGCCGGAAGTGTTTTTAAAAACAACCGCAGTTTCGGAGAGCCTACCGGAAAAATAATCGACTCGCTCGGCTTAAAAGGCAGGCGGATTGGCGGCGCGCAGATTGCACCCTTCCACGGAAACATTATCATAAACACTGGTAATGCAAAATGTGAGGATGTGCTTGCGCTGGTGGATACCTGCAAAAAGGAAGCCTTGGAAAAATACGGTTTTAGTCTTGAGGAAGAGATAATTTTTGTAGAATAGATTCGGGCGAGCGCCATAAAAAGCCTTCCGCCGGCCTCCGAGAATTTCCCGGCACAAGGCTTCCGTTCCGGCAAGCCTGTCAGTTTCTGGCACAGTTCTCTGCGGCGACAAATTCCGCATAACGCTGGGACAGAGACTTGATTCCCTTTCCGGAAGAGGCGGTGTAGTCGGCGATAAAGGGTTCCACAACACGAGACTTTATGTTTGCCCAGTCGGCCGGATAATTCTGCGGAGCCACAAGAAAGGAAGCGACAGGAGTATTTGAGAGGAGGCTGCGGTAATACAGGGGAAAAAGACGCTCATTCACACTTTGAAGAGACGAGAAGCCTCCCGCAATTCCGAAAGTGGAAGTTCCCAAATCCATCTTAACCTTTCTGTCCAGCATTTTTTTCTGCGAGTCCGAGTTCATAAACCAGACTATGAATTTTTTCGCGGCCTCTTTGTTTTTACTTTTTGAATAGATTCCCATCATAACAAGGTTGTCCTCAACCTGAATCTTGTTGTCGTTGCAAATCCATCTGAAGTCCAAATCGCTGATCTTGTCTTTTGAGAGCGACATAATCTGGGCACTGGTCGCATAGGAGAAAAGGCATCGGCCGCTGTGCACCTGATTATAAAAAGGCATGTACAAATACTTAAACGCAAAGTCCTGCTCGTTCTCCGCGTTTCCGTTTACGGAATTTACCCAGTCCCGGACAAAAGAAGCGGAATTCATAAAGGCATTCTCGCTGTAAGTGATGGAAGTCGGACTTGCGTTAAAGTAGATTCCGCCAGACTTAAAAACCAGATACAGGAATTCGGGAGACCAGAGGGGACCAAAGCCCATGGCCGTATATGAGCCGCTTTTATTCTGGGCGTTATACTTTTTTGAGATTGATTTTATCGCGTCAAAAGAAAGCGTGGTGTTATTCTCAAGATTCTCGTAATTGCTGGCATGAAATACAAGCGCCGGCAGGTTAAAACTTACAGGAAGAAGATACTGTTTTTCATTGAGGCGGCCGTTCTGTAAAAGCGCCCCGTAAATGTCGCCGCCGTCAACAGGTCCGTTTTCTTTTATCAGAGAGTTTAGGTTCGAGAAATATTTTTCCTGCATGCCGCTCTGCAGGTAAGAGCCTGCAATAATGTCCGGGCGGCCGACTTTTGAGGTCAGGGAAGCAAGTTCCTTTTCCGGAGCTTTTGTATACAAGGCTACAATTTTTGACTCGTCCTGCACTGAATTATATAATTCAGCGTAGGAGACAAATTCAACGGAGTTTGTCCAGAGGACGAGAGTCTCATTTTTTTTGCATGAGACAAAAATCAGGGCAGAGGCTGCAATTCCTATAAGAAAAGAGCATACGCTTTTATATTTCATCGGCGGCCTTGTAAATTGTCGAGTAAACCGCTTCTATCTGAGACTCTTCGAGCGAACTGAAGGCGATACGCAGCGTCTTTGCGTCAATGGAAACAGTTCCTATTCCGTATTTGCTCAAAAGATACTTGCGCAGTTCCTCGGCGTCCTTTCCCCTGACTTCAAAGCTCATGAAATAGCCAGAGTTAAAGGGCAACGGCTCCAGCACTTCCGACTTATGAGAATTTACGAAGGCACGGACTTTTTTATAGCGGCCGCAGAGAACATCTCTGAAGATTTTTTTCTCGGCCTCAAGATTGGGATCGGACATTGCCCTGAGCAGGAGTGACTGCGACGGAGTGGCGGAACAACTCACGGACGAGCGGATTGCCCCCATAAGTTTTGTTACGAGAGCCGTATACTGCTCGTCAGTAAACTCCGGGTTGCCGAAAGTTACAAAGCCCGAGCGGAAGCCCCAGACAAAGTCTTCCTTTGTAGGTCCGTCAATTTTTACGGCGAGAATGTTTTTATGCAAGTCTGCGGTCTTCGCAAAGAGCGACTCGGGCTCGATTGAGTCCTCGTAGTTCAGTCCAAAATAAGCGTCGTCGCTTACGGCAAGGATTTTTGTTCCGTTTTCGGCCTCGGCCTTTAATATAGAAACTATCTGCCCGGCCTCCTCCCTTGTCGTAGAATAGCCCGATGGATTCTGCGGAAAGTTGAGCAGGAGACGGACACTTCCGTATTTTACGGCGTCTTCGTGAACCGCCTCTTTTAACGCGTCAAGGTTGAACTTGCCGTCAGAGAACATCTTGAACTGGTGGAATTCCGCGCCGCGGCGGGCTTCCGCAACCAGATTGTAGTTATCCCAGCAGGGGTCAGCGGCAAGAAGCGGCTTGTTCTCTCCGACAAAAAGGTCGGCAATATAAGAGATGCCTGCGGTAAGCCCAGGAACCAGAACCGGAAGTGAGATTCTTTTTTCTTTAAGCGAGGGGTTCTTGCAAATCATGCCGGTCTTCCATGCCTCGCGGAGCTCCGGTTTTCCCGCAGTCGGCGCATAGCCTACAAGCTCGGCGTTGGAAAGTTCCGGCGCGTATTTGTGGATTGCGTCAATCATCGCGGGTTTTTTGTCGATTATCGTTACGCCTAGAGTAGCGTTTGCGGTCTTGCCGAATTTCTTGGCCTCGCCGCCCTGAGCGATAATTCCGTTTGGAAAATAAATCCTGTTCCCCAAATCAGAGAACAAATCCATTGCGACAGTGTTCTTTAAAACATCGTTTAAACCTTGTGCTAAAGCATTCAACATGATATAATATATTACGCTAAAAGTGCTCTTAGTGTCAAGAATAAAAATACAAAAAGATGAATAAATATTCATTTCGTTTTTGAGGTAAAAAGTTATGGAAAACAGTATCAACGAGCAGGATTTGCAGGAATGCAGGACCGCCGCACAAAAATGCCGTGAGGAAGCCGCAAAACGCCTTGTCGGTCAGTCCAATGTAATTGACGGAATTCTAACCGCCATGGTTGCGGGCGGACATGTTCTCCTTGAAGGTGTTCCTGGACTTGCAAAAACTCTGGCGGTCCGCACTTTTGCGGAAATTTCAGGACTTGACTTTAAACGCATTCAGTTTACTCCGGACCTCCTGCCGGCAGACCTTACGGGAACCTTAATATACGAGCAGAATTCCGGGAAGTTCAGCGTGCACAAGGGCCCCGTTTTTACAAATGTGGTTTTTGCGGACGAAATCAACCGTGCTCCGGCAAAAGTGCAGTCGGCCCTCCTTGAGGCAATGGCAGAGCGTCAGGTTACAATCGGAGAGACGACTTATAAGCTCCCGGACCCCTTCTTTGTTCTCGCGACGCAGAACCCGATTGAGCAGGAAGGCACATACAATTTGCCCGAGGCCGAGCTGGACCGCTTCTTAATGAAGATTGTGGTTCCCTATCCAAGCGCAAAGGAAGAGGTTCAGATTGTAAAAACCTGCGGACAGGCAGTTTCTGTTCCTGTGAGCCAGATTTTTAACGAGCGGATTCTTAGAAAGTGCCGCCAGCTTTTGGATCGCATTGTATGTGACGAGAAGATTGTTGAATATATTGTAAGCATTGTGAATATTACCAGACCCTCCGCCGGAAACGGAAAAGAGGATATTTCAAAATACATTAATTTCGGAGCGTCTCCGCGGGCCGGAATCGCGCTTTTACAGTGCGCAAAGGTAAAGGCGCTCTTTAGCGGCCGCTCTTTTGTCCTGCCCGATGACATAAAGGCAGTGGCCCCGGAAGTTCTCCGCCACAGGCTTGTGCTTTCTTACGAGGCAGCCGCGGCGAATGTTACGGCAGACGACATCATCGCAAAGATTCTCGAGCTTACACCGCTTCCGTAATTTTTCACTATGGCAGAGAATCTTATCGGAGACCGCTCGTCCTTAATAAAGCGGGCGTCCTACTTACGAATCACAACAAGGACTCTTGCATCCGCAATGCAAAACGGAACATTCCGCTCGTTATACCGCGGCCAGGGAATTGAATTTTCCGGTGTCCGTGAATATCTCCGCGGCGATGATGTCCGTGCCATTGACTGGAATGTTACCGCCCGAAGCGCAAAACCTTTTGTAAAGATGTTTGACGAGGAGCGTGAGCTTCAGATTTTTCTGATTGTCGACCGTTCCCTTTCAATGCAGGAAGGCGCAAAAAACAGGACTCGTCTTGCAGCGGCCTCTGAGATTGCGGCCCTTCTTACATTAAGCGCGGAACACAACGGAAACGCAGTCGGCGCGGTTTTATTTTCCGGAGAAATTGAATTTGCCGTTACGCCGAAAAACGGAATAAACCAGACCATGCTCCTGCTCTCAAGGCTGGACGAAGAACCGAGATATTGCCGGGGAACTGTTCTGCCGGAATCCCTGCAGGGTGCCGGAAAACTTCTTAAAAAACGGTCCCTGGTTTTTGTAATCTCGGACTTCCGTGCGGCCGACTGGGAAAAACCGTTTGTCTATCTTACAGCCCGGCATGATGTTGTGGCTGTCCGCATTACGGACAGTATTGACTCGACACTGCCAGAGACAGGCTCTATTGTAGTGCGTGATCCGGAGAGCGGAATACGCAAACTTTTTCCGACAGGCTCCAAGTCTTTTAGAAGCCAGTGGCGCGAGGACGCGGCCATGAGGGCAAAAAGATGGAACGACACTGTATTACGGAGAGGAGGAATTCCCCTTTCAGTCTCCACAAGAGAAGATGCCTTTACCGCTCTCTCAACCTTTTTTACGCAGAGGGAACACTGATGAAAAAGATTCTTGCGCTCATATTTATTTCTCTGTTTTCCCTGTGCTCAATCTTTGGACAGGGCGGAAGCATGGTATCCGAGAACGCCTCCGAAGTAAGGCAGACATTGCTTCCCGTAGAAGTTTATGTCGGCGATGACGCCGAGCTGCGCTATTCCTTTAGAAGTGCGGTTGATTTTTTTCCGGGAGCCCCCCTCGTTCTTGAAAAGCAGATTGACACAAGAAGGCTGCCGTTCACGGAACTTCAGAATTCGTTTCTCGTAAAGAGCGCTTTCTTTACAAGAAACGACATGGAATACACAATCAGCATAAAGCTGTCGCCGTGGCGGACAGGTATCATTGAATTTCCTTCCTTTGACCTTTTTTCTGTTCTCGGTGTAAGCGAAAAGTATGAGAACAAGAATATTTCCTACACAGTCCTTCTTGAGCCGATTGAAATAAAATCCATCGTAGAAAAGACCCAGATAAGGGAAACCCAGGCCCCTGCCCCACCGCTGATTGTTCCGGGAACAACATATGTAATATTCGCGGTGATTCTCTCTGCCTTTGTCCTGCTTATTTTTATTCTGCGCGCCCTCATAAAATTCGGAGACATACGCAGATGGTTCAAGTATCTTAAAATTCACAGAGCCTACAGACGCAATTCAATCATAGCGACAAGAAAAATAAAGAGACTGCTCCGCACAAAGAATTTATCTGACATAGATTTTTGCGCGGGTCTGCAGAACATCACAAGAACTTATCTTGCGTTCAGGTTTGACTATCCTTTTGAATCCGTCTCCGCCATGGGAATAAGAAACAGTTTTAGCAGAATCTGCTGCGGAGAGATTCCGCCCGTAATAGCCTACAGCGTTGAAGATCTTACCTCAATGTTTATCCGCACAGATTACATCCGCTTTGCGCATGACTCGATAGACTCACAGCTCTATCCTCCGGCGGAGCATCAGGCGAAACTTGTGGGCGGAGAGCGCAAATCTCTTGCCGATATGATTCTAAAGGCCATATCTGTTTTTGAGAGCGACGGCGAGTCGGAGGAGGAAGTGAATGTCCTTTAGTTTTATGAATCCCGCTGCATTTTTCGCACTGCTTCTGATTCCTGTCTTTTATGTGCTGAAGAAAATCGGTCTCCTGTCGCATATCAGTTTTCCGCTTACATTTGCAGACTGGGGCGGCTATGTCTTTTCGTGGAAGGATAAATTTCTTGTCATTGCATCAAGATTTTCCGCCGCCCTGATTTACGCGGCGTTTCTACTTGCAGTCATAGCCCTGGCAGATCCTGTAGTTCACAAGCAGGAGCGTGTCTACACAACCAGAGGAACAGATATTCTTTTTGTATTGGACACGAGCCCTTCTATGGCGGCGCGCGACATCGGCGGGCTTCTGCGCATTGACGCGGCAAGACAGACAATCAAAACTCTTGTCTCCGAAAATTCCGGAGCCTCCTACGGACTGGTCGCCATGGGCAACGAGGCCGCGGTAGTAGTTCCCGTTACCGGCGACATCAATATTTTCGAGGACAGACTGCAGACTGTGTGCCTTGGTGAAATGGGAGAAGGAACCGCAATCGGAACGGGTCTGAGTTCCGCGGTATACCATCTTGCCTCCTCAAAAGCTTTAAGAAAGTGCATCGTTCTGATTACTGACGGCGAAAACAATGCGGGAGAGATTCATCCCGAAACCGCGGCAAAACTTGCCGCCGAAAACGAAATTACATTATATGTTGTCGGAATAGGCACGCACGGCTCGGTTCCGCTGGACTACCGCGATCCGCACACGGGAAAAGAATACACAGGCTATCTGGATTCAGCCTTTGACAGCGGCCCGCTGGAGAAAATAGCGCTGGGGTCAGGAGGACATTATTACGGAGTGGAAAATATTTCTTCGCTTGC
This sequence comes from uncultured Treponema sp., assembly GCA_964346805.1. Lineage (GTDB taxonomy): Bacteria > Spirochaetota > Spirochaetia > Treponematales > Treponemataceae > Treponema_D. Next base: position 16,422 of record CAYFWC010000026.1, on the reverse strand, counting down.
AGCCGCTCTCTCCGCAATAATAAAAAGACAGAGTGTTGTTCAGAGTTATTATCTGCGGAATGTAAACACAGAGTATTACGATGAATTTCTTTTTATCGCACTCATCACTCTTACGGCCGCATGGCTGATAAGAAGATTCATTTTAAAGGAGTTTGTATGAATTTTAGCATTGAACGCCCATGGGCTTTATACGGACTTCTCTTGCTGATTCCGGCAATCATCTATACAGCCGTGGTCAATAAAAAAGTTTTTGCTTCTCTCTTTACAACCAGGGAAACGAATTCGCACGACGAGATTAAACTTATAAAGACAAGAATAAGGCTTAGAATAGCCTTCAGGTCGGCGGCATGGTGCATGCTGATTTTTGCTTTTTCGGGAATTTCCTGGGGCACGGTGGCGACTCCGGTTCAGAGAAACGGAAAAGCCGTCTCTATGGTATTTGATATTTCATACAGCATGACAGCCCGGGACTGTCCCAATTATTTAACACGGCTGGAGGCCGCATCTATGTATGCCTCGGACCTTCTGGACTACACCGAAGGAATACCTGTAAGTGCGGTCCTTGCAAAGGGAAGCGGAATCACGGCCGTTCCTCTTACGGAAGACACGGAATCTCTGCGCGGTCTTTTGTCTCTTCTCTCACCAAAAATGATGAGTTCCGCCGGAAGCAACCTTGGGGAAGGAATTCTCACGGCCCTAAAATCATTTCCGAGAACAATGTCAAATTCCCCAGTCATCTGGCTTTTTACGGACGGAGAGGAAAATGGCGGCGCTCTGCTGTCTGCCCTGAACACTGCGCTGAGGCAGGGTGTGAGTGTTGTAATAATAGGATTTGGTGGAGAAAGGGAAACAGAAATCGTGGCCGGAGATGAAAAGACCACTGTAAAAACAGCGCTGCGTTCTGAGAAAATAAGGCAGGCCGTAAACTCCGCAAACAAGAAGAATTTCGGAGGGCAAGGATTTAAGTTCTTCAAGGGAGCATATGCAAAATTTATTGATGCGACAGAAATAGGCTCGGCATACAGTGTTCTTTCATCAATAAGAAAAGACAGCGGCACTGATGAAGTTACAATGAGTTACGAGGTGCAGGCTGTAAACCGCCACCATTTTTTCATGATTCTCGCCCTGCTGTTCTTTATCCTGAGTTTCATTGTAAGCCAGTTTTCTCCGCGCGGCTTTAGAGAATTCATAGCGGTTTCTTTTGTAGCTCTTTCTTTCACCTCCTGCTCAAGTTCCTTCAGCGAGTCAAAAAAGATTCTTGAGGGCGTCTGGAACTGGCACCAGAAAGACTACAATCAGGCGATTGCGGATTTCTCACAAAGTCTGGCAGGCGCAAAAGAAAACAACGACGAGTTGATCAAACAATATGCGCTCTACGGTCTTTCCGTAACATATCTGATGCAGAATGAGAATGCGGCGGCCATAGAAAAAATCAATGAACTGTCTTCAGAAGCACCTGACAAAATTCGTTTTGCCTGCTTCTACAATTCAGGCATCATAGCACAGAGATCCGGCGATTATAAAAAGGCCTCTGAACTTTTTAAGAATGCGCTTTTGGTAAATCCTTCAAATGTAAACGCAAAAATCAACCTTGAACTCTCGCGCAACCAGCAGGCTCAGCGAGCAAAGGAAACCGAGAGGCCGCTCTCAAAGGCTGACGAAAAGGCCGGGAAAGTATCTGACTTGGAAAAATCAATATTCAATAGAATTCGGGAGAATGACCAGAAACAATGGAAAAATATTCAGACACAGCAAAAAGACAATTCCACATTGGACTACTAAAGCGCATTTCAGTTTTTTTTGTCTCTGCACTATTTCTTATTCCCGCAGCACACCCACAGACAGAAAAGCGCTGGACGCAGGCGGATGCGGACCGTCTTGAAATCCTTCCAAAAGAAGAGATTTTTTTTACAAACAGCGAGGCCCAGTTCATACTCAGAATTCCGAACGCCCTGCCGAGCGAGGTTCAGACTGAACTGCCTAATTTTCCGGACGGAACGATTTTCAACTCATCAAAGCGAGAGGACTATATAAGCCCGGAGGGAATTCCGGGGACAGAGATTGACTTGTGGTTTACCTTTAGACAGACAGGCTCAGTTACTCTGCCGCCTCTTATTATTTATGTTCAGGGCCGCCGTTATGGTGTAAAATTTAAAACCGTAGAGGTTTACGAGAATCCGCGGACAATTCTTCCGCGTCTCACCGTGGTATTCACAAACGGAAAGATATTCTCCGCGGAAGAAAAAAAGTTGCCGGCGATGGAACTTGAGTCAGGCAAGCCGGTTCGCTTTACACTGTATCTCCAGTACTCGATTCAAGTCCAGCAGTTCGGCTGGGACATTCCAAAGGATTCCCTGTTCAGGGAAATAAACCGTTTTGACCTGTCTGATAAAAAGCAGCGGCCGACAGATTTTACCACAGAAAAAATTCCCCTCTCGACATTTGAATGGACTCCGCTCTTACCGGGAGTTACATCACTTCCTGTCATTCGCATGATGGTAACGGCATACTCAGGCCGTGCTGTCTATCTTTCAATGCCGGACGCAGTTGTTACGGTGGTTCCGTCAAAAGATTCTGCCGACGCAAGTAAGAGCCGGAAACCGGAAGAAAATTCCGCGTATGCCTACGCATTCACGCAGGCGCCCGGAGCAAAGAAAGCCGGCAAGTCAGATAATTTTACGGTTTTTGACTGCAAGAATATTGCGGATCTCCGTTCCATGGAGCGCCATTCGCTTTTATCGACCGCTAAAATAAGGGCGGAAAGAATTGCCGCGGAGGCTGCCGTCGGAATTCAGAATTCACAGAACGAAACCCGCGTTTTAATTTTCTTTATCCTTCTTTTTCTGAACGCCATAAGTCTCATTATCGCAGTTATATTTTTTGCGCTGAAGAAACGCTTTGCAGGCTTCATGTTTGCGGTCGCCTGTCTTACTGCTCTTTTTTTCACGATACTGAGTGCAAATTCAGTGTTCAAGAAATACGGAATTGTTACGGGCGGATATTTAAGACCCGTCCCCGAAGACTCGGCTCTGACAAAGACTTCTGTAACCGGAGGCAGCCGCGTTCTCATAACACAGGAAATTCAAAACTGGTATTACATTGAGTATAATGAAAGCGGCGGCTGGATAAAAAAAGAGAATCTTGCGGTAATAAAATGAAGCAGAAGTTCGCCGATATTTTCAGCAGATGGGAAAGCCAGCACGGCAGTACAGTCGTAGACAAAGATGCCGCCGTAGAAAAGAAAACAGTTCAAAGGCAGATGAGGAGCAGATCCTACATCGAATCGCTAAAACCGGAGGCAACGATTGACCTTCACGGTCTTACGCAGGACGAAGCGTGGGAGTCGCTCAATTCCTTTGTCTACGACGCAAAGCGCCGCGGGCTAAGAAAAATACTGATTATTCACGGAAAGGGCATTCACTCCGGCAGCACAGGAGGCGTGCGCAGCACGGGAGGCGTGCTGGGTGAAGTCGTAAGAAGGTTCATAGAATACGACCAGAGGCTGGGCGCAAGCGGCCATGCCTCTAGAGAGCACGGCGGAAGCGGAGCCACCTGGGTAATTGTCAAAAATTAAAAATACGGAAGAGGAACAAAAGGCATAAAGTCAAAGCCCTCTGCAAGAGAAAGTTTTATGGAGAAGAATCTTGTCTCGGCCCGCTCCTGACCGCCGGGAATTCTCACAATAGCAAAGCTTGCAGGCTGTCCGCCTCTCGGATGAGAACAGGATCCGGGATTTATAAAATAAGTGCATTCCATTTCCTGACGGGCAGCAATATGAGTATGTCCGTAAAAGACAATGTCAGCCTGGTTTTCAAGGGCAACCTGATTCATTCTGCCAAGACCATAGTAGCTGCCTTCCGCATGTCCGTGCGTAACCAGTATATTCATTCCGGCCACCTTTAAATTTTCGTGCAGGGGAACTTCAATCTCATAATCATGACTGTCGGGAAGAACTTCAGGGTCAGGATTAAAATTTACCGGAAAATCAGGATAATCGCCGTTACCGCGGGCAAAGACCACGACAGGCGGAAAATCCTTTAAGAATTTCTTACTCTTCCTTGCGTATTCAAGAGCAGCGCAAAGATCACCGATTCCGTCTCCGCAGAATACAAGCGCATCGCATCTTTTTCCAAAATTATCGATGATTGTGCGGACAATTTCGGCCCGTCCGTGGGAGTCCGACAGAACTAAAACAGAGGCCTCTTTTTTCTTACCAAGCTCAATGAGCGCCTCGCGGCTTCCTATTACGCCGGAAGGCTGTTGCAATAATGAAATCATTTTTCCGCGTCTTCAATTACAAAATGATTGATTGACTGCAGACCGCTTTCGGGATCCACATACCGGGACACCTTATAGGATTTTCCCATAATCCGCTCAACATGAAGCAGAAGATTTTCGTCCGAAGGAAGAGGTTTTTTTGTAAGCAGCATATATTCTACCGCATTATCAAGAATTTTATCCAAGTCCTTTACCTGTGTCTGAACAATTTCTTCTTTGCCGCTCTCGTCATCAACATTACCGCCGCCTTCAAGCGAACGATCCACCACAAAATTCGCAGTGGCTTCAATTCCGGAAACATCGTCCTGCGGAAAAAAGACATAGACCGGATAAGGCATCATAGTTTCCTGCTCCGAATATTCATCTTCAAGATTCGCAATCGCATAATTTGTATTTTCCGGAGCACCCACAATTATAAGTCCGGCAAGCTCACGGTTCTCCACCATTCCCGAGAGACGCGTTATTCTGTTGGCCGGAAAGTCATCCGGAAACACAAAAGGAAGTATAAGCCCGCCTTCAGGACTTCCGTCATCGAATCCGTATTTTGCAGTCAGTTTATCAACCACAGACTGAACATAAGTTTTTTCGTTATAACCGTATCCAAAAACAAGGCATATTTTTTTCTCGGCCGGATACCAGTAAGGAACCGTCGCGGACTTCTTCTCACCGGAGCGTTCTGTATCAAACTGATCGACCGATTCTTTTGCACCGGATTCTTTCCTGCAGGAAAAGAGAACGGCTAAAAATAAGATAATAAAAAACAAAGAAAATTTTCTCATAAAAAAAACTTATCAGATTTATATAAAAAAATCAACAGATGGGAAATTTGCTTTATTTGACATTTTCTGCTATAATAAAGAAATGATCAAAAGATGCTTTCTGCCGCTCATTTTCTTTCTTTTTACACTGAATGCCTTTTCTGAGGATGCAGGCGCAATTGACAAAAAAATTGCGTTAATGTCAACACGAGAAAAAATCGGCCAGTGCTGCCTGATGAACTTTCGTTTTTTTACAAACGCACACTTTGACAAAACCTTTGCAGATGCGCTTACGATTGAAAGTCCCGAAAAATTCACCGCGGTAAACAGAATTAATTCCACAATTTACAAGACTGTAAAAGACTATCATATCGGCGCCGTAATTCTCTTTACGGAGAATATGACCGACAGCGCCGCTTCCAAGAATTTTATCAGGGATTTGAACCAGGCGGCTCTTGCGGGAGACAATACTCCTCTTTTATTCTGTGCGGATCAGGAAGGCGGCAATGTAAACCGCATCTATGACTTTAAGATGCCGAGCGCAATGGCCATAAGAAAATGCGGGAATCTGGAAAACGCTTTTTTGTCAGGACAGGCAAACGGCGCTCTTCTCCGTGAATATGGGATTCTTGTTGACTTTGCCCCGGACTGCGATATCTCATCAAACAAGGCAAATCCCGTAATCGGCATAAGAAGTTTTTCTGATGACAAGAACTATGCGGCCCAATACTCAAACGCAATGAGAAAAGGACTGGCGCAGTCGGGCGTAATTGCCTGCGCAAAGCATTTTCCGGGCCACGGGGACACTTCCACAGACTCACATATAGGGCTGCCGACAATAAAGCGCTCATATTCAAAATGGAAACAGAATGAGGCCGTGCCTTTTATAAAAAACATAGACGAGGGCATACCGATGATTATGACTGCACATATTCAGATGCCCAAGATTGACTCAAAGAAAATATACGGTTCAAAAAGCGGCAAGAAAATATATACGCCCGCCACCCTCTCTCATAAAATTCTCACGGAGATTCTGCGGAAAAAGCTCGGCTTTAACGGTGTCATCGTAACGGACGCAATGGATATGAAGGCCATAAGCGACAATTTTACTCCCAGCGAGAGTTTTATTCTGGCATTAAAAGCCGGCGTGAATCTTGTCTGTCACCCCATCAATGTCTACTCAACAGAAGACCTTAAATTTATGGAACAGTTCTTTACCGAGGTTGAGGACGCGGTAAAAACCGGATTTCTTCCGGAAGAAGTCCTGAACGATTCTGTAAGAAGAATTCTGCTATTAAAAGAAAGTGCCGGAGTGGTAAAAATTCAGGGAGAAAGAATTATTTCTGCACCGCAGTCATTTATTCCCATGACATGGAAACAGAAAGAAGACGCTGCCATTTTATCAAAAAAGATTCAGCAGCTTGCGACCCGAAACACTTACAAAAACCGGATTTCCATAAAAAAGGACAGCAGCCTTTTCGTACTTGTTCCCGACAGTGACAAGGGGGAATGGGTGCAGAACTACCTTGAGTCAAGAGCCGATCTTTCCGCAAAGAATGCTGAAATCTTCAGTTATAATGAGATTACAGAAATAGACGGAAGCCTTTCTGAGAAGATTTTGTCCCGTGACAAATGCATTATCTTTACACAGTTAAACGGTTATGCGGTAAACAATAAGGCAAACTGGCGGTCTGCATTTCCTAAACTACTGTCGGAAATTTTCAGGAAAAACGGCAGAACAGGCGACTGTGTATGCATATCAACAAACCTGCCATATGACGATGAGTGTTTCATAGAAAAAGGTCTTGGCTGGTGCGCTACTTTCGGATATTCCTCAAAGGAATACCGTGCCGGGCTGGATATAATTTTTCCTAGTATTGATTAACCGGAAACTTTATAGTAATATAGAAAAATGCAATTTATCACAGCTCTTCTTCAACTGATAGGATCTCTCGCCTTCCTTTTATATGGAATGAAGCTTATGAGCGACGGTGTTCAGAAAAGCGCCGGCGAAAAGCTCCAGCGCGCCCTTAGCGTAATGACCGGCAACCGCTTAAAAGGTCTTTTAACAGGTCTGATTATAACCATGATAATCCAGTCTTCCGGCGCGACAACAGTAATGGTTGTAACATTCGTAAATGCAGGTCTTTTAACACTTGCACAGTCTGTCGGTGTGATTTTCGGCGCAAACATCGGAACAACCGTAACTGCATGGATTGTTTCCTTCTTCGGCTTTAATTTTAAAATATCAGCGTTTGCAATCCCGATCTTTGGAGCGGGATTTTTTTTGACCCTGAGCAAAAAAGGCCTCTATAAAAATATAGGCGAAGCCCTCATGGGATTCGGACTTCTGTTTATGGGTCTCAGCATGCTGAGCAATACACTTTCACTAAATCCGGAGCAGTTGGGAAAATTCACATGGATTGACGACATTCAGCACCTTGGAATTTTCTCTCTTTTAATTGCGCTTGCAGTCGGCGTTATCATTACCGCAATCCTGCACTCGTCCAGCGCCTTTAGCGCCATTGTCATAACAATGGCCTACAACAAACTGCTCACATGGGAATTTGCCGCCGCCCTTGTTTTGTCAAGCGGAATAGGTTCCACAATAGATGCGGTTCTTGCCTGCCTCGGCTCTTCCACGGAAGCAAAGCGTGCGGCGGCAATTCATGTAATGTTTAATATTGCGGCGACAACACTGTGCTTTATCTTCTTCCGCCCCTTCCTGCATTTTATAGAGGCTATCACGCCGAAGAACGCAAACATCGCGATTCAGCTCTCAATAATGGAAACCGCCTACAAAACCATGAACACACTGCTATTCATTCCTTTTACAAAACAGGTTGTCGCGCTGGCAAAGAGAATCATTCCGGATAACGGTAAAGAAAATAATAAGATTTACAAACTGGACTTTATTGAGACTGCCCTTGCAAAGGAAAATGTCGGCGCCTATATTATCCGTGCCGAAAAAGAAATAGCAAACCTTGCGGATCTTGCGACAGATATGTTTGACAAGATTCAGATTGGCTTAAAGTGCAGAAATCAGAAATTCATAGATGAATACCTGCAGAGTGTCATAGACGCGGAAAACTATGCCGACCAGATGCATGAGCAGCTCACACGCTATATTATTCACATTGAACATCTTGCCGTTAATGAAAAGCAGATGGGAAACCTTTCAACTATGCTTTCTATTATAGGCGATCTTGAAAGCATGACTGACGAATGTCTTAACATCGCCCTTCTGTTAAAACGATCAATCGAAAAGAACATGCAGTTTGAGACGGAAGACGCAGACCGCCTCATTCCTTATGTTGAACTGGTCCGCCAGTTCCTTCAGTTCATTCACATCAACATCAACAAGCATCTGGATGCCGACAAGCTCTCAATGGCGGAAGAACTTGAGAATCAGATTGATATGTTCAGAAAGAATCTTAAGAAAATCGCAAGAAAGCGTCTTGAGCAGGGCGCTGATGTTAAATCCGAACTGCTTTATATTGATGTTGTCCGACAGATTGAGAAAATCGGAGACCGAGCCTTCGGAATTGCGGAAAGCCTTAACCAGACGCAATAATTACAGACGCCCCTGGACAAGCCGCTTCTGCCCCTCCAAATCACAGTCAATTCTAACATCGCGGTAACCGCAGGCCGTTAAAAAGGCGGCGGCCGCATCGGCGTTATACTCGCCCGTCTCGCTCAAAAAATACCCGCCCGGCACAAGTCGGTCTTTTGCCTCAAATGCGAGCCGTCTAAAAACCGCAAGTCCGTCTTCGCTTCCGCTAAAGTCGCCAGTCTCACTCACATCTCCGTCAAGAGCCAGCAGAGGCTCGCTCCGTCCGTCAAGCAGGAGGTTACGGGCTTCTGTATGCGGAATATAGGGCGGGTTTGTCACAATCATATCGTAGTCGTAAGGAATCACATCAAAGAGATTGCTCCGCACAAATTTTACGCGCTCAATCTCATTTTCATCAAGAAGTTTTTTCGCGTTTTTTTTTGCAACATCAAGGGCGGCGCGGCTTATATCAACCAGAGTGAACTGAGGAATATGCGGCAGAGAAATCCGCTCGCTGTCAATCAGGGAGCGCAGTATACTCAGGGCTATGCAGCCGCTGCCCGTGCACATATCGCATACAGTCGGAATACAGTTTTCATTTGCAGAAATTTTATCGGAAAGAATTTCCACCGCACGGGCAACAAGAATTTCCGTATCCGGCTTTGGAATCAGAACATCTTTATTTACAAAAAAATCGTAGCCGTAAAATTCCTTGTGTCCCGTAATATACGCGACAGGAGTTCCCCTTGCCCTTTCCAAAGCCCACTCATTTAAAATCGAAGTCTGTCCGTCAGACAGGTTCAGATTCCGGTTCATCAGAATATAAGTTTTATCTTTTTCCAGCAAAGACTGCAAGAAGACATCCGCGTCAAGAGCCGGGCTTTGAGAGGCATTTTTTATTATAGAAATGATTTCTTTTTTTATTTCAAATATTGTCATTCTGAACAATAAGGCTCATGCAGATATACTTCTTGCCTTCGTCTATGACCATACGGCCGGCGGCCACAACCTGCCTCAAAGTCTCGTCAACGCTTTCAACACGGAATTTTACAAAAAAATTCGGGCTGTTTTTTGTCTGCTCGTCAATCTCTTTTTTAACGCGTTCAGCGTCCCCGTCAAAAATAAAATTGCAGAAACAGTTGTTGTATTTCGCCTCAAAATCTTCCTTGTCGTAGCCAAACATTTCGTATAAAGCATGGTTTGTAAAAATAAATTTACCCACACCGTCGTAGGGACATTTCATAATAGCGCCGGGAATTTTCTCAATCCCGTCGGTAAAACTAATCAGAGAGTCTCCTCCGACACCCGCCTCTTTTAATGTGTGAGCCAGATTGGTATTGAGAGAACTTTCTCTCAAATACTGAATGCGCGCGTCAAAGCCGCTCCAGTTCACAATCTTTGACCTCATGGTGTAGCAGGCAGACTCACGGGGGTCAGGAAAAATATTTTTCTGCACAAAGTCGCGGTAAACCTCGTCACCATGAATACAGAACTCGCACGGCTCCTTTCGGTTAAAGAGAACATTGTAGCATTTTTTGCCGATGCAGTCTTTCTTTTCCTTATTGCAAATCTTGCAGGCAATTTTATTCAGATAAATCAAATCGTATGAGTCAGCGTAGCATACATAAACGGCATCTGAAAATTCATCTAAAAGCCAGTCCATGTTTCTGTAAAACACATAAGACGGAAGAACGCTCTGCCCGGCAAAAATATTGAACTGATTTTTGCCGTAACGCTTTGCCGCAAGAAGAGCCATATCGGAGTTATTATAAAGAGTCTGGTAATCCATACCAAAATCCGGAGATACGGCGACTCCCATTGAACACGTTACCTTGAATTTCTCAACGGTAAAACAGAGAGCGGCGCTAAGTTCTCTCAGCCTTTCATTCAGTACATTTCTAGGAATCTTTTTAGGAACAAAAATTGAGAATTCATCTCCGCCCATACGGCAGACGCAGCATTTTCTGTCAAAATGGCTCATCAAAATTTCCGCAACTTTTTTGATTGTTCCGTCGCCGGCAAGATGGCCGAGAGTATCGTTAATTATTTTAAAGTCGTCAATATCCAGACTTATGAATACGGCATCATAGTTAGAACTCTTTACAAAGAATTCACCGACAGTCTTCTCCAGAATCGTGCGGTTGTCAAGACCTGTTAAAAAGTCCGAATGAGCCTGCCTCTCAATTTCCAGGAGTTTTTTTGTAAGAGACTTTTCTTCCTCAAGTTTTTTCACGAGCGAATGGGCCACAACATTTCGGACGCGGTGCTTCATAATATCCGCATTAAAAGGTTTTGACAGGAAGTCATCGGCATTCATTTCCAAAGACTTCTGCTCACTCTCATCGTCCGCCTTCGAAGTAACCACCACAGGCAGCGCGCGGGTTCTGGCATCCGCGCGTATTTTTTTTAGAACCTCAAAGCCGCTCATTATCGGCATATAGACATCCAAAAGGACAATGGAAATCTTCGCGTAATTGACTTCGATATATTTCCATGCCTCGACACCATTTGAGGCATAGGCCATTTCAAAATCATGCTTGAAAATCTCGCCCAAAATCACGCGGCTTGACTCAACATCATCAACCACGAGCATTACGCTGCCTTTGTTGTGAGAAGTATCAAAGGCAGGAGTTTCAAAAGCGGGTTTTGTAAGCCACTCAGTTCCCGCCGTCTTTGCCTCGTTCATGTCCGTAATCTTGGACTTTTTCAGGAGCATGAAAAATTCATTCTTCTCCAACGGCTTTGAGAAGTAATAACCCTGAACATAATTGCAACCCATGTGTCTGAGCTGCGTCACCTGAGCCTTTGTCTCGGCGCCTTCAGCGACAACCAGAAGATCAAGCCATTTTGCAAGGCTTATGATATAGTTTAAGATACCCTTGCCGTTTGTGCGTTCCATCTCGTTCCGTACAAAAGACATATCAAGCTTGAGTATATCAATGGGCATTTCACTAAGCATGTTGAGAGAAGAATAGCCAGAGCCGAAGTCGTCCATTTCTATCATGAACTCATGCTTTCGGAGCTCATAAATAATTTTTAGAATCTGCTCCGGATCTTCAGTGTATGCGCTTTCTGTAATTTCAAGATGAAAGTATTTTGGCGGAAGGCTGTATTTTTCCATCAGGCCCACAAGTATTGAGACAAGATTAGGATTAAGAAGATCTGCCCGGGAAACATTTACGGAGATTGCGACGGGAGGATTGCCCGCAGCAAGCCAGCTGTGCATATCCTGCGCAACACGCTCCCAAATGTAAATATCCATACGGGTAATAAAGCCGTTCTTCTCAAACAGCGGAATAAATTTTGAGGGCGACATAAAGCCCATATCCTTACTTTCCCATCTGACCAGAGCCTCCGCTCCGGCCACGGTTTCTGTAAGCAAATCATACTTGGGCTGGTAGTAAACAGTGAACTCATTGTTCTTGAGCGCCGCCTCCATGCTTCCCTCAATCTTCTGTTCGTTGAGCATCTCGCTGCGGATTGAGTCATCGTAAATGCAGTGGTAGACTGCGTAATGCCCCTTGATTTTCTCCGCCGCCATCTGGGCGCGGTCACACATCACGGTTAAAGGAACACGAAGATTATGAATATGGTAAACGCCGAAAACCAGTTTTAAGTTAAGATTGAAATGCCTGACTTCAGGCATTTGATTGATCAGCCCGATAACATCCTCAAAATCAGAATCTTTGTAAACATCAGGCCGTTCAATCAATTCATAGAAAATATCTTCCGAGAAATGACCGGCAATTCCATTATATTTTTTCGCCACATCAAGAAGTAGTTGTCCGACCTTACACAAAACAAGGTCTGCGGTCTCGTTTCCGCAAATATCGTTTACAAGTTTAAAACGCTCAATATCAACGCAAATAAAATCATACAGCTTGTCTCCGCGGTTCTCAAGAATTTTCTGGGCTTTGCGCAGAAAATATGATTTTGTATACAGACCGGTAAGACTGTCGTGGCTTACAATATTCATTGTAATGACATTTTCGCGAGACCTAAAAATATTCTCAAAACGCCGCAAAACAATCTGAGCATCATAGGGCTCATGAATAAAATCAATGGCCCCGTTTTCCATAGCCTCAAGCTCAAGTTTTTCTGAATGCCGTTTTGCGGTTACAATTATTGGAATATGGGAAGAAATCAAGTCGTTATGCACAGATTTTAGAAACTCCATGCACATGCTGCCGGAAAGTTCTGAAGATGTATTTTCCCCTAACTCGGAGGAAACGCATACCGCACTTATAAGTTTCGGATTTGTCTTAATAAACAATGCCGCTTCATTCGGTGAAGTGGTAAAGAGAATAAAGTATTTCTTCTCAAGGATTTTTTTTAAACTCGAAAAATTATCCTTTTCATCATTTAGTATTAAGACTGTCGGTAGATTCATTATGATGTAAGCCCGCTCACGTCAGCTTTAAGCTGTTCCTCCTTGGCGTAGACATTAAGAGCATCCAGCATATCATCCATGTTGCCCATCATAAAGGACGGCAGATTATGCTGCGAATAGTTGATTCTGTGATCTGTCACGCGATCCTGTGGAAAATTATATGTACGGATTTTTTCACTGCGGGCGCCGGACCCCACCATACTCTTTCTGGCATCGGCACGCTCCGCCTGTTTCTTGCTTTCTTCCAAGTCAAAAAGACGCGCACGAAGAACACGCCATGCCTTTGCCTTGTTCTTTATCTGCGATTTCTCATCCTGCTGAATGACAACAATTCCTGTAGGAATGTGGGTAAGACGGACGGCAGAGTCTGTTGTATTAACGCACTGGCCTCCCGGTCCGCCCGCTCGCATTACATCTACACGGACATCTTCCGGCTTTATCTCAATTTCAGTTTCCTCGGCTTCCGGCAGAACCGCGACAGTCGCCGTTGAAGTCTGAAGGCGGTCCTGGCTCTCGGTCTGCGGAACACGCTGGACACGGTGAACGCCTGACTCCCAGCGGAGAGTTCCATAGACAAATTTGCCGCTGACAGAGGTTACAATCTTGTTGAATCCGCCGACTTCAGTTTCCTGGGATTCCATAGTCTCAGTTTTCCAGCCGCGGCGCTCCGCCAGATGGCAGTACATTTCCCAAAGATCTCGAACAAAGAGACTGGCCTCATCGCCGCCGGCTGCCGAGCGTATTTCAAGAATAATATTCTTTTCGTCAAGAGGATCCGGCGGAATAAGCTTTACTTTTATCTGTTCCTCAATTTCCGGCTGTTTTTCCTCAAGGGTCCTCAACTCCTCACGGGCCATTTCCTTCATGTCAGGATCATCTTCGTTTGTAATTATTTCCTTGTCCGATTCAATTCCGTCTAATATTTTCTTGTATTCTTCGTAAAGAGCGCAGACATCGCTAAGATAATTATTCTCGCGCATTATATCTTTATATTTTTTTTGGTCTTTTACGAGATTCGGATCCAAAATCTGCTGCTTTACAGCCTCAAAACGCTGCGCACAGTCTTCCAATTTTTTGAGCAAGTCCATAGAAAAATATTATAGCAGTTTGTTAAAAAAAATTCAATATGTGGCTCTTCGCCCTGTATTTTTTCGGCGTGGTTCCGGTAAGTTTCCTGAACACCTGAACAAAATGGCTCTGCGAACTGAAAGAAAGCATATCCGCAATCTCTGCTATAGAATATTCAGAATGGCGCAGGAGCTGCTTTGAATACACAATCTTTTTCTCGCGGATATAATCACTGGCGGCAAGCCCCACTTCATTTTTAAAAAGTCTGGACAGATAATTTACAGAAAGTCCGGACTCGCGTGAAAGATCTTCTATGCTTATGCGCCCGGTAAGATTTTCGTAAATATAGTTGACGCATTTGAGGACAGGCTTTGAGAGAAGAGAAGGCTTTTTTATAAGACGCATTCTGGTAACAAAATCCATGACCATATCAGTATGGAGCGCCGACACGGACTCCACGGACTGGCATTTGTCCATGCGCATAATATAAAAATCGCTCAGACTGAACGCCTCCTCGCTTTCCATTCCCGCGTCCACGCAAAAGCGTGTTACAAGAGCCGCAGTTACAACAAAATGATATTTTATATTGCGTATATCACTTTCAGATAGGCGTCCCATTACTGCTGAATTTAAGAATTCGCCATTCTCGCAGTTTTTCCTAACAGCATCTGTCTCACCGGAAGCGACAGTTTCGTAAAAGGTGTATTCATCTTCTACAGGCCTGTGCTTTTTCTTCATGGCGCGTTCTTTTTCTTCAAATTTATTCCATTCAGTTTCGTCTTTCATCGGTTATATTATAGCACAAATATAACATTTTTAACAATAAAAATAAAGCGGATTTTAAAAATGCCCTCTATAATTTATGTATATATTATTTTATTTTCAGGAGGAAATAGAAAAATGAAGAAAGCTGTTTTTAAGACTTTGGCAACTGTTCTGACAATTGCAGCCTCAACTCTTGTATTTGCGGAAACCGCGCCAAAAATCGCGGGAATGGATTTGGTTTTTGATGACGAATTTGACGGAAACAAATTGGATACCAATAACTGGAGTTATCAGAACTGGGAACCCGGCACGGTAAACGCCGAGTGGCAGAAGTATACGGACTCACAGGATAATGTTTATGTTAAGAACGGTATTCTTACAATTCAGGCTCTTCAGGGTAAAAAGGGCGACAGGTACAAGTATACTTCGGGCCGCCTCATCGGTTACGGAAAAAAAGAATTCAAGTACGGTCGCTTCGAGGCCCGCATCAAGGTTCCCAAAGGAAAGGGATTTTTGCCGGCCTTCTGGCTTATGGGAAACGAGAGCATTTACGGACAGTGGCCCCGCTGCGGCGAAGTAGACATCATGGAAGTTATGGGGCATCAGACAAATGTTCTCTACACAACCACCCACTTTGGAACTGACAGCACAAACGGTCACCGTCAGGGACAAATCGTTACAAACGCCGGAATCGATCTTTCCGCCGACTTCCACACCTATGCGGTTGACTGGATTCCCGGAAAAATGGATTTCTATCTTGACGGAAAACTCATTCACACGGAAGTAAAATGGCATTCAGCACCCGGCTCAACATCAGACTACTATCCATACCCGGCGCCATTCAACAAGCCCATGTATATGATTCTGAACCTTGCCGTCGGCGGAAGCTGGGTCGGATATCCTGACTCGACAACAAAGTTTGACAAGAATGCTCAGATGCAGGTAGACTGGGTTCGCGTTTATCAGAAGACAGGCGGATACGCCAAAATGGAGGCTGAATGCAAAGAGCCTCAGGTAGCCTATAACCCCAAACGCTCAGAAAAAGGCAACATCATTCACAACGGAGACTTCTCACAGCAGGAGTCCCTTGCCAATGACGGAAAAGAATGGGTTTACCTTGAGACACTGGGCGGTCATGGAAAAGCGGAGATCAAGAACGAAGTTCTTACAATCTCAACCACAGCGGCAGGCAGCGTAGACTACAGCGTTCAGATTGTGCAGGGTGAGATTCCGCTTCAAAAGGGAGCAACCTATGTTTACTCATTTGACGCATGGGCAGATGCTCCGCGACAGATGAGTACGGCATTCAAAGAAATCAAAAACTGGATTCCATTCATCCAGAAAACTGTAAATCTTACAAAGACAAAACAGCACTTTGAATGGGAATTCAAGCCCAGGGAAAATGACGACAATGCCCGCCTTGAATGGAACATGGGCCACTTTGGAAGTACCGCCACAATTTACATTGACAATGTGAGCCTTATTAAAAAATAGTGCCGGCTAAAAGCCAAAAGGCATAAGTCCTTGCTCGGCACGAAAACCGGATCATTGCGGTCCGGTTTTTTTTATCTTCATGGCAAAAAAAATACCGCCCACGGAGGGGCGGCTCG
>CAYFWC010000025.1:0-36725 GCA_964346805.1 uncultured Treponema sp. | reverse complement strand
CCGACGACGACGAGTACTACGGAAAGATCATAGAGCAGAAGGACGCGGAACTTGAAAGACTAAGGGCAGAGATTGAGGCACTCAAAGCCCGGTGCCGGAAGGAATAGAAAGATATATTTTTTTTATGGAATAGATTTTTTTCATTTCCAAATTCTTCCACAGCCACAACGGGAGACGCAAGCCTCCCGTCTTTTTCCTGAACATTTTATCTAGAGTTTACCAACAATACAGGTTCCATACTGTCGGAGAACCACACCGCAAAACAAAAAAAGAACCGCCAGCCCTAACAGACTGACGGTTCTTTTTTATCTGAAGTGTAATGTGTATTAGGAATTATTTACCATAGATATAGGCTTCAGAAATTGTAATGTTACCATTTGCAGGATTCCCCGCTTCTTTATTACTATTCAGAGAAACCACAAACTTATCCGCGTCCTTTGTATTATCAATATTCAGGACGAACTTTTTACTGCCCTTTGCAGGAATTGTTGTCGCAGCGCCCCATTCAACAGACTCACATGACTCACCGTCAATTGTAGCAGAAGAAATGGCGGGGACACTTTCAGTATCTTTTTTAACTTGAATCTGAATCCAAGCCTCCGCGTCCGCATTATTCGTTACAGTAAAGGTAACCTTATTCGCTGTACCAAATTTAATATCCGCACCGCAACAGGCATACTGCGATAGTGCCGTTGTATGAGATACGGTAACTTTATCATCGGCTTTTTCTGAGATAGTGTAGGAGCCCCATCCATCCATACTGCTAAGACCGAGTGATTCAGACTTTGTCTCTTCAGCAGACTTTGTCTCTTCTGTCGGTGTCGCAGTAACAGTAACTTTCATTGAATTCTCTGCGGCAAAGGTCGGATTCTCAATAACCTTTAAGAAAATTATAAGCTTGCTCTTGTCTTTTGTAACAGCGCTTTCATCCAAGGTAAATTCCCATGTAAGGTCTATTTTTCCGTCTGTCTCAACAAGGTCAACTTCTTTCTGACTGAGCGCTTTCCACCAGCTGGCCTCCTCACTTGTATCAACAATCTGGAGAGTCATCTGCGGTTTATCGCTCTCCTTTGCATTAACATATTCAAAGTTCTTGTTTACAGAACCCTTAAGCGTAAATTTGCATTTTGTTCCTTTTGTCATCTTAGCAGGGTCAAGCAAGCCTGACAACTTAACCATTACGCCGTCATAATGAGCTTCGTCCTCAACTTCTTTTCCTGCATTTTCATCATACTTATAACCTGTTTTAAGAGTAATGTCATTCTTAATATCATATTCAAACACAGTTCCGGCACTTGTTACATCATCACTGCTGCTCGTATTAGAGCATGACACAAAGGAAGCAACCGCAGCCAGCACCGCACATAAAGCAATTCCCTTTACAATCTTTCTCATAACTTTCATAGTTTTTTCTCCAAAGTATATTTATTTCATCTGTTTTTGTCCGAGCTGCAGTCTCGAACATCTTAATTATCTTACTGAAACAATGAAAAAATATATCTTTTATTTGACTTAAATATCCTTTTTATGCTATATTTTCTGCATGAAAGTGAGCAATAATCTTTTTTACAGGGAATTTGTAAACAGGGAGAATAATTTTCAGCGAGCGTCCTTTACGCCGGAAATAGAATTCTACTCAACAATCAAGTCGGGAGACATAAAAAAAATCAGGCAACTCTGCAAGGAGCCTCTGGACAAAAAAACAGGACTGGGCACGCTATCCCGTAACACCACACGAAATTTAAAATATCATTTTATAATCACCGCCGCAATTACAGCCCGTCTCTGCGTTGAGGGAGGAATGGAATATTCCAAGGCCTACAGTATAAGCGACTTTTACATTGCGGCAGTGGATGTTGTATCCGACCCGCAGAAAATATCAGATCTGCATAAGAAAATGTGCATTGAATACACAACAGAAATGAAGGAAATTTCAAAAAAGCGTGTCTGCTCAAAATATGTTTCCGCCTGCCTCAATTACATTTACGAAAATCTTCATACAAGAATCACGGTTGAGGACCTGACCGACATCTCTGGGCTCAGCGCGTCTTACCTGTCAAGACTTTTTCACAAGGAAACCGGCTTTACAATTCAGGAATATATTCTCAACAAAAAAATCGAGACCTCAAAAAACATTCTGCTTTTTACCGACTACCCGCTGCCGGAAATCGCCCTTATCCTTGCATTTCCCAGCCAGAGCTACTGGACGCAGGCATTTAGAAAAATAACGGGCACAACGCCGGCAAAATTCCGCAAAATGAATCCCAGCCGCAACTGACAAAAAAATAAGAAAAACTAACGGAGCGCGGATTACGCGCTTCTTTAGTCCGCAAAAAAAACAAACTTTTACCTAAACTTTTTTTCCTGTGACCCGATAATATAAATGTAACGAGTTCATTCAATGCGGGTGTAACGACATCCAGACACCTGCATGAACCGATAATGCATCAGGGTTGAGGAGCTGTGTGAGGCCCTCAACCTTTTTTTTGCAAAAAAATCCTCTGCAAGCGACAGACTCCTACACTCCATAAAAAAAGTTGACACATTCATACGATTTGACTTATACTATTGTATTTACTTAAGTTTTTTGATAAAATAGACATTGGAGACAAGTATATGACAGCGGTCCTCGTTGACGCGCTCAAGCCAGAGCAGATTTTTACAGACAGCCTTACTCTCGACAAACAGTTTTTGGTTCTGGGAAAAAAGCACCCTGTTACCCAGACTTTAATAAACGAGTTGAAAACATGGGGCTTTACGAAATTATTATGCGAGGGAAATGCTTCCATCGGACAGCCGACCATTACTACCACCACCACTGTCGCCAGCGAATTTGACGATATTTTTGAAAAGACAAAGCGCGAGGAAGAAGAGGAGCGGGCACGCCGCCGTGCGGAAGAAGCGAATTCTCTAAATAATTCACTAAGAAATGCAGGCGAGCAGATTCAGACTTTGAACACAGAAACCGCCCGCCTTGACATGACACGCACAATCTACCATGACTACATCGAATACATTGACCAGTTATATACTCATTACGCAACTCACAAGGAAATTGATCGGGAACAGCTTTCTGTCATTGTAAAAGAACTGATTAACTTTGTCCGCGAAAACCGGCGTTTTGTTCTCCGCGTAAATCCCCCGAGCAAGTCCACCGACAAAAAATTCCTTGTAAACCATGCGATGCGCTCAACTGTAATCGCACTTACAATCGGTCAGCGGCTGCATCTTCAGTTTACCCAGCAGCTGGAATTAGGCGAGGCCTGCATTCTGCACGAAATAGGAATGCTCCGGCTTCCTCCCCAGCTCTATATTACGGACAAAAAGCTTTCTCCGCAGGAAAAGGCAAAACTGGCAAGTCACCCTATTCTCGGCTACGAACTTTTAAAAGATATGGGAATGACTATTCCGATTCAGCGCGCCGTCCTGGAGCACCATGAAAAGGAAAACGGATTGGGGTATCCGCGCCATATCACAAGCGAGAGCATTTCAACATATGCGAAAATTATTTCAGTTGCCTGCGCATTTGAGGCCATTACAGCACCGCGCCATTACAGAAGCGCGCGTCCCAAATACGAGGCAATGCTTGAAATACTCCGCAACACAAACAAGCAGTATGACGAGAATGTAATCAAGGCCCTGCTTTACTCATTCTCCATTTTTCCGATTGGAGTTTATGTTTATCTTGCAAACGGAAAGATTGCCCAGATTACGGACACACAGCCCGATGACCCGAAGCACCCGATTGCGCAGATTCTTGGAGAAAAGGCGGCGGACGGAGATCCCAGAACGGTAGAAACAGACGACGCATCACACAAGATAGTCCGTGTTTTAAACCAGCAGGAAGTTTCCGATGTATTGAAGTCGCTCGGGCTAAAAGACAGTTCAGAGGTCTAGCATCATACGCATCGCTCAGAAGGCATTCCGTCAAGTCTTTTAATGAAAAGATCATTCTCTAATTAAAGAAATTTCTTATTTTCTCAACTTCGGACTTGAACTGTTCGTCAACCACGGGCGGATGATCGTTAAAGTAGAGAATCTGCTCAAGTTCCTGCACACTGCGCACTCCCCAGAGCGGAACAACATTCTCAAACTGATACAGGTAGCCGAGGGCAAGCGGAATATTCTGGACAAGCCCTCCGTAAAGCGGCTGCATCGCTATAAACCCCGTGTCATTTTTTCCGCATTCCTGAACAAGAGGCTCGGCCACTCCGCCTATGAGCATATTAAGGGGAATCTGTATTGTCTCAAATATGCCGGAGGATACGGCCTTTCCCGCAATTTCAAAGTCCTGCGTCGTAAGGCCAAAATGGCGTATTTTACCCTGATCGCGGAGTTTTATCATTTCCTCCTCAATCCTGTCAAAGTCAACAATATTTTTTTCATCAGTCTCATACTGGAAGAGATCGACATAATCGGACTGGAGGGCATATAGAGAGGCCTCAAGGTCTTCTGCCAGCCCGCGCGCATCAAGCACGCAGGCTTTTGTCGCAAGAATCACATTCTGCCGTATTCCGTGCAGGCAGGAGCCAAGCCGTTTTTCTGATTCATGGACTGTATGGGAAATGTCAAAGAAATTCACCCCGGCATCATAAGCCTTGTGAATAAGAATCGCCGCATTTTCCTCAGTGTCTATGTCCTTTAAGGACATAGCACCGAAGCCCACACGGCTTACCATCAGATTTGACTTTCCTAAGGAAATGTAATCCATTAACGCTGAACCGGCTTATAGTTACGGATTGCGTTGTCAATAAAGGCCTCGAGTTCAGAAACCTTTACGCGCTGCTGCTCCATAGAGTCACGGTCACGGACTGTTACAGTGTCAAAGTTGGGAGAATTCTTTGTGATTGTGTCGTAGTCAATTGTCACGCAGAAAGGAGTTCCTACTTCGTCCTGTCTTCTGTAGCGCTTTCCGACGGTTCCGCTTGTATCAAAGTCTGTTACAAATTCTTCTTTGAGCAGATGCTGAATTTCCTTCGCGCGCTCGGCAAGTCCGTCTTTCTTCATAAGCGGAAGAACGGCAACTGTAACAGGAGCAAGTTTCGGATGCAGGTGAAGAACCGTGCGGTAGTCGTCCTTTCCGTCCTTGCCTACATTTTCTTCCTCATAAGCCTCGCACATAAAAGCAAGGAAGTTGCGGTTGAGACCGGCAGAGGTCTCAATAACATACGGAGTGTAACTCTTGTTTCCGTCTTCCTGGTCAATGTAAGACATATCCTTTCCGGAAGTCTTTGTGTGCTGAGAAAGGTCAAAGTCAGTGCGGTTGTGAATGCCTTCGATTTCCTCAAAGCCAATCGGGTAGTTATACTGAATGTCGTAGGCGTCCTTTGCGTAATGGGCGAGTTTGTCGTGGTGATGCCACTGGAGATTCTTTTCCGCAATGCCGTATTTTAGATAGAAGTTCCAGCGGTACTTGCGCCAGTTCTCAAAAATATCCTCGTCCGTTCCGGGCTTGCAGAAATATTCCATTTCCATCTGCTCAAATTCGCAGGTGCGGAAAATAAAGTTCTTAAAAATAATTTCGTTGCGGAATGACTTTCCAACCTGGGCGACACCGAAGGGAAGCTTCATGCGGGCAGACTGAACAATGTTCTTAAAGTCTGTAAAAATTCCCTGACAGGTTTCCGGGCGCAGATAGATGAGAGAAGCGTCATCGGCGACAGGTCCAAGGTGTGTCTTGAACATCAAGTTGAACTCGCGTACATCTGTCCATGAATGCTTTCCGCAGGTCGGACAGTTTATCTTTGCTTCGATAAACGCCTTCATTTCCTCGTGACTCATTGTGTCAACGGGCTTGTCCGTTTTTTCGTCATGTGTATTGCAGTAGTCTTCGATAAGCTGGTCGGCTCTGAAGCGGGCCTTGCATTCGGTACAGTCAATCATCGGGTCAGAGAAGTGGGCAACATGACCGGAGGCTTCCCAAGTCTTGTGGTGCTGGAAGATAGCGGAATCAAGTCCTACAACATCGTCACGGAGCTGTGTCATATAGTGCCACCACTCGTTCTGAATATTGCGCTTAAAATTTACACCGAGCGGTCCGTAATCCCAGGCACCAGCCTGGCCGCCGTAAATCTCGCTTGCCTGATATACAAAACCGCGTCTCTTGCACAGAGAAATAACTTTATCAAGTGTGCAGGCGTGGACATCACCATTCTGATTAGCCATATCGAATACCTCAAAAAATTTATTATAATTAAAACATAATATCATAAAACCGCATAAAGATTCAATACCGGCAAGCACTGCTGGGCGATGTTACCGGACCACGGGTCCGGCTCACGCACCGAAAGAAGCCTCTTGGCCTTGGAAAAACTTATTCTTGGTGCTCCCAGCCGCAAACCACTACCGGACCACGGGTCCGGCTCACGCACCGAAAGAAGCCTCTTGGCCTTGGAAAAACTTATTCTTGGTGCTCCCAGCCGCAAACCACTACCGGACCACGGGTCCGGCTCACGCACCGAAAGAAGCCTCTTGGCCTTGGAAAAACTTATTCTTGGTGCTCCCAGCCGCAAACCACTACCGGACCACGGGTCCGGCTCACGCACCAAAGGAAGCCTCTTAGCCTTGGAAAAACTTATTCTTGGTGCTCCTTGTATTGCCATAAATCTGCGGCCTTTAGGATTTCCTTGTATATAATCCTTGCCGTCATAGCATTTGCCATCACCGGGTCTTCAGGCATTTTTGTCCCGGCTATTATCCTGTCCAGCTGCCTCTGGCTTGGGAACACAAGCGAGACAACAGCCTTTGCGTCGCTCGCCATGATTTTTTTGTCTATCGCGGAAAGTTCCACAAGCCTGTCCCCTGCTCCCGGAAGCCCAACAAGTATGTCGTTGCATTTTGCAATGGCGCTTTCTGCGAGAACCTTTAGTCTGCAAAACTGTTCATTCAGATTCTGCACGGCAAGGTCAAATTCCTTTTTGTCGTAGGAGGAATGTCTTTTTTCCGCACGCTCAAAAAATTCTTTTTTCTGCTGAACTATTGCCGGAAGCCTTAAGAGCTCTTCTGCCGAACAACACTCAATTCCCCTTACGGCAAGCCCCGTACTGCTAAAGGTATAGGTTTTTACACCGGGCGTAGACGCGATTTTATTCTCAAACCACCAGGCAAAAAGTTTCATTCTCTCGTCCGTAATGACAGTAGAACCGTCGTAGTCAATGCCCCGGGAGTTTCTTGCGGAAAAAAGAATTGCGGACACGAGGGTTTCCGCTGTCTTTGTGCGGAAAGAAGTTGTATGTGCCGACTGCTCAAATGTGCTTCCCTTTATGTGAGTCTGTCTGCCGGGATAACACAAATCAAGTCCGGCGGTAAAGATTTTTCTGCATCCAATCAAACGCGCCAAATCCCAGGCGGTGGTGCTTACAGAACCGCCCGAAGCCAGCGCCCCCTTCTGACCAAGACAGCTCTCCATAAATTTTCCGAGCGGAAAAAGTGAGGACACCAGAACCTTTTTACGGCATACAAACCTAAAGACACTGGGATAAACCGCGCTCTCGGTCACCAGCACGGAAGAAGGAGCCGAAATTCCCGTTATATGACTTGCCGCCCAAAACTGCGGATCTGTCAGCACAATAAAGTCAGGCTCAATACCGGCGGCAAGGGCTGCCCGGAGAGCCGTATCAACACAGATTGTAACCGCCCTCTCCTGCATTTTCCTTATGCACGGAAGAACTTTTTCCAGACCGGGACCCGCCGCCAGAAGAAGCGCCGGAATATCATTACCGGTTTCCGCAAGGCCGTTAAAATAAATATTTACCCCGTCACATTTTTGCAACTGCTCCAGATTACGGGAGGCATTCTTAAGCCACAAAAAGCCGAACTTTTCCAGAGTGTTTATGTTAACCTCAGCCTTCTGGCGGCTCTGTTCGGCAGTCCGTAAAAATTCCTCAAACCATTTTTGCGCGTGAAGAACCTGCGGTTTCTGCCAGAAAATCTTTGCGTTCTCAAAACCGCCGGCACTTTCAACAAGGCCTGCCGCCTGCACCGTATCCGCGCCGATTATAAAAAACAGTTTCCGGATTTTAAAAAGTTCCGAAAAATCAAGGCTTGCCAACGCGGCAAAAAAATGAGGCGGATCGGGCTCCAGCAGAATAAAGGTTTTATCAGGAAATTTGCCGGCACAGGCTTGCGGCAGGTAGCCGAGACCTATTCCGGCAAAAATAAAAATATCCTTGCCGCAGTCTTTTAAAGCGTCCGCGGCGGTCGCCGCCTCGCGTAAAGGATTGTAGGCGGAGTGAAGAAAAAGATTATTCTCGCTTGCAGTAAGTGCGCCGGATTTGGACAGAGAGAATTTGTAAAAGGAAAAAACCGCCTCCATAGTCTTGAGATTTTCCGCAGGCTCCGTATTCCGGCGGACTGCCGTCATTTCACAATTTCGTGTGAGCGGCTCCAGTCTCCGGTACAGAGCAGGAAAGCGTTCCTTAAAGAGAAGGATATTCTTATTCCATATAGATGTCAATTTGCATATTCTCCGTAACAGGCGTTCCGGCCGGAGGAGTCTGCTTTGTAACCCAGCCGCTTCCGTAGATATTTACTTTTATATCCTGCCGATTCAAGAGAGGAAGCAAATCGCGCTTTGACATACCGAGTAAATCAGGCAGATATTTCCCGAGTTTTACGCCTTCCTTTCCCTGAATGGAAATGCGTCCGGAATGGGCAAGAGAAGCGGCGTCTCCGCGACTCATTCCCAGATGGTCAATAATAGCGTCCGCAGAATTTTTAATTACAGGTGCAACAATGCGGCTTGCGTAGTTTATTCCCTTTGACTTTTGAATTACGATATAGAGAATAATTTCCGGGTTCTCGGCAGGAAAAAGAGCCAGACAGTCAGAAAGAAAGTCCGTATCGCTGTAGCCGCCGTGCACGGTATCCGCCATCTGTGCAGTTCCTGTCTTTACACCTATTGTGATGTCCCCCAGATTTGCGCGCCAGCCGATTCCCTTTTCCGCACCGGTCTGCATACAACTCAAAATGTAGGCGGCGGTCTCGGAAGAAATGACGGCGGGTCTTCGCTCTGTCTGGTGCTGGTAAACGGAATTTCCCTCGCTGTCCGTAATCTTTGAGATGACACTTAACGCAACCGGGTGTCCGCCGTTCGCAAGAACAGTCGCCGCCTCAATCACCTGGAGGGCGGTTACCGCAACTTCCTGACCGATAGAAATTGTCATCTTGGAGCGGGCCGACCAGAAGCGGCTCTCCCGTCCGGGCAGCATTCCGGAACTTTCTCCCGGCAGCTGGACACCGGTTTTCTGTCCGAAACCAAATTCACGCAGTTTTGCCAAAAACGCATCTGTTTCCATACGGTCCGTAATCTGAGCCGTCACATCGTTGCAGGACTGTTCCAGAGCGCCGCGCGCCGTAAGATAACCGTGCTTGCTGAGACAGTTTATGTGGACACGCTCGCTGCTCGACATAACTTTTTCAAAAGTGCCGTCGCAGTAAAAGGACTCGTCCTGTCTAAAAAGCCCCGCGTTATAGGCCGCCGCAATACTGAACACCTTGAACACCGAGCCCGGCTCATAAAAAGTCATCGCGGGTCTGTCAATCGTCTCCTCGATTGTTGCGTTTCCGTAATCGTTGAGGTTTGCTTCCGGCAGAGAAAGGTATGCCAGAATCTCGCCGGTCTTGGCATAAGCGGCAAGCAGCATAAGGTTTGCACCCTGAGTTTCTTCCAGAGCCTCGCGGGCAATTTTCTCCAGTTTATACTGAAGGTTTGCATCAATCGTAAGATAAACATTCTTTCCCTGCTCCGGCTTTATATCGCCGGGTTTTGGCTCAGGCTGAAGAATCGGCTGCATTGAATACTCAATTCCGGCCAGCCCCTTGCCGTCATCTCCCATGTAGCCAATAAGCTGGGAAGCCAGAGTATTTTCTGGATAAATGCGGCCGGGTATTTTGTCAAACGACACCGCAGCCCTGTATCTTTTTTCCTCAACAACCTTGCGAACTTCCTCGTATATTGTAAGCGGAACCTTTTTTTTAAGATAGGCAAAACGGGAATTTTTCTTAGCGAGCGTATTTCTGATAATGTCCAGAACCTCATTTTCGCTCATACCGAGACTTGGAGCAATATCCTTTGAGAACTGTTCCGGATTCTTTATTTTCTGCGGATTTATTCCTATATGATAAAAATTTGTGTCCACGGCGAGAGGCTTTCCGTTTCTGTCAACGATTGACCCTCTCTCAACGGACGGGGACGACTTGACAATGCGCTCGGTCTCCTCAAAAGACAACTGTCCGAACCGTATAATTACGGTAAGAGTCATAAGAGAAGCCAGAACTGCAAAAACTACTATGCGCCACTTTGGAAAAAATCCGTTCATTTGCAAAAAACCTGAGCAAGTATATTTTTCTGCGGGACAAAACCATAATCACGGGAATCGTAACTCCGCTCATAATTGTCGCCGACCGCAAGAACATACCCATGGGGAACTGCCAAACTTGATTTCATTCTGTGATACTGAATCGAATTCAATGCGATTTTTCTTTTTCCCACAAGCAGATTATACTCCGAATTTGAAGAATATTCTAGTGGGTCTCCCTCAACAGCGACACAGCGCTTTACAACCCATGAATTCCTGTACATGTATATTACAACATCATTCTTCCGCGGCTTTCTCCAGCAAAAAAGCAGTTCGGGCTTAAACGGATTCTGCAGTCCGTATGCCAGTTTATTTACAAAAATCACCTGTCCGTTCTCAAGGCATTCCTCCATGGACGAACCGCTGACCCGGTAAACATCAAGAATAAAGACTTTGCAAAAAAGGGCAGCCGCAAGTCCTAACACAAAACACAGAAAGAAATTTACTCCGGAACGCTTTTCCATACTAAAGTTATCGGCAGAAAAACAGAATGCGTAAAGGCAGAGAAAATCACTAACAGACAGCGGAGGCATCATTTTTTTCTGCCGGTGAGACTCTAAAAAGCCGGCCGGATTTTCAGAGATGCCCTTAATTATTTTTTCTGAATGCCGATAATTGTATTATGGAAATAATAAGCTATGTAGGCGGCTCGGTTGCGGCCAGACCAGGAAAAATCACTTTACCAAGGTTCACTCTTCCAAAAATAAAAAGAAGTCGTTTCTATCCCCAGCTTGCGCTAAAAAAATTAGGCGCGTTCCTATGGGTCATTCCTCTTCTGGCGGCAATTATTATGATTCCTTTCGGTCTGGAAAAAGCCTTTGACGCTTTTCAGAGCCGGGCAAATCCTCTTATGCTAAAGGACGCCGCCTTAAACGAACTTGAATTCCTGAATCAGGCAATGTCCCGATTTGCCCTTTCCACCGGGGACGCGATTGACGACGACGGAAATATTGACGGAGGCGCGGGCACTCCCGTTTTCCACGACAAGATTTCCTTCAAGAATTATACTGTAAAAACCGGCGATACCATCGGGGGCATAACAAGAAAATTCGGGCTTAAAAACATTTCCACAATCATAGCCGTAAACGGAATTGATAATGTCCGCCAGGTTTATTCGGGACAAAAACTAAAGATTCCCAGCTTTGACGGACTGACATATACTGTAAACGCCGGCGCCTCACTGCAGGGGATTTCCGCAAAATACGGCATAGCGGTAGAGGACATTCTAGATGCGAACGACTTGGATACAATGAATATTACAGTCGGACAGGAACTCTTTATTCCGGGTGCTCACCTTGACCGCGACACACTCCGAAAGGCAATGGGCGAGACATGGGCACTTCCGCTAAAAATCCGCTGGAGGCTTACCTCAAAGTGCGGCTGGAGAGGAGACCCTTTTACAGGTGTCCGGCAGTATCATCCGGGAATAGACATGGCATGCTCCTCAGGAACTCCGATTTATGCCGCACTCGGCGGAAAAGTTCTCGCCGCAGGCTTCTCACGCATTTACGGAAACTACATCATCATTGACCATAGAAACGGTTATCAGACTTTATACGGCCATATGTCAAAGAAAATTTCTTCAGCCGGAGATTATGTTCAGCAGGGACAAAAAATCGGTCTTGTAGGTTCAACAGGATACTCAACAGGTCCTCACCTGCACTTTACAGTCTACAAGAACGGTAAGGTTGTGGATCCATTGACCTTGCTAAAATAGGAGTTTCAATATGACATTTTCAAAAATGACAGCTGTCTGTGTCTGCAGCGGCTGCGGAAGAACAATCGAAAAAGATTATGTTTTCTGCCCCTGGTGCGGAAGATCGCGCGTTACGAACGAAGACTGCGAAGACGCCGTCGACTCAGCCTTTAACTGTATGCAGGACATGCAGAACGAGCGTCATTACGAGCGTCTTGAACAAATGAAAAAAAAACTCGATAATCTTGACAAAGAACTCAGTTCTCTAATTCTGAGTACGGAGATGCATAAATGAAAACATTCCGTCAGGCCGGAAATTTATTTCTCTTAATAGGAACGGCACTTTTATTTTCTCTTCCTCTTTCCGCAGAAATCAGTTTCTCATCATTAAACCTCAGCAAAAATGATGAAATACTTTTTTCAGTAAAAGCGGACATTCCCGGCTCAATCGGATACTCGACTATTTTTAAAGGCAGAATCAAGGACGGACAGGCTGAATCTTTTCCGCGCGCACTCACCTGCTTCCCGGA
This sequence comes from uncultured Treponema sp., assembly GCA_964346805.1. Taxonomy (GTDB): domain Bacteria; phylum Spirochaetota; class Spirochaetia; order Treponematales; family Treponemataceae; genus Treponema_D. The sequence continues at coordinate 24,141 of CAYFWC010000025.1, read as the reverse complement.
AAAAATGGAAATATTTGAAGGCTCAAAAAAACTTCAAATCAGAAACCGTTACGGCCGCGCGATATATAATTTTGACGACAATACACTTGTCTGGACGCGACGCACCGTCTCAATTCCAGAAAACACCGCCGCACCTCTCCCGATTGCTGTAAGCGCCACAGGAAAATGGCTTTGCGAAATTGAGCGCAAGGATATGTTCAAGGGAACTCTTGTCATCACAGAGAATTCAACGGGAAGACAGATTGTACTAGATGACAATACAAAATTCAGTTATACAAATGTCCCTGTAAAATGGTCGCCTGACGGCCGCTCCCTTATATATGAAAAAAACGGCGGTCTCTATTTCTGCACGCCGGACTCCCTGTTTAAGGGAATTATAATTGACGAGAAGTTCCGCCGCATTGGAAAAGGCTCAATTCATTCTGTTGTCTGGAACGATTCCCAACGCATTACATATCTATCATCTGACCTCATCTTTCTAATCGATGCACGGGAACTAGCATCACTCGGTCTTTACTCGGAATTCATTCAGCTTGGAAAAATTTTGGGACGCCTTCCGCAAAAGTTTGACCCGGTCTCAGACAGGTTCTGGGTCAAAGCCGACACAAGCGAGTTCATTGTAATCCGCGGCGGCGAAATGATTTCCTACTACAAACTAAAGGCAAATCAGGAAGGCGGCGCTCTTGTAGATATTCTGTATTCATGCTCCTTTACAGAAAACAAAAGGATTCCCCTAAATTTCAACATATTCTGGTCACCGGCCGGAGAACCCTGCGTCTGTGCGGAACTGGCAAGAGAAGGTAACGGAGAACAGACTTCCGCAGTCTATACGATAAGCCCGGACGGAAACCTTACCCGTCGCATCTATGTCGATAAAACTCACAACGGAATCTCAGTAAGCCCGGACAGCATGTTCATAGCGATTACAGGCGGCGACAGCATTTTCATTTATTCAGTAAAGGACTGGAAAAAGGTGTATGAAAAGTCAGGGGAACAGATTGTAACATCAGTTTGGCGCGACAACGGAACCCTCTGTCTTGGCGGAAAGTCATCTGTTAAAAAACTCTCTCTCGCCACTTTTGAATTTACAGATCTCTTTGCATCAAGCGCGACTGGGGCCTTTTGGAACAAAGACGGCAATATTATTCTGCTCGATGACATGGGAAAAAATTATCAGTTAAGCGCAGATGAAAAAAACTGGACACTGGCCAGAAGTGAGAATCATGAGAATGTATTGCCGGCCTCCACGCAGAATGACAGCTACCGAGTATTTGCCGGAACTACAAAAAACGCCCTTTATAAAAACGCCGTCTACATACGGACACTCGCAGGAAAAATCTCAACAAGACCGCTGATTGCCCAGAGCGCAAAAACGGTTCCACCGAGAAACAAGGCCTCCATTATTTTTGACGCTGACGAAAATGCGGACAGCCTGAATGTTGTCCTTGCAATCTGCAATAATTACAATATAAAATGCACATTCTTCTTTAATGGAGAATTTATCCGCCGTTATCCCATTGAAACAAAACTGATTGCCGAAAGCGGTCATGAATGTGCGGCAGTCTTCTTTAACAATATAGACTTGACGGATAAGACTGTGTATTACGATGATAAATTCATCGCGAAGGGACTGGCCCGGCTTGAAGATGAGTTCTTTCAGTGCACAGGCCGTGAACTGAGTCTTTACTGGCATGCGCCTTTTAACAAGAGCGATAACAAAATCCGCGCGCAGGGAGCCGCCGCAGGCTACACTTACCTGGATTCCAACTTACCCGACATTATTTCCATCAATACAGCCGCTGACGGAATAATTTCAGGCTCCATTTTATACGAGCGCTTTGATTTTATAATCAATGAACTGTTTGCAACGGGAGCGGATATTGTTACAGTTTCAGGCCTGTACTGAATTCTGCAAATACAAATCAGCAATAACAAGATATGTCATCGCCTCCACAACGGGCACAATACGGGGACAGAGGCATACATCGTGCCGTCCCTCTATCTTTAAATTTGTCTCCGAGAATTTTCCGTTCTTATACTGAACAGTTTTTTGCTCCGAAAAAATACTTGGAACAGGTTTTACGGCAAGTCTGAAGATTATCGGCGCGCCCGTGGAGATTCCTCCCAGAACGCCGCCGGCATTGTTTGTTACAAAAGAAGGCTTTCCGTTTTTAAGGCACATCTGGTCGTTGTTTTCCCTGCCGGTTAAATCGGCGGCCTCAAAGCCCCGGCCAAATTCAATTCCCTTTACAGCACCAATCGAAAGCATTGCATAACTGAGTTCAGCGTCAAGCTTGTCAAAGACAGGCTCGCCAAGACCGGCCGGCACACCCAGAATCCGGCACTCGATAATTCCGCCGGCGGAGTTTCCTTCCGAGCGCAGCCTCTGGATATTCTGCTCCATAAGTGCGGCAGCCTTGCAGTCAGCGGCGCGGAGAGAATTTTTTTCTATGTCCGAGAGATTTATTTTATCGCAGGAAACACCGGCCGCCCGCAAAGTAAAGGCTGTAACCTTGAATTTCTTTCCGAGTTTCTGCCGCAAGAACTGCATGGCGATTGAGCCGGCCGCGACACGGGCGCAGGTTTCCCTTCCGCTCGATCGCCCGCCGCCTCTGTAGTCGCGGAAACCGTATTTCTCAAAGTAAGTATAGTCAGCATGTCCCGGCCGGAATGCATCTTTTAGATTAGAATAGTCCTTTGAATGCTGTGAGGTATTTTGAATTACAAGAGAAATTGGAGTACCCTCACTCTTCCCCTCAAAGACACCGCTCAAAATTTTCGCGGCATCCGGCTCAGAGCGGGCCGTAACAGCGGCGTTCTTCCTGCCGTCAACTTTTGCACCGGGACGGCGCCTGTCCATCTGACGCTGGATTTCCGCCTCGTCAATTTTAATTCCCGAAGGAATTCCGTCAACAACAACACCAAGGGCCGCGCCATGGCTTTCACCGAAAGTAGTTACCTTAAATAATTTTCCAAAAGAAGATCCGCCCATATTTCCTCAACGGAAATATTATAACGGAAATTATTATTTTATGGAAGAAGCATGCCGCCTGCCGGACACGGAATTCAAGTCCCTGCAGAATGTCGTTATTCTGACAGAACCGTTCGGAGTAACGGCACTGACCTTCCAACCCTGGCACAAAATCTTCTGTATTGCAGAATCCGCCTGTGAATCTCCGATTTTGTAAATAAAAGTTCTGAAAGAGTTTTTATCCATATTTTTTCCTTGACATCCTTATTATATATCGGCATTTTCAGCGGAAAGAGTAAGGGGCCAAAATAAAAATCAGCATAAAAACCAAATGAATTTCCGAGGGGCCTACAAGGTTGAATATTATCAAGGAATGAATTATAATTTTATGTCAAAATGAATTTACTTTATATAAATTATCCGTCATGGATTCACCCGGAGATTTTTCCCGGGCTTCCCCTTTTAGGTCTTTTTCGCTGGTATGGTCTCATGTATGTATTCGCATTCGGTTTTGCGTATATAGCCCTGAAAAGACAGTACAAGGAAGGCGCCCTTAACGAAAAAAAGTTTACGGCCACTGAAGACGACTTGATTTCTTTTATTGCAACCGGAATTATTTTTCTGCTCGCCGGCGCGCGTATTTTCTCCACATTGGTTTATGACACCAGCGGAAAATACTGGACAGCCCCATGGCTCATATTCTGGCCCTTTGACAGCTCAGGACGCTTTACGGGGCTTGCCGGAATGAGTTACCACGGCGGTGTCATCGGAGGAACTATAGGAATGTTTGTCTGGTGCCGGCTTCACAAGCGGCCTTACTTTAAATGGACAGACGCAATGTGCACGGCAATTCCGCTCGGCTACACATTTGGCCGGCTGGGAAATTTTTTAAACGGCGAGCTTTACGGCCGTATTACAAAAATGCCGTGGGGAATGATTTTTCCGGGAGCAGACAGATTCTCATCATCAATTGAATGGGTAAAAGAATTTGCCGCGGACATAGGAATGTCAGCCTCGGAGAACACGCTTGTAAATCTTCCCCGTCATCCCAGCCAGCTGTACGAGGCATTCTGCGAGGGAATACTTCTTTTTGCAGTTCTGTGGCTATTACGGAAACACAAACCCTTTGACGGATTTCTGACAGGCGCATACCTTGCCGGCTACGGAATAATCCGTTTCATTCTGGAATATTTCAGAATGCCCGATGCGGATTTAGGCTTTAGAATCGTCGCCGACAAAAGCGCCTCAATTTCGCAGAACACATCTCTGCTTAATATTTCAACCGGACAGATTCTCTGCGCCCTTATGATTCTCGGCGGCGTCATAGTCTGGCTTTGCGGCTGGATTATGGCAAAAAAGGATTCCCGCTCCTAGCAGAAAAAAGACCAGGCCGCTGCAATAAAAATTGAGGGCAGCATATTCGCAACCTTTATCTTTTGCTCCGGCCAGATTGAATTTACGCCGACGCAAAAGATAAGAATGGAACCCACATAAGAAAGGTTGTTCATTGCGGCTGCCGTGCACAATGGAGAAGCGGCCTTTGCAAGAAGGGTAATGAGGCCCTGAAACAGGCCCACCGGAATAAAGGAGAAAATGGCTCCTCTGCCGATGGAGGACGCCATTACAAAAATTATTATACAGTCCAAGATTCCCTTTGCAAGCAATATTGAATAGTTTCCGTTCACGCCGTCTTCTATTGCCCCCACCACTGCCATAGCACCGATGCAGACTGTGAGAGAGGCTGTTACAAAGGCGTTTACAAACCCCTTGTCATCAGCATTGCCGGTCTTTACTTTCAGCCAGCCGCCGAATCTCTCGACCAAGCCGTCTATGTTCAATAGTTCGCCAATAAAACTTCCGGACGCAAGAGAGATAATCATCATCATCGTACCCCTTGTGCCAACAATTCCGTCGGTAACAGAAAACATTTTGCTTAGCGCACCGCCCAATCCTATAAACATAACGGCAATTCCCGTAGACTTAAAAAGAGTTGTGCGGAACCTCCCGCTCAGTCTTGACTTTAACAGTATGCCCAAAATTCCGCCCGCAATAATGAGCGCCACATTGATGATTGTTCCCATATTCTTTCTCATAAAAAAATGCCCGCGGCAAAACCGCGGACATCTTTTTCAATTAGTGAACAGTATCTCACGAAACAGCGACAGAATGCCGCCGTGAAATTACTTCTTTAAAACCTCTGCAAGTTTTGCAGCCGTAAATCCGAGATCTTCCGCAACCTTTGCCGCAGGACCGGACTCGCCAAAGCGGTTGATTGTGAACAAGTCGCTCTTTGAAGTGGCGTATCCTTCCCAGCCCTGGCTTACACCGGCTTCGGCTACAACCACACGCTTGGCCCCGCCGAGCAGCTTTTTCTGCTCAGCCTCATCCATAGCGTCAAACAAAGTCTTGTCCAAGACAGAGATTACGCGGATCTTCTTGCTCGGAACAAGCTTTGCGGCATCAAGAGACATATCAACTTCACTTCCTGTCGCAAGAATTGTAATGTCCGGGCTCGCGCCGCCTTCCTGAACAATATAGGCGCCGTTCACCTTTGCAGACTTTTTCCAGTTCTTGTCAGCCTTTTCAAAGACTGTAAGGTTCTGGCGTGTGAGCGCCAGAAGAACCGGGTGATTTTTGGAAGCCATCGCCATTTCCCAGGCTGCATCAGTTTCCTCGGCATCGCCCGGACGCAGAACATGCACATTGGGGATTGCACGCAGAGAGGCCAAAGTCTCAATCGGCTGGTGTGTCGGCCCGTCTTCTCCTACATAGATTGAGTCGTGTGTCAGAACATAGATTGTGTTCAGTCCCATAAGAGCCTGTACACGGAGATTGGGGCGGAGATAGTCACTGAAAACAAAGAATGTGGCGCAGAACGGACGGAGTCCGCCGTGAAGGTTGATACCTGCGCAAACGGCACTCATCGCAAATTCGCGGATACCGAATTCGATTGTGCGTCCCTTCTGGTTCTCGTATGAATATGTTCCGTCGTCGTGGTTGAGTTTTGTCTTGTTTGGGCCCATCAAGTCCGCCGAACCGCCGACAAGATTAAGGTAGCGGTCTGCCATTACATTGAGCATCTTTCCGCTTGAAGAACGCGTTGCGTCCGACTCTCCGACCTTGTGCTTTAACGAGGCGGCCTTTCCTGTAGGCTTTCCAGCAAAGAAAGCGTCCCACATTTTGCGGAGTTCAGGATTCTCCTTTGACCAGTCCTCAAAGTCTTTTTTCCAGTCCGCCTCTTTTTTAGCCCATACATCTTTCTTTGAGTCAAAATATTTTACAGCCTCGGGGTCAACATAGAAATCCTTGTCTGCAGGAATTCCCAGTTTCTTGCGGGCGGCAATAATTCCCTCCGCTCCGAGAGGAGCGCCGTGGACATCGGCAGTTCCCTGCTTGGGAGCACCCTTTCCGATTACAGACTTGAGCATAATAAGTGTAGGTTTGTCCTTGCACTCCTTCGCTTCTTTAACAAGTCCGGCAATCTTCTCCACATCATACATGCTGCCTTTAAGAACCTGCCAGCCGTATGCCGTATAACGCTTTGCGATGTCCTCGTCAAAGGTAATGTTTGTGTTTCCGTCAATTGAAATCTGGTTTTGGTCATAGAAGACGATGAGTTTTCCGAGCTTTAAGTGTCCGGCCAAAGAAGAAGCTTCTGAAGAAACACCCTCCTCAAGACACCCCTCGCCAACGAGAGAATATGTGTAGTGGTCTACAATTTTATGAGCCTTTGTATTAAAGCGGGCGGCAAGCATAGACTCTGCGACTGCCATACCAACTGCCATGGAAACACCCTGTCCGAGCGGACCGCCGGTACATTCAACTCCGTCAGTCTCACCGTATTCCGGGTGTCCCGGGCACTTAGAACCAACCTGACGGAAGTTCTTAATGTCCTTGAGAGAAACCTTGTAGCCGCTCAGATGCAAGATTGAATACAAAAGCATTGAGCCGTGCCCCGCGCTCAATACAAACCGGTCACGGTCGGCCCATTTCGAGTCAGCGGGGTTGTGCTTTAAGATTTCTCCGTAGAGAACTGCGGCAAGTTCAGCGGCTCCGAGAGGAAGTCCCGGATGGCCGGAATTTGCTTTCTGAATTGCATCCATTGAAAGAGCGCGAACAGACAATGCTGTTGCGGCAATACCTTTTGTTTTCATAAGAATCTCCTATTCCTTATTTGCTGCCTCGGCTAGCTCATCTGCCGAAGCACGTTTTCTCAACAACTCAATAAATGAATCGTTCTTAAAAAGCCCTGCCAACCGTGAAAGCACCTGAAGATGACTCTGTGAATTGCCCGTAAGCAACACAAACATAGTGTCAACCTTTCTGCCGTCTGGTGCATTCATGTCGATTGGATTTTTAAGATAGACGACAGTAATCTGCTGTTCGTCATTTGATTTTAGTAAAATATCTCGGCAGTGCGGAAGGGCAATTCCGCGGCCTACCGCAGTGCTCATAATTTTTTCACGGGCAGTAAGCCCTTCGTACAAGTCTTTTGCAGAAAAAGAAGGTGGTAAATGCATCTTTGTTTTTAGCTGGTCATAGGCTTCTTCCGGTGTGCTTGCGTCCAGATTATTTACGACACCTCCACGGTTAATCAGAAGTCCGAGTTCTACTTTTTGCTCCGCCATTTTCATTTTCCTTCTAACTATATAATTTTAAAACTGTTTCGCTTTTCTGTGTCAATCGTATAACGCAAGACATCCTCTATGTCCTCAAAATTATATTCCATTCCCTCAAGGGAAAGATCAAGAGTAGGCAGATCTTCTACAGCCGCATCAGGATTAGCCTCAATAGACTCAAGAATGCGGTTAAGGTGCGTGAACAACTGTGAAAGGATTACCAGTTCGTTCTGCGGAAACTGATCAAAAGACGCGGTTGAAGTCTCGACATCATAGACCAGCGAAACAACCCTTCCATAGAGCAAAAGCGCCTTCTGCCTTATTTGCCCTACAGGATAGTCCGCAAAATAGTTATATTCTTTCTTAATTATAGCATGTCTTCCGTCAATATGCAACAAAACATAATCCCTTTCCTGCTGATTAAGGACAAAATTTTCAGGAAACATTCTTTTTATCAGGACAGAAATATCAGTCTGCCGGCTGTATTCAAAGTCCCTGATATAAGAGTCAAGAATATGAGGAGGAATTCTGAAGGTCAAGTCACTGAACTTGGTAACATCTTTTGAAAGCTTCACATTGTTCCAGGAGCCTACAGCCGGAACATCGTGCCCCATATACCAGAGGCGTGTCTCAACACCAAAGAGCTCAAGGTCAATTTTCTTTGAATAAGCCAGATAATTCTCGACGCTGTCGCAGTTGACAGTGCAGAGTCCGTCAAGATTATCAAAAAAGGCAAAGGCCAGCTGTTCTTCAATGGTTGTGCAAGGACCCTCGCGCTCGATAACTTTTATCAGCGATTTCTCAAAAAGATCATTCCACAAGAGGCGCTCACGGTCAGAATATTCTATCGTTACTGTTGAATTGCCTTTCTGAATTTTATGCCGCGGAAAAACCTCAATTATTCCCTTGTCCCAGTTTATTACACGGCAGAGAATTCTATCGCCGGAAGTAAATCCGATTGTATCAATAAAAGATGAAATATCACAGCCTGTAACTTTTATGCGTGGCGGTAACTCAAAATCATAGTCCGAAAGATCATAATCCGCCATAGCCGGATCGCTCGCAATATACTGGGTTTCGTATTCCTCTCCGTAGAGAAGGTTCAGATCAAGGACAATTTCTTTTCTGAACTCGCCGATTCTGCGGGGAAGAATCTTTCCGTCATACACAAAAGTCCATGCCGCCGGATTCTGCATTTCATCAACAAAAGGCATAAAGCGGTGGCCGGGAATGAACATTTTATTTTTTATTTCATCCGGGGTAACAGTAAAACTAAAAAAGCGATCTGTAAAGGCGGCCGCTCTTGTTACAAACTCGCCCTCCTTTACATAAAAAACATAGGGACTTTCGGCCAGATAGTCCTCGCCTTCTTTCTGGGACAAAACATAACCAGACCGGCTCATCTCGCGCCGAAAATCTTTGAGAGTAAAAGGATGTTGATAGGAACGCAGAAAAGCGTCCACAGCCAAATCTTCGGAAAACTGCATTTCTATATATAAGATAACACATTTTGCAGGAAAATTCAACTTCTTGACTTCCTTCAATTTATTCATTAAATTTAGAGCAACATTCCAAAGACAGCTCTGAAAACTGCAATTTTTAGATACATACCAGAAGGCAAACATGAAAGAACGCACAAGAGACGAACTCGCCCAGATTTATTCAGACAGAAGAAAAAGATTCATTCAAAAAATGAAGGAAGAAAAACTCGATGCGGTTATCTTTGAGGACACCGAAGACCACCGTGATCCGAGTATCCGTTATTTTTCGGGTCACACAAACGATGCGGCTCTGGTCATAAGCGCGGCAGGAAATTCAGTTTTAATTCCCTGGGACGAAAACCTTGCGCACAGAAACGCCTTTGTAGAAAAAATAATCCCCTCTACAAGATACGAGCGGAATTACCTCCGCGGCATCAAAGCCGTTCTCGGCACAATGAAATTCACTTCTCAGAGAATTGAGATTTCGCCGGCAACGCCCTACCCCAAGTTTTTGGAATACATTGACGAGCTGAACAACTACGATATTCTATGCAAGGAAAAGGGGATTCACGATTATGCGGTTCAAATGCGCTCGATAAAAGATGAATACGAAATTGAGTGCACAAAAGAGGCGGCCCGTATCGGCGACCTCATAATTGACGAGATTGAAAAGGAAATCAAAAACGGAAAAATCAAGACAGAGACCGATGTCGCCCTTTTGATTGAGCGTGAATGCCGTGTCCACGGATGCGAAAGGACAGGGTTTGACACACTGGCCGCAGGTCCCGATCGCTCATTCGCAATACATGCTTTTCCAAACTATACGGCCGGGCTCTGGCCGGCAAAGGGATTAAGCATTCTTGATTTCGGAGTTGTTTACAAGGGATACACAAGCGACACGACAGTTACGGTCGCCAAGGGAGAACTCAGCCCCGGCCAAAAGGAACTTCTTGAGCTTGTAAAAAAAGCCTCAACCGAATGCCTTGAACTTTACAAAAAAGATGTTCCGGTAAAAGCCGCCGCGGCAAAAGCGGACGAGATTTTCACACGCAGTCACCGGTCGATGCCGCACGGACTTGGACACGGAATTGGACTTGAGATTCACGAGGCCCCCTTTGTCCGCCAGCGGGCAACATCCGAGGAAAAATTCCTTCCGGGAATGATCGTAACCCTAGAGCCGGGGCTTTACGATCCGGAGCTGGGCGGTGTCCGTCTTGAGAACGATGTTCTCATTACAGAAAAAGGCAACGAGGTAATAACACACTCGCGGATTATTGAGTTGTAGAATTCAATACTGAGTCGGCAAGATTGTTAAGGGCGATAACCAAATCGTCCTCCTCCAAGAAGCCGCTCAGTGCCTTCATGTCTGTTATTACAATTTTTGCAAGTTCGTCCAGAGGATAATCAGTCTTAACATCTTCTTCCGCAACAGTATCTGTAAGAATCCCGGACTTACGCAGGGCGCTTGAGGTTTTTAAAAGGCCGGGATTTCCTTCCAGATTTGAGATAAGATAATCGAGAGACAGACGAGTCCGACTTTGCATAAATGCATGACGCTGGGTCTCCGGCAGGGACTCGCTCAAAGAACGCAGAGTCTTGAACATCTGGATTTCTTTTGAATAATCACGCTCCCCGTGCTCCGTGCGGAGAATGTTCTCTATCGCGGGAATTACAACATTCGCCTTTTTTACGGCAGAATCAAAGGTGTTGGCAAACATCTCATCATCGTCTGAAAATTCCGTCTCAAAGTCCGCGTCAGAATCTGACTCTTCCGATTCCGTAACAGGGGCGCAGTCCATATCTTCAAAAATATCGTCAAAATCATTGTCGAGAGTCTGGTCTTCCAAAAATTCTTCAGGTCCGGACTTCTGTTCCGGCTCAAATCTCGGTAAAGAAGTCTGTTCCGGTTCCAGTTCCTGAGTCTGTTCCGGATCAGACTTCTGTGAGGGCGGCTGCAATTTTGAGGCGGCTTCCTGCGCCTCCGACAGCTTTTGGATCGCCTCGTCCAAAGCCTGCTGGTGCTCCGCCGCAGCCTCGTCCAACTCCCGTTTTTGATCGGCAAATTTTTGCCGGGCATTTTCAGCCTCTTCCTGTAATTTTTTGTTGGCCTCTTCCATAAACTGGGCGTTGTCCGCAGCCTGCTGGGCGGCGTACCATGCCTTGTCGGCGGCATTTATGGCACGCTCCGCGCTTTCCGCAACCTGCCCCATTTTTTCCATCAGTTCTTTTTGAGCTGACTCCGAGAGTTCCTGCCCGTCAGAAGACGCCACTCCGGAATTTTCTCCGGATTCAGCAAGAGTCTCAGTCTCGGGAACATCAGGAAGAGTACCTTCCTCAAGGGATTTGTTTTCTTCCGCCGCCTCACAGGAAACCGACTCCGGTTCAAGAGGAGGCTCGCTTTCTTCCAGCGGTGCATCGGTCTGAAACGGTTCTGGTTTCTCAAGAGGTTCTGGTTTCTCAACCGTTTCCGGTTCCTCAAGCGGCTCTGGCTCAGGGTTGCGCCTGGGTTTGGGAGCGGGGATCGGCTTTTCCGGCTCCGGCTCCCGGCTATCAAAATCTGCGGGTGCAAGGGGCTCGGACGCCTCATCAAAATTCTCCGCGACCGGAGGCTTTTCTTCAGGGTCACTGAATACACTGGTATTTACAGAATTATCATCTTCACTGTCATCTTCCTGACCGCCGGCCAGTTCATCAAAATCAATTTCCGTCTCATCTTCCAAAAGCGCTGACTTTCCGAATGTCTCAAAGTCAAAATCATCTTCTGCAATGCTTTCTTCTTTTACTTCTTCAGGAGCAAGATTCTCCTCCCGTCCCATATCAATCTCAAGGCTTCCGGTCTCATCAAATCCCGCGTTCAAGTCTTCCTGTATTTCAGGAACAAAAGTGTCTTTTTGAGTTTCCTCTCCTGAATAAGTTCCCAGCCTCTTTAACGATTTTCTTGCAAAACGGTTCTCAGGATCACGGCTCAGGGCCTTATTATATGCTTCCAGAGCGCCGGTAAGATTGCCCAAAGTTTCCTGAATTCTTGCAAGGCTTACATAAGACTTTGCGTCAGAAGGATTTGTCTCATCAATGTATTTCTTTATATATTCCTGCGCCTTCTCGTAATTTTCTTTCTGTTTATACCGGGAACTAGCATGAGAAAGATAACTCTTATAGTCAGGATCATTTACTTCGATTTTTCTGTAACATTTTTCAGCCCGCTCGTCCTCATCAGTGGCAATATAATACTGTCCGGCCAGGTCAAGAGTCTCAACATCGTCTTTGTTCTTGTCAAACAAGTCCCTGATTTCCTTACTGGCGGACGCAATTTTCTTTGCACTCAAAAGTATCGAGGCAGAATTTTTTGCAAGAGTCTCATCATCAGGGAAAAATTCCCTTGCCTTCTGTATGACATCAAGAGCCTCCTGATTCTTTCCCTGAGCCTCAAGCGACTTGGCAAGACCGCACAGGGCAACCTTTCTTTTCGGATCAGCCTTTAATGAGCCGCTATACAGTTTTTCCGCGTTTTCATAGTCATCTTCCGCATAATAAACATCACCCAGCAGAGACTGCAGGCGAGCACTGTCCTCATTGAGACGGAGCCCCTGCTCGCACAAAGCCTCGGCTTCCTTTAGACGCCCGTCACGGTAAAGGAGGCGGCTGTATTCTACATAAGCATCCCTCCACCCCGGTTTGTATCGCAGGGCTGCATCGTATTCGCGGACGGCGGCATCAACATTTCCGGCATTCTCATAGGTCTTTGCAAGATTAAAATGCAGAATCGGATGATTGGCATCTATTTTCAGCCCCATCTGGTAGGACAAGGTCGCCGCCTCATGGTCTTTTTTTAATTCATGAATTGTTCCCATGTGATTATATGCAAGAACATCTGTGGGATTAAGTGTTACCACAGTCTCAAAACAGTCTATCGCCTCTTCATACTTTCCCATAAGTTTATAAGTAAACCCCAGATTATAATAAACCTGAACTTCCTGAGCGCCGGCAGAAAGGGCCTTGTTAAGGATTGCGATCGACTCATCATACTTTTTTACACGACGGAATATTCCCCCGAGGCTGAGCATGATTTTTGCATTTTTAGGATCAAGAGAATTCAGTTCTTCGTAGACAGGAAGCGCCTTCTGATCATCACCGCTCTTTATATAAACATTTCCAAGCCGCTCAAGCAGCATTCTGTCATCGGGGTTTTCTTTTAACAGAGCCGTAAACAAACGGGCTGCCAACGCATAATCGTGCGACATAACCGCAGAATCCGCACGGTTCAAAAGCAGTAAATTTTCAGCCATAATAAATTATCTCCTGTTTGGACGGGCATAAACTTCGCTGGAAAGATTTCCTGAGATATGCGGGTCTATATTACTATATGTTGAAATTGCAAAATAGTAAATGGCTCCGTTCTTGAGCCCCGTAAGTTTGAATGATGTTATGTTGTCAACCTTAATCGGTGAAGGTCCCTGATCTGCCTCAGTACCGAGATATTCGCCGGGCCTGCTTCCATAATAAATATAATATCCGCCGGCATTTTCATCAACTGAATAGGCCCAGCTTAAATCAACAGATTTTTCACCAGCGGTTGCCTTTACTCTGAAAGGAGCTGCCGGAAGAGGGACTTGCGTGTAGTTGATTTTAATTTCCGTAACGGACGGACTTGCAGCCCCGGCCCCGTCAGGAAAAAGTTCCGCCGCAACCTGAATGTAGCGGCCCTGCACGCCCTTTATGCGCTCGTCATTCTTAACCTGAACCCATTCAGGATTTGTGTCTGACCAGTTGAAGAAATTATCTCCGGCCCGGACATAATAACGGATTTCTGTTTGCCGGGGAACAGAATCTGTAACATGAATAGAATTTACTACGGAACCAGGCATAGTCTTAAGCGGGAGTGTTTCAAAACGGCCGCCGTCCACCTTGTATTTTTCGTAATATAAATTCTGCGGTTTTGAAGAGTCAGCGGCGACAGGAAGAATTCTAAAGTCGTCAATACAGCCAGTGTATGCCGGGGCAATAGTAACAGGAGCGACACGGCCCAATACAGGCTGAAAAATTGTAGCACCCTCACGACCGCCGTCCGTAATGTACTTCAAGTCCTCAACATGAGAATCAATCTTATATTCAAGAAGGCCAGTCTCCTCGTCAAAAGAAATTTCATGATGACTCCATTTATTGGGAATAAGAGCGCTGTAACTTAAAAGTATTACCTCACCATTATTGTTTGTGCAGCCGTCAAAAACATTAGTGAAATTCCACTGAACTCTGTTATTAAAGAAAGAAGATTCAATCATCTGGTAATAAACATAATCGTTCACAATACGAGAGGAGTGCCACTCAAAGACGACCTCTCCGTTCTCCGCAATCGCCGGGTACAGCCAAAATTCAATCGTAAAAGAACCGACGCCGCCCTCGCGTCCAAAAATACTGTCCGTGTTTCCCAGCAGAGAGAGCCCCTTTCCGTTACCGCGGCTCAGGGCGGAAAAATGCCCCATGGAAGCCTTTGGCGATCTCAACAAAGATGAACTTTCTATTTTATAATTTCCGGCAGCGTCAGAAAACTGTTCGTCCTCAAAATCCAGAAGAAGGTCAGTGGAGGCGGTAACTTTGCGGGCATTTGTGGCAAGTTCAACAGACTGATAGCCGAACCGCCCTATTCCAAAGGCGACACCGTCTCTTACAGAAAGTTCCGGCCAGCCGCTCTTTCCGCCAAGAGTTATGGATTTATTTTCCGCAGGCAAATTCAGGCTAAGGAAAGGCCATATCATGGCAAAAAACAGGATTCCTTTTTTTGTAAACAGAAACTTTTTCAAAAGAGCATACCTCATTTAAATTTTCGGCTAAAATCAAAGTGAAGTTTAGCAGCATTTTTCTTCCACTTTATTTCCTTTTTATGCTATAATGCAGTCATCGGGAGATGACTTTTCCGTCCTAATCCGGCGAAAATTCAAATGTCCTCCTAATTATTTGGATAAAATAGAAAATGACCGCCCAAAATTCCAACCGCGAAAAATTGCATCAGACCGCCCTCAAAGCACCGCAGCAAAGCGGCGTGTATATGTGGAGAAATCCGCAAGGCACGATTATTTATGTAGGCAAGGCGAAAAACCTGCACAACCGGCTTTCCTCTTATTTCAGCGGACAGAAAGACATCAAGACACGGCTCTTAATCTCGCGCGCGGAATCCATTGAATACATTACGACCGCAAACGAATACGAAGCCTTTTTGCTTGAGAATAATCTGATCAAAAAATACACGCCACGATACAACATCAGTCTCAAAGACGGAAAATCCTATCCCGTCCTCCGCATCACAAACGAAAAATTTCCGAGGCTTTTTAAGACACGATCGGTTATTCAGGACGGCTCCCAGTATTTCGGTCCCTTTCCTGATGTTGCGGCCCTCGACACCTTTATCGACACGCTTTACAAACTCTATCCGCTCCGCCACTGCCGTCAGTTTAAGGAAAGGAACTACCCCTGTCTATATTACCACATAGGCCGCTGCAAGGGCCCCTGCTGCAAAAAAATCTCAATCGGCGAATACAATTCCTTTATAAAGGAAGTTGCCGAACTGCTTGAGGGCAAGGGAAAAGAAACGGAAGACAAACTGACGGCAGAAATGAAGACCGCGGCAAAAGACTTGAATTTTGAGAAAGCCGCCAGAATCCGTGACGGACTAAAGGCCCTCATCATAATGCAAAACCAGAATATTGTCGAGGACTTTTCCACTGAGGACCGCGACTATATCGCCCACTGCCGCGAGGGCGAACTCGTTTCATTTACCGTTCTCAAAATCCGGGAGGGCAAGGTTTCCGGCCGCGACAATTACCGTGTAGAAAGCCTCAACGAGGACGATGAACTTTTGCCCGAATTTATGAACGCCTATTACGGAGACACTGCCGGTGACGGACAGAAAATCGAACTGCCACCCTCAATATATGTTCCGACACAGAGCGGACTTGACTTTATGTCGCAGTGGCTCAAAGAAAATTTCAATTCAGACACAAAAATAATTCTCGTAACGCCGCAGATGGAGAACGCCGCCCGGCACAAGGCCGCAATTGACATGGCCCGCGAAAACGCCCATGAAGACATAATACGCCGTCTGCGGGACCGCGGCGACATACCGGCACTGCAGGAACTAAAGGAAGAACTCCGGTTAAAAACCCTCCCGGTCCGCATAGAAGGATTCGATATAGCACATATCGGCGGAAAATTTCCGGTCGCCTCGCTAATCAGTTTTTACAACGGAAATCCTGATAAAAAGAACTACCGCTACTTCCGTCTGAAGACAACAAACGGAATCATAGACGACTTTGCCTCCATGCGCGAGGCGGTTACACGCCGCTACACAAGGCTTGTAAATGAGCAGGCGGAACTTCCGGATTTGATACTGATAGACGGAGGAATCGGACAGGTAAACGCCGTGGAAGGAGTCCTCCGCGCGCTTGACCTGGACATACCGGTTGCAGGTCTTGCCAAGCGTGACGAAGAGATTTACCGGCCGGGCGACTCCACACCGATAAATCTGCCAAAGCGCAGCGATGCCCTCCGCCTGCTGCAGCGTGTCCGTGATGAGACACACCGCTTTGCAACCAGCCGCAACCAAAGACTTCGCACAAAGGAAAACACCGTAAGCGTTTTTGCTGAACTGCCTCATATTGGCAATAAGCGTGCCCGGACGCTTACACAAAAATTCATTACAATAGAGAAACTATCACAGGCGGAAGAAGCCGAGATAGCGCAGGCACTTGGAATTAAGGCGAGAGAAGCCGCCGACATTCTAATGGAAGCCAGACGACTTTCCGCCCGGCGCAATAAAAAGAAAAATGAGCAGATGCAGTCGCTTAAAGAGGCGGGAACAACAAAGGAGATTGCGGCTCACAACGAATACATTGCAAGCCTTGCGGATTTAGCGGGAGAGAACCAGGAAAACACTGATTAAAGATCTGGAGAGCACTTTATCAAAGTTTCCCTAACTCAAGAACTCTGACCAAAAGAGGTATCGTCACAATGCAGGCCGCGCTTGTAATGGAAACCAAAAGGCTCGCATACCCCTTGTCCTTACCAAAAATCACCGCAAAAGACGAGACTGACATTCCCACAGGACAGGCGGCTGCGATAAACAGAACCGGGGTTATAAGATAAATGTCAGAAATATCGTTAAAGAAACGCCATACAAGAACAGTAAGGCAAAGAGCCAGGAGCGGACATACAAGCAGACGCAGAATTCCGTCACGGACAAGGCGTCCAGTATATGAGACAGCGACCGCCTGAGAAGATGTTTCGGCAGGCAGGGAATCGCCCGGACTGTGAACTTTTTCCGCAGCCCTGCCGGCAAAGAGAAGGCCCAGAAGAATCATGGAGACAGCGCCGTTTGTGTTTCCCACCATACGGAGCGGCTCAATAAAAATATAGGGCATTCTAAAGGGAATACAGAAAATGGTAAAGCCGGCGATACAGGCAATGACATTAGGGTTTGTAATTATTTTCTTTATCTTAAATTTACCTGTCATTATGTATTCGCCCCAAGTCCACTGGAGAATATTAAAGGCAAGAATATATGCCATAAGATAGAATACGCCGCTGTCTCCAAAAACACCTCTGATAAGCGGAATTCCTATAAAACCAGAATTTGTAAAGACAATTCCGACCCTGCTGACAGAATCCTTCCTATTAATTGCCACAGTCGCAAGAATTATCATTATAAAGTGGAACACAAAACTCAAGCCTATAGCAAAGGCCAGCGACTTTAATTTTTCAGTATCAAAATCCACATCAAAAGTAGAGACAATCATACATGGATTTATCACATACAAAAGGAAACGGCTTAAATACTGTTCCTCCTTCTCACCGAATTTATTTTTCCTTGAAAAAAAGAAACTTATGACGACGATAATCGCCATAACAAATAGCTGCCGTGCTACTGTCAGATACATTTTCTACCCTTTAGTTTTTTGAATTTGTTTTTTCGGAAGTAATGTCCTGAATTGCGCAGATGAGATTCTCAATTCTTCCGCCGGCGTTTCTTGTGCAGACAATCAGATTGCACCGACACCACTTTCCGCTTTTCGTAAAATAATCATACTGAACAAGATTGGACTGGTCAAGTCTTTTATCCACATCATTAATCTCAAGAAATCTGATAAAAGCGTCCGCATATTCCGGAGACACCATAGTTTGCGCAAGCAGTTCCATCGTCTGCCGAAAACTGCCCGTGCTTCCGATTATAAAATCACAGAGTTCATCAGGAGCCTCAATAACCTGTAGGGATTCGGTCTGTACATTAATGTAGAAAGAAATGAAATACACATTTCTGAATGCGCTCACGATTGACATTTCCCTTTTCAGGCGGAGTTCTGTCGCGGCAAATTCCTCCAGCATCTTTTCGCGCTGGCTGACAATGCCTGTAATTTCGGTTGTAGCAACTATAACAAAACGAACTTCCCGATCCTCTTCATGGGCAACAGGGGCAAATGACATTCTGAACCAACGGTTGTGTCCGTCAATTTTTCTGCAATAATCAAATTCCTCAAGATGGTCATCAGCCAGATTTTCTTTCAGCCACTCGGGATTCAAATGTTTTTCAACAAGTTCTTTGTTCCCGTCAGCTTTGGGAAACTTTGAGAGAAAAACGGGGACAGCTTCGCTTATTCTACCGTCTGCAGCCCAAAAGCCGGGTGTGGTGTGCGCAACATTGTATGCATGATAAAGCCCCTTCTCTAAATCAAGAAGATACTCACTGCTATGAAGCCTGTGCATACCCTCACGGTATGCCTCGTAAAGATACAATTCATCTTCCATATCCACTGATAAGTCATCTCTTTCCATAGTCAGATATTATAAACCCTTTTCTTTAATTTGAACAGTTTAAAATCAATATTTTTTTATTTTTAGAATAAATATCATTTGCCAATATTTTAAACTCGTGTTACAATATTTTTCTATGAAAAGAAACCTAAAAGAATTAATCGATCAGATGACTTTGGAAGAAAAGGCCGGAATGTGCTCCGGTTCTGACTTTTGGCATCTAAAGGGAATTAAGCGTCTCGGAATTCCAAGTGTTATGGTATGCGACGGTCCGGCAGGATTGCGCAAGCAGGACCAGAACGGGGATCATCTTGGCGTTAATGACAGCATCAAGGCGGTAACATTTCCAAGCGGTTGTCTTACGGCCTGTTCTTTTGACAGAGAACTTCTGCGGCATGAGGGAGAAATTCTGGGCGATGAGTGTCAGGCGGAAGACATTTCCGTACTGCTCGGCCCTGCCCTTAACATAAAGCGTTCGCCGCTTTGCGGAAGAAACTTTGAATATATGTCCGAGGATCCTTATCTCGCCGGAGAAATGGGAGCCGCATATGTAAAGGGCGTTCAGTCTAAAAATGTCGGCACAAGCGTAAAGCATTTTGCCGCCAACAATCAGGAATACCACAGAATGTCGTCAAGCTCAAATGTTGATGCCCGCACTCTGCGCGAAATTTATTTACCCGCCTTCGAGAAAACTGTCAAGGAAGGTAAACCCGACACCATCATGTGCTCTTACAATAAAATCAACGGGGTTTTCGCAAGTGAAAACGGCTGGCTCCTGACAGATGTTCTCCGAAAAGAATGGGGTTTTGACGGATATGTATTCAGCGACTGGGCGGCCGTCAACGACCGTGTGGACGGAGTCAAGGCAGGCCTCGATGTCGAGATGCCGTTCTCCGGCGGCGACACAGACAGACAGATTGTAAAGGCCGTAAAAAACGGAAGTCTCAGCGAGGCCGTTCTGAACAAAACCGTTGAGAACATTCTACGCATAATCTTTAAATTTACTGACGACCGCCGGCCGGGGAACTTTGACAAGGTCGCCCACCGCGCGGAGGCGGCAAAAATCGCCCAGGAGTCAATGGTTCTCTTAAAGAACAATGCCGGTCTTCTTCCGTTAAAAGAAAAAGATGCCGGCAAGATTCTCTTTGTCGGTGCGTTCGCACAGAAGCCGCGATTTTCCGGAGGCGGTTCTGCCCATGTAAACTCATGGAAAGTAACTTCTTTTCTGGACGCGGCGAAAAATGCCGGTCTAAAGGCAAAATTCATACAGGGCTATGATATAAAAGAAAGCAGGGCAAAGGACAAAAAACTTCTTGCCGAGGCCATAGCCGCCGCAAAAAAGGCAAAGACCGTAGTAGTTTTCGCCGGACTCCCGGACAATTACGAGAGCGAGGGTTACGACCGCACTCACATGAAGATGCCCGCAAACCAGAATATTTTAATAGAAGAACTTGCAAAAACAAACAAAAACATTGCGGTCGTTCTCCACAACGGTTCCCCTGTAGAACTTCCCTGGATAAACAATGTAAAGGCGGTTCTGGAAAGTTATCTTGCCGGGGACAATGTCGGGCTTGCCCAGTATAACATTCTCTTCGGAAAAGCCAATCCAGCCGGAAAACTTGCGGAAACTTTTCCCGTGAGGCTTGAGGATAACCCCAGTTATCTTAACTTCCCGGGCGACGGCAGGGATGTAAATTATGCCGAGGGCATTTTTGTAGGCTACCGCTACTACGACAAGAAAAACATCGGGGTTCTGTTTCCTTTCGGACACGGACTCTCTTACACCCGGTTTGAATACTCCGCCCTCAAGGTCAGCGCGAAGAAAATCAAGGACACCGATATACTTGAAGTAAGCGTCAAGATTAAGAATGTCGGAAAAAAAGTCGGCAAAGAAATCGTTCAGTTCTATGTAAGCCCTGTAAAAACCGAGGCCGCCTGCAAAGAAGCCCGCGCACCGAAAGAACTGAAGGAATTTGCAAAGGTAGAACTAAAACCCGGCGAGACAAAAACAGTAAAGGTTCAGCTGGACAAGAGGGCCTTTGCAATCTGGCAGACAGAAATGCACGACTGGTATGTTCCTTCCGGAGACTACGAGATTTCTGCCGCAGCCTCGTCGCGCGACATCCGTCTCATCGCAAAAGTCAATGTTGAGTCAACGGTGGAACTCCCCTTCCACGCCACAGCCAACACCGTTTTTGAGGAAATCATGGATAATCCGAAGGCGCTTGCCCTTGCAAAGCCTTTTATGGACGACTATATGTATGGCGGTGAAGAAGAGGGCACGAGCGCAAGCGAGAGCATCAATGCGGAAATGCGCCTTGGAATGCTCAAGAGCCTCCCGATTCGCGCCACAAGAAGTTTTGCTCATATGACGCAGAAAGAGGTTGACAACCTTGTCGACCTCTTGAACAAGGGAATGAAAAAAAAGTAGAAGAAGAAATCTGATTACGGGCCCCGCCCGTAATCAGGGTATTCTCTGAAAACAGAAGTCTTTAGAGTCCGTCTCAGATTTCTACAATGACGGCTCCTGTCTTTGCGTCATACTGCTGGCGAGAGGCAGGAGTTTTTTTGTCAAGTTCAACCAAGTCCCCCGAGTCAACGCAAGTGCCTGTTCCGTTTACGGCAAGGGTAAACCCCCGGGCGGCGCAGGCATAGTGGCCGGCGCGTCTTTTTCCGTCAGGCGTGTAGCCGGGAAGCCAGATAACGTCCGAAACGATGCGGAACTTTTCCCCGCCGTCATGAGCGGGACTTTCTGTCTCAGAGTCTTTCTGTTTTCCAAGCGGTGTCTGGCCTGCAAGCACAAAGGAAAGGACTGCCCGCTCCTTTGGAATACCAGCGCTTTTTGAGAGCGACAAGAGTCTTTTCGGAGCATCGTCGGTATCAAAGGCAAAGTTGCACCACTTTCCGTTTGCGCCCTTCTGCCCCTGCCGCCGTCCGTCCATAGGACAATATTCCGCATGCGGACATGGAGCCACAATCGAAAAGCCCTTCCGCAAAAAAGCATCGCGCATCAATGAAATAAAGCGGGCAGACTTCGGAACGCCCGGCTCAATCAGGAGAATCGAAGCCTCCTCATCTAAATACTTAAAGAGGCTCTGTGAATATTTTTTTGCGAGAAAATCAGGCGGTTCAGTCTTGCTCTGCAGAATCTCGTTAAAGACATTCGCGGCTGTTATAAAATCAACCTTCTGCTTTACAGGAGTTCCAAGCTCACCGCGTACACGCATAATCTGCCACGGACTTGCCTCCGGAGAAGGAAGTGTTTTTGCGGCGACAGAAAGATACAATTCCTCACCGAGATTGATTGCCTGCTGGGAAATATCCAGTGTATACCAGACAAGTTTTTTCTGACGGAGTTCCGGATGAGAGAGCCAGAGGGCGGTTACAACTGTAAGAGGACCGCTTCCGACATCGAGACACACAGAGCCGTCATGCAAAAATGAAAAGTCAAGGTTTGAGAAGAGACGAATCAGGCGCACCAGATTCCACCACATAAAATAGCGTATATAGGAAGCAAGATAAGCCTTGTCGTTCATATAGCCGAGACGCCTGGAACTGCGCTCGTCCGTCATCTGGTGACTGAGTTCACGGATTTGTTTTGGGAGAAGCAGCAACTGTCTGGAATTTGCCGCAAAGGAAGTCTGAACAATCCTGTCAAAATCATTCAGGATCTTCTTTGCGTCTTCGGGAATATTCTTTACTCCAAAAAGCGATTCAATTATTTTTGCCATTTATTTTTCTTTATGCCGTCTGTCAAGCTCGTCAAGAATTTCCTTCCATGTAACTTTTTCCTGATAAAGCAGGACACTCATAAAATAAAGAAGGTCGGCGGCTTCCCAGACAACCTCATCGTGATCAGGAGCCTCGCACAACTCGCCGCTTTCCTCAATCACCTTTTCGCGCACACGCTTTGAGTCAAGGGTTGCAGTATAAGAACCGGGCTTTGGACTTGCAAAGCGGCCGGCAATTGTTCCGTACAAACGCTCCAAGGTAGAAGCCTCGTCCGGCTCCGAGCCGAAGCAGGTAAAACTTCCCGTATGGCATACGCCGCCGTGCGGAACTACCGTCGCAAGAACAGTGTCGCGGTCGCAGTCAGCGCGGAGTTTTTTTACTTCAAGGAAGTGGCCGCTTGTCTCGCCCTTAGTCCAGAGGACATTGCGCGTGCGGCTCCAGAAAGTAAGTTTTTTGGTGGCGAAGGTTTTCTCAAAAGCCTCGCGGTTTGCAAAGCCCATCATCAGCACCTGTCCCCGCTCGCTCTGCGCAATTACAGGAACCATTCCGTCAGTCTTCTTCCAGTCAAGGCATTCAATAAAGGAATCCTTAAGCGACACCTTGTTTGTATAAAGAGCCATGCCAAGCTGAACATCACAGTGGAGACGCTCGAGTTCCGATATTTCCCCTACACTGCTTACACCGCCTGCCACAACGACACGGCAGTTGACAGCCTCACGGAGCCGGCGGACAAGTTCCATATCTGTGCCCTGCATGCAGCCCTCTTTTTCCACACATGTGAACAAGAGTTCCGAACAGTATTTTTCCGCGGCCTTGGCAGCCTCCACGAGGGGAACAGCCAGAGTTTCGGTCCAGCCCTTTACGGCGATATTTCCGTTAATCGCGTCAACGCTTATAATCACGCGCTGTCTTCCTATGGCGGCGACAAGCCCGTCCAAAAATTCAGTATTCAGAATCTCAACACCGCAAAAAGTTCCGTCGGGGGCAGGCTTTGCATCCTTGTTAAAGGCAGCCGAGCCGACAATTACTTTTTCGGCACCGAGAGAAATAAGCTCGCGGGCGCGCTTGACAGAACGCACCCCGCCACCGGTCCTTACATTTCCCCTGCGGAGAAGAGATTTTAAAAGCGGTGTGTTCACAGTGTTACCCTTTAGGTCTGTGTGACCCATGGCAGCGTCAAGGTCTATAACAGCGACCTCACCGTAAAAGTCAAAGCCATTTATCAATGCATCGGCATCATCACGCTGCAAAACCAAGTCTTTTCCGTTTTTAAGCTGAACTACGTGTCCGTCTTTTAAATCAATCGAAGAAATTACCATATTGACATCAATATATCAAATTGTGTTGTTTTTTACAACAGCAAATCGCGGTTATCACCTTTTATACACGCATAAAATTTATGGTCAGAGACATTGAACAATGTAAGAAAACGCCGGTTAAAGACCATGAGGGCGCCTTATCAGTTTTTTTCAAAAACCGAGGCACTTTTTTTTCAGAGACACGCAAATTTTTAAAAAAAACTCCTACTCTATAGTAGGAG
>CAYFWC010000024.1:34265-43320 GCA_964346805.1 uncultured Treponema sp. | reverse complement strand
AGCACGCTAAAAAGTCTTTTCGGAAACAGAAGTTTCCTGCAAGACTTTTTATGGGAGATGTGATAAAAAAGTTCACAAGATGTTGTTCACTTTTTTATCTGCAAGTTCGCACTGCGAACTTCTTTATCAACTGTGCTTCTTGCGAAGCACGCTAAAAAGTCTTTTCGGAAACTGAAGTTTCCTGCAAGACTTTTTATGGGAGATGTGAAGATGTTATTTAAAGGCATTTCTAAAAGATTTTGTACGGCCGGCGGACAGCAGTATCAGGCCATTGGAGATTTTTGGGATTACTTTGCGAAAGAGTTTGGCCGCGAGAATTTGGACGGACTTGGACTGAACTGGCAGGAGGACAGTCTCGAATACATAATAGGTTCTTGTGACAAGACGATGTTCTTTGATTTTAAAAAGATAAAAGAAAAATATCCCGAGGCTTCATATAAAGAAATAGTTCTCCCCGAAGAAGGATGGAAAGTATATAAAGGAAGGACAGACAGCCTGGGTAAAATATATGAAGAGATTTATAAGGACGGCCCGCTTCAGTATGAGATTGAATCTTTTACCGAGGACGGAAACTGCTGCGTGAGAATCAAAAGGTAACAGCCGAATAAGCCGGGGCTTTCTCTTTTTCGGAAAAAATTATAAGAATCGTCCTGTATTTTTTTCTAAATATGACATGAGGTGTCATATTTAGAAGTGTATAATATAATACACTAATCAGGAGAAAAAAAAGATGGAAGGTCTGGTATTTGACTTTAAGAAGGAATATAAAGAGTTTTATTTACCGCCAAAAAAACCGGAAATAATAAAAATCCCGAAAATGAATTTTATCGCAGTTCGCGGAAAGGGCAACCCAAATTACAAGGACGGGGAGTATCAGAAAGCACTGCAGACTCTGTATACTGTTGCCTTTACATTGAAAATGAACTGCAACAAAAATGCATATAAGATAGACGGTTGCTTTAAGTATGTGGTTCCGCCTTTGGAAGGATTCTGGTGGATGCCGGGAAGTGACGGAATTGATTACTGTAATAAAGAAAAATTCTGCTGGATTTCCATTATCAGACTTCCGGATTTTATAAGAAAATGTAATTTTGAGCGGGCTGTGAGTGAGGCATCGGAAAAGAAGAAAACGGACTTGTCTAAGACTGAATTTTTTACATACGATGAAGGCGAATGTGTTCAATGTATGCATACTGGTTCTTTTGACAGTGAGCCTACGACAATTATGCGGATGAAAGAATATGCAGAGTTGCAAGGTTATGAGATTGATATAACAGATTCTCGGTATCACCATGAAATTTATCTCACCGATGCACGCAGGTGCGCGGCCGAAAAGATGCGTACTGTAATAAGATGTCCCATAAAAATGAAAAAATAAATCCTTTATTATCTCCGGGATAAAAAATAAGACATTTTTGTGCAACATTTTATAGAATACTTTTGTCTAAATTAATAGAATAAAGATATCAGACTTTTATTGAGGCAGGCAAATGGAATACAAACAGTATCACGAGGATAATTCTTCAGTCTTTCATTCACAGGAGCAGATTTACTTTAGTCAGGCAAATATGTACGGCTTTTTCAGCCTTCATGAAATTCTCAGAATGACGGCCGATATTGCGGTTGAGGATTACAAGCAGCGCGGAATGTCCCGGGAATTCTTAAAGGACAAGGGCTTTGCGATTCTCGTGTCAAGACTTGCATTTAGGTTCCATAAGCCTCCTGTAGAAAACCAGCAGGTTGAATTTATTACATGGGAAGAAAAGCCGGAGCCGCTCCAGCTTTCCAGATGCTATAAAATAGTTGATGCCGAGAATAATATTCTCGTGTCAGGAAAATCATACTGGCTTGTGGTTGATCTTAACGCGCGCAGAATTATTCCTACCGCAAAATTTACGCTTAGGGAACCTGAAAAAATTGTTTCGGATATGGACTGTCAAAAACCGGCCAAAATCAGCGAGCCGGAGAACATGGAGCTTTGGGATTCAAGGAAAATAAAATTTTCAGATTTGGATACAAACGGTCACACTACCAATTCCCGCTACGGCGCTTTTATTGAAGACGCTCTCCCAGAAGCCTACAGAAACAGAATGCCTGTAGATTTCAGGCTCAACTATTCAAAGGAAGCTATGCTTGACAGCCAGCTGGATGTTTACGGAAAAATAGAAGACGAGGGAAAAAAACTTACAATGATTGGAAAGACCGCCGAAGGACTTTCTTTTGAGGCTGAATTATATTACTAATCCTGCCGCATCTTTCTAAAGTAATACTTTTTTTGGAATGATGCGGTCGGAGATAAGCTTATCTTTCAAAGGGCTTGTTGAATGAACCTATTTCTATCAGGTTGCCTTCCGGATCTGCTATGTAGCAGGTTCTCTGGCCCCATGGTTCAGTTGTCGGTTTTAATACAGATTCCGCTCCCTTGCTGACAACCTCTTCATACGCCTTGTCAACTTCGTCAAAGGTGTCGACATAAAGTGCAAGTTCGCTGTGTCCGTTCAAGCCCTTTACATATTCAAAAGACTTGTTCACCATTTTCTCAAAGTCCTTTCGTCTGTAAAGCATGAACAGAGTTCCGTCTTTTATAAGGTATACATTCTCTGTGTTTTCAGCTTCCTTAATCTCAAATCCCAAGACATCTCTGTAAAAGCGAATCATTTTTTCCATGTCATTTACAAACAGCCCGAATCCGTCCAGTCTCATTTTTGGACTCCCATAAAAAGTCTTGCAGGAAACCTCAGTTTCCGAAAAGACTTTTTAGCGTGCTTCGCAAGAAGCACAGTTGATAAGGAAGTTCGCAGCGCGAACTTGCAGATAAAAAAGTGAACAACATTTTGTGAACTTTTTTATCATGCCTCCTTCCTTATGATGAATTTTGAAGACTCTAAAAAATCAATTCATTGGATTTTTAGAGGTAACTACTTTTCTTTATTTTACTAAAAACGGCGGAACTTGTATAGGGGGACGAAGAGGTCGTTTCTGAGTATCTTGAGTTTTATCTTACTTTATCTGAATATCATCAGGAAAATGACTGTCAGCCTCTTCATGAAGTTTTTATAGCGCTCATAAATACCTCGTCAGAGCTTTTATCAGCCTGTCATTATCGTTTCGGTTTCTTACGGCAAGTCTGATAAAGCCGCCGTTTTCAAAGCACTTTTTCCCGCTCAGGTCTTTTATGAAGATGTCCTCCTCTTCCAAAAGTCTCAGCGTCAGGTCTGTCGAGGAAATATTTCCCTCGAGCCTGCACATTACAAAATTTGCCTGGCTTGGAAAGACCTTGAGGCTTGGAATCTTTGAAAGCTCTGAAATAAAATATTTGCGCTCGGCGGCAATTATATCGCAGACCGTCTCGTAAGTCTTTCTGTATTTCTCATAAATCTGAAAGAAATATTCGCCGAAGCTATTGATATTCCATATTGCGTTTGTCTTTCGCACTTTCTCAACGAGCGCTGTATTTCCGCTTGCGAGAATTCCTAGTCTGAGGCCGGGAATCCCGTAGCTTTTTGAAATGGATTTTACTACAATAAGATTATGGTATTTTTCAAGAATGTCGGGTGTAATCATTGTGTAACGGAGTTCCCTGTCCGCAAAATCAATGAAACTCTCGTCAAAAATAAGGGTTGCGTTCAGTTCCGACAGTTTATCAAGAAGATAAAGGACTTCGGTTTTATTCATGAAATTGCCGCTCGGATTGTCGGGATTTATAAGCAGTACGCAACCGCAATTCTCTTTTCTTACAATCTGCAGAATGTCGTCCGCCGTGTAGATAAAGTCCTTTCCTGTCGGAACTGCGACAGTCTCCATGTTTGCGAATCTTTCCGGATACTCATTGAATGTAGGATATGGAACGGCGCATCTTCCCGTCATCAGTTTTCCGAGACTTGAGATAAGTTCCGCCGCACCATTTCCGACCGCAACCTGTTCCTGCATAATGTTCCAGATTTTTGCTGCCAGAAGGCTCTGTTGGACGGCACCGCTCGGATACTGACGCATCAGAACATCAAAGTTAGCTTTTATTTCTTCTGTCATTTGCCTAGTGGGGAAATAGGGGTTCACCAGATAGCAGAAATCCAACATGTTCGGAAATCTCCAGTAACCGCCGAACCTGTGCTGGTAGTTAGCGAGTTTTTGCATGCCGGAGGCGAATCTGTCCGAGGCGACTGCAAGATCTGCCGGATCATCAATTTCATACCAGTAGTCGCTGGGAACAACAAATCCCTTCAGTGCGCTTGTGCTTAAAGACGACAGAACCTTAAGTACCGTCTCGTAGTATTCATTTTTTCCGAATGCCTTCTGGTACGCCTCAAGAAAGGGTACATAGTAATTGGAACTGAATTCCGGACTGAACTTGTAGATGTTTACAGTTTTATAGTAGCTAGCGGTGTCTGTCCAGTTGAAGGCTTTCTTGTCAACCATGCAAACAATATTGCGTTCATTGTCCAGCAGGGCACAGGTTCCGTCCATCCAGTTCTCAAATTTTGAGAGCACGGCTAGATTTTTACCAGGGGCCTCGATGAGTTCCTTGATTATTTCCGGTTTATATATGACGTCACTCTCCAAAAGAATGGTGTCGTCCTTTACAAGTTCGTTTTTTGCGAGGTAAAAGGAATAAATGTTATTTGTCTCATCGTATACGGGATTGAGGATGTATTCAATTCTCATGCCTCCGAGATTGGAATCATTGAATTTTGAGGATATGAATTCTTTCAGAATCCCGGCTTTGTAACCTACGACAAGAACAAGCCGCTCAATGTGGGCCGCCGCTAAAGATTCGATGGCATACTCTATCAGAGCCTTGCCGTTCACCCTTACCATACATTTTGTTCCGTTCTGCGTGTATCTTCCGAGCCGCTTGCCCATTCCGGCTGCCAGCATAATTGCCTGCATATTATAAATCTCCCTGTTTTGTGATTAAATAGTCGGCGACATTGTTTGCCGCACTGCCGACTGCCGTCCAGCACTCTTCCTTTACGAGCGCACGGTTATCCATTGTCTCACTGTCTTTGAATGAATCTAGAATCACGGTCTTTAGATTTGCGAACTGACTCTCATTCAGTGTTATTCCTATCTTCTTCGCCGCTCCGAAACGCCATAACGGAGTCCGAACCCATGCCGCGTCAAATGAGTCCGTGTTGAATTCCGCCTCTGCGAAAATTAATGGTTTGTCAAACAGTAAGGACCAGTCCCAGATAATGCCGGAGAAATCGGTGATAAGAATGTCACTTCTGTTCAGAACCGACAGATTGTCATTGTCTCTGTTCCACTCAAAGCATGGGTATTTCGCCATCAGTTTTTCAATCTTTTCCTTTTCTGCGGAGAAACTTTGCGGATGCGGCCTTATTACAACACTGAATCCGGTTTCCTTAAGGGCATCCAGCAGTTTCTCTCCGTATATGTTGAGAATGCTCTTTTTGCCCCAGCTTGGTGCAAGCAGGACTGTAGGAGTGTCTTCATTCAGTGGGTGCTTTTCAAATGTATTTATTCTTTCTGCTGCGGAGTCCATGAATGGTGCACCGCAGATTATGTATTCCTTTTGCGGGACTGTCGGTCTTGCCTCATCTATTTTTCTCGCGAATTCTATCTGGTTTCCGCCTGTCGCCAGGAGCGCGTCATAGTGATCTAGTCCGAACATTTTGTAGTCGCCCAGCTCATCCACTGTATGCGGAATATGCACATACCATTTTACATTTTTGCTTCTCTTCCACTGCAATACATCAAGGCCTGGGGTTGTGGAGAGCACGATGTCTGCTTTGAGCATGTTCAGTCTTACAAACCCTTTGTTGCCCTCGCCGATGAATTCCGGCTTTATGTGTCTGTAACCGCTGTTTTCTGTGCATTCCGCAAAAACAGGATCGTCTTCCGACTGTGTCAGGTAGAGAAGATCAATTCCCCTCCTCTCAAATTCATCGCAGACGGGCTTGAAGATATTCCAGTATCTTTTATGGTCCGAGTAGATTACGAACGGAACTCTGCTCTTGTCCTCCTTGACTTTTCCGCCTGATAGTATGAATTTCAATTTAATTATCAGGGCACGTCCCGCAAATACACCTGCTGTCGCCAGTCCGATAAAGAGGGAGAAAAGCATGCTTCCCGTACCGGGGTCAATGTAAAGAAGTGAGATTGTCATTATTTTCCTCCGTCCACTTTTACACCGGCAGCCCGAGCTTTTTCTTTTTCTTCGGGATGCTCTGCAAACCATTTCTTAAGCGGAGTCCAATTTTTCTCGTCAAAAATGTTATCCTGAATATGATAGGCGCGCTCAAGATACAGATTATACAGTTTGTTTTTTACTTGAGTTGATGTATTCCAGTCACCTGCGGCTATCTGTCCGCTGTATAAATTGTATTCTGACTTTTTGTTTCCAAAAAGTTTTTTCTTTGTAAAAGGGTTTGTATCGGTAAGACCTAAATTTTCAAGAGAAAGTTCCGGAGTGTCGGCATTTGTCATAAATGTGTTGTCAGTTTTTATTTCACTGTTACTGTCAAAATCTTTTACCATTAAAAGCGGTTGATAACAGCCGTAGTCAGTATTATAGGAAAAGCCTGGGGTCAGATATTGAAGAATATCTCTACCATGGTCAGAGACTATAATTATCCTTGTATTATCATAGCAGCTATTATTTTTTAAGTATTTGATCCATTCAGCGATTCTTAATAAAGACGCTGCGTTAACCTCATAATGGCACAAGTCTGAAAAATTGTTTGTGCTATTATATGGGTATTTGCAGTTCAGGTTATTGGTTATTTTAGTTATTTTATTATAAGGAATGTAATATGGTGCCTTCAGAAATGTAGGAGTATGGGTGAGCATATTATGCATAATCGTATATGTGTTTTCTGATGACGAAAAATCTGTCAGGGCATTCAGATAGTATAATTCGCTGTAAGATTTTATAAATTCCCGGGAATACGGTTCTCTATAAGTTAAATAATAAGCGCCGCCGTTATAAAATACCTCTCTGAATATCGGAAGAAGTGTCTGCATAAATGCAAATCTCGGCATTGTCTTTTTTATATCTTTATCATCCCCTGAGCTGTTTATTTCCGGATGTTCCGCTTTGTATTTCTCTGTCAAATCTGGAATATGAGCCAGCACTGTGGTGTTGGATAGTCCTGAAAAAGGTGAAAAGTCTTCAATGGTTGAATAGTTCGGATTCTGCGGATCATAGTCTGTTACACGCCATCCGGATTCAGAGAAAATTTTTGGAAGAACTAAAAGAGCCTCGTTGTTCTTTTGCAATAGTAATTCATCTTTCCGTAAATTCATATTCTCCGGTGTGTATTCATATCCTCCGTAAAGCGGCGGTGCTCCCTTGTTTGTCGAGTCAGAGAAAGAAATTGTATTCGGATAAAAGGTAAAGCCTGAATAAATATCTTTTAAATCGGGAAACTCTTCAAATATATAAGGCGCAAAAACTCCGATAGCTCTGTCAAGAAAAAATACAAAAACATTTCTCTTCTTTTTTGAAAGATGAAATACAGGTGAAATATTTCCATGCTCGGTTGTTCTGGATTCTGTCCGTGCTGCGCTGTATTGACCAAAGACCTTTTTTATTTCATTTGCGTTTTTTGCCGAAAGGCCTGAGAATCCAAGACACAACGCAAATATTGTCAGTGCAACAAACTGAGTCTTCTTCTTGTTTTCCAAAAATAAAAAAAGAATTGTTGTGATTGCAATGACAAGCAACGGTCCGACAATATGAGTAAGAGTAAATTGTTCTAATATATCAGAATTATTTAATACCCCTGTGGCGCTTACCGTTCCGTAATTCTGTTTGAATATAAAGGCATTGCAGAGAGCCGACATGGCTCCTAAGACTGATGCGTAGGTTAGGGCGTATTTTACCCTGTTGCCGAACATGACATAAATTGCAAGCGGCCACACAACAAAAAGTCCTGCCGACATAAGGAGAGATGTTCCTATGTATGTAAGGGGAGAATCTGTGTCGCCTAAAAAAGAGAATTCAACAGGACTGGTTGAAATCATACTCGAGGGGAGCAGAGCTCCGCACAGGAGTGCGATGCTTACAACGGCAAACAGAAAGGTAAGAAAATAATATTTTCTGTGTTCGGTAAAGATTTTTTCTTTCTTCGCATACCACTTGTTGTATAACTTCAGAAAATACGGAAGAATAATAACGAACAGCGTGATCGCATAAAAAATCGCTAGTTTCTTCTTTAGATGAGATTGTGGTTTGAAGAGTGCAAAATAAAGGGAGATGAAAATAAACGCAGTGTCAAGGCAGACTGCGACAATCAGGCCCGGCCTCCTGCAGTATTTTTGGACCACATTCTTCAGCAGACTGAACAGGTTGTTCAGAATCCAATAGAAAACAAGACCGCTGGGAGATGAGTAAAGCAGGACAAGAAAAATTGCGGCAAGCGCATAAATCTGTATTTTTTCGCGGAGGGGCGCATCCTTTGAATAGACCCAGCCGGAGACACAGTTTATTGCGGTCATGATGACCGGTAAAAGATGAATTGTGAATCCGCCGATTTTTAGGAGATTGTCAGGTTCTCCAAGGTTCCTCAGCAGAAAGAATGACTGGTTTTTTAGGGCATCACAATTAGAAAGATAATGATAGGCCGCAATGAAG
Organism: uncultured Treponema sp.; assembly: GCA_964346805.1. Taxonomy (GTDB): domain Bacteria; phylum Spirochaetota; class Spirochaetia; order Treponematales; family Treponemataceae; genus Treponema_D. The sequence goes on along the minus strand of CAYFWC010000024.1, from coordinate 34,724 downwards.
AACGGAATTTCGATGAGGATTGAAAGAGCGGACCGCAGGGAATAAAGCGGATTATATCCGTTGAGGCGGTAATAGGCGGAGAGCATCATATACTGCTCATCGCCTTTAAATGTTTTTTTTATATGCCTTATCCAGCCTTCCATATTTTTCTGGATATTGCGTTCTTTTAATTGGAGGGAATCCGCAATGTTGTAAAGCGGAAGGGCAAGAAAGTTTACCGCAAGGCTTACGCATACAATGGCGCCGCCGATACCCAGACGGCTTAACTTATTTATTGTAAAATTAAAAACAAGTTCTATAATGTTTTCGAGCGGCAGGATAATGAGTGAATAGAAGAAATTAAGGAAGCTCATTTATTCGCTTCCTTAAAAAAAGATATTACCAGACTCTCTGTTCTGTTCTGTTCTGTTCTGTTCTGTTCTGTTCTGTTCTGTTCTGTTCTGTTCTGTTCTGTTCTGT
>CAYFWC010000024.1:9531-34165 GCA_964346805.1 uncultured Treponema sp. | reverse complement strand
TCTGTTCTGTTCTGTTCTGTTCTGTTCTGTTCTGTTCTGTTCTGTTCTGTTCTGTATAGAATTCATCTGCAACAATTCTAGCGGATTTTTCAGTTTATAACCGCCAAAATCCGCTTATCTCCCCCCCCCCAAAAAAAAAATAAACTAATTCAATATAAAACAATATTTTCATCTTGTCAACAACGCAAAGCCCTTTCTGTAGTAAACCTCTTCCGTGGCTGTAATTTTTTTTTCTTTACAAAAAAACGGGTAAAACCTGCTAGGTGTGTGGCAAACAATTGTATAGATTATACTAGCACGGCAAACAAAAGTAAATCTTGCTCATTAAGTCTTTTACCTTTATGATTTGCCCTATGTTTACTATAAAAATCACTGATACTGAGCCAAGAACTTTTCCGGCTACCAGCAATCTTTTTCAGACTCCGTTTTGGGGAGAGTTCAAGAAAAGAGGCGGGCAGCTGCCTTTATATTTTTGGGTTGAACTTTCCTACGATAACGACGGTGTCTGTTCCAATATAATTTTTCCTCTTCTGGTTTTTATCAGAAAACTTTTTTCTGAGTCTTCTGAAGGAAATCTTTACGCTTATATTCCGAGGCTTCCCAATTTCCCCAGAGGAGGTTTTGAGAACAATATTTTTCTTGAGGAATTTTCCGAGGCATTAAGGCCGCATCTTCCGCAGAATTGTATTCTTATAAAATATGACCTGTCATCTTTTTCAGATTATGCAAGGGAAACAGAAGAGTCTTTGAGAAAAGACCTTGTCGAACTAAAAATGAATTACGGAACAAAAAATCACAATTTCTATAAGTCTGTAACCAATTATCTTTGCGCCGATACTGTAATCATCAATCTTGCTCTCTCTCCGGAGAGGCTCGTAAAAAATATGAGGCAGCAGACGAGAAACTCAATCCGGCGCGCCTATAAAGAAGAGGTGTGTTTTTCAATATTCACCGCGCAAAATCCGGGATTAAAAGCCGCGCTTACTGAATGGCATAAGATATATTGCGAAACCGCAGAGCGAAAAAAATTCTATTCGGAAAAACTTCCGTATTTTGAGATGCTTTTTGATACTTTCGTAAGTTATGCTGACGCGCCGCAAAATTGTTCACAAGAAAAAAAAGGTGAGCTGATTCCTATGAATACACTTGCCCCTGTCCCGGAGTTTTTTCTCTTTACCGCAAGTAAAGACAAATCTATGCTCAGCGGTCTGATTCTTGCTATCTGCGGTCAGCGCGCCTATTATATGTATGCCGCCAGCCGTCTGCAGGGCCGGGAATGTATGCCCAATTACGGACTTCAGTGGGAAGTAATCTGCTTTGCCCGTTCCCGCGGCTGCACGGAATACGACTTAATGGGAATTCCGCCCAATAACGATAAGGCAAACGCAATGGCAGGTCTTTATATTTTTAAGACAGGCTTCGGCGGAAAAAAAATTCATTTTGACGGCACATGGGATTATCCTCTTGATATAGAAGAATACGAAAAGCACCGCCGCGCCGAGTATCTCAGTCTTAGAATATAAAAGTCATTCTCATGTCTTCTGGGCGAGAACCACACCGAACTTCATGAATTTATAAATACATTCAACATTCTTATATCCGCATTCCGAAAGAATTCGTTTAGTGTCATCTATTGTGTTTTCCCGGTCCAAGGCCTTTCTTTTTAACCATTTGTCATATTCCTCCTGGCTAAGACCGCTTGCCTTTATTGATTTTATCCACCACTCTTCATAAAAATCATTCATTTCTTTTGTATTTGCGTTAAACTGATCCAGATTTATAAAGGTGCCGCCGTCAGATAAATGATTATAAATGTTTTTATAGACTTGAACTTTTTCTTCGCTTTCCAAATGGTGGATTGAGAGGCCGCTGCATATTAAATCAAAGTTTTCATCAACAAAATTTTTTGTGTAATCAATTATCGCGTAATAGATGTTTTCTTTGCCGGCAAATCTTTTTTTCGCGATTTCAAGCATATTGCTTGAAATATCGGCAAGCGTAAATTTTGCGGACGGATAGTATTTGTAAAGAAACGCGGACAAAAGTCCTGTTCCTGCGCCAAGATCCAGAATATTTTCCGGCGGCTTTATTGTGCTGCAAAGAAAGTCAACCGATGTTTCATAATAATCATTGAAGCAGGGAATGAATTTCCTTCTTTGTGAATCATAGGTTTCGGCGGTTAAGTCGAATTCTCTTTTTATTGATGCGATTTGCATGGTGCCAGTCTCCTGCGCCTGAAAGTCGAGGGAGTCGATTCTTAGGATAAGTTTTTATTAAACAGCAGATTTTCTATCATAGTCCCGCATGTTTTCTAAGCGCATTGAAAGTTTCTTCACTTATATCATGTTCTATTTTACATGCATCATGGTTGGCGGTTTCCGGCTTTACTCCAAGCCGTATAAATATCTGGGCAATTATTTTATGGCGGCTGTAAATCTTGTCCGCAACCTTCCTGCCGTTTTCTGTAAGCGTTATAAAACTTGATTTGTCCATTTCAATAAAGCCGCCGTCCTTGAGCTTCTTCATAGCGATGCTTACGCTTGGTCTGGAAACTTCCAAGTATTCCGCAATATCAACCGAGCGGACATATCCGTTCTTTTCCTTTAGTATTTCCATTGATTCAAGATAGTCTTCCAAAGACTCACCTAATTCTTCGTTGCCCATAAATATTCCTGAAATAATATATAAAATTAACTCTAGTTATACTTGACTAATATTCATAAGTTAGGTATAACTTATGAATAGATATTAACTTAGACTAACTAAAATTATACAGCAATTACGAATTATAGTCTAGTCATAAAAATGGAGGAAATGTGGTGCCTTTATCAATGTCTAATTCGGGAGAAAAAGTTCTGGTGTTTGAGACCAGAGGAACAGAAAGTATCCGTCAGCATCTGGCAGATTTGGGTTTTGTTCCCGGAACTAGTGTCGTTGTTGTTTCCCAGCACAGTGGGGATGTAATCGTAAATCTCAGACAAAGTCATCTTGCCATAACAAAGAATCTGGCTAGTAAAATAATGGTAAGTCATGTCGGCTGATTGGAGGTTGCAGAATATGAAATTAAAGGACTGTAAGGTAGGTTCAACAGTTAGTGTTGTAAAAATCAATGGAGACGGCGCTGTTAAACGCCGCATCATGGATATGGGAATTACCAGGGGAACGGCTTTCTATATCAGAAAAGTTGCTCCGCTCGGAGACCCGGTGGAAATTACTGTCCGAGGTTTTGAGCTCACGCTCCGAAAAACTGATGCGGATATTTTAGATGTGGAGGAAAAATAAATGACAAAAGTAAGAATTGCTCTTGCCGGAAACCCTAACTGCGGAAAAACAACGCTTTTTAATAATCTTACCGGATCCAATCAATATGTTGGAAACTGGCCGGGAGTTACGGTTGAGAAAAAAGAGGGAAAGTTCAGGGAAGATAAGAATGCGGTGATCCAGGATTTACCAGGAATCTATTCACTTTCTCCCTATACTCCGGAAGAGGTTGTTTCCCGTAATTATCTGATTGAGGACAAGCCCGATGCAATTTTGAATATTATCGACGGAACTAATATTGAAAGAAACCTTTATCTTACGACCCAGCTTTTGGAAATAGGTATCCCCCTTGTTCTCGCAGTGAATATGATGGATCTTGTGAACAAGACCGGGGACAAAATCTATTTTGAGAAACTTGAAAAGGCGCTCGGCTGTCGTGTAATGCCGGTAAGCGCATTAAAAGGAGATTCAACGGTCGAAGTTGCCGAGGCGGCGGTAAGGGCCTCAAGGGATGTCAGCCGAACAGAGCATCCGCATGTGTTTACAGGTTCTGTCGAGCATGCTATTGCCCATATTGAAGAGTCAATTCAGGATAGAGTTGACAGAGATCAAATCAGATGGTTTGCAGTGAAAGTTTTTGAGCGTGATAAAAAAGTTCTTGAAAAACTTAACCTTTCCGCAGATGTAATTGCCCATATAGAGGAGCATATCAGGGATTGCGAAAAAGAACTTGATGATGACGCCGAGTCAATTATAACAAACCAGAGGTATGACTACATTCAGAAACTGGTTGAAATAACAGTTGTAAAGACAAAAAAGGAAGAGCTTACACTTTCGGATAAAGTGGACCGAGTAGTGACAAACCGGATTCTGGGCATTCCGATTTTCCTTGCTATAATGTGGCTGGTCTACTGGTGCTCTACCGGAGCCGGGGTCGGCACGATGGGAACGGACTGGGTGAATGATGTTCTTTTTGGAGAATGGATCTTGGGAGGCACCGAAACGATTCTAAAAAATGCCGGAGCCAGCCCTGTTCTGATTGACTGCCTTGTTAACGGTGTTTTGGGAGGTCTTGGTTCAGTTCTTGGATTTCTTCCGCAGATGGCAGTTCTCTTCTTTTTACTTTCATTTTTGGAAGATTGCGGTTACATGGTTCGCATCGCCTTTGTAATGGACAGAGTTTTCCGCAATTTTGGTTTGTCCGGTAAATCATTCATTCCTCTTTTGATTTCTTCAGGCTGCGGAATTCCTGGTATTATGGCAAGCCGCACAATTGAAAATGAAAACGACCGGCGAATGACAATTATGACAACAACATGGATTCCATGCGCGGCAAAGCTTCCTGTCATTGTTCTGATGGGAACAGTGATCGGAAACCGTCTTATGGGATCAGATGCAAGCTGGATAGCTCCTCTTATGTATATTACCGGTATGGCTGCGATATTGATTTCATCGATTATACTAAAAAAGACAAAGGCCTTTCACGGACCGGCAGCCCCTTTTGTAATGGAATTGCCGCAGTATCATCTTCCGCGGACAAAAGCGCTTCTTCTTCATACTTGGGAGCGTCTCCGCGGCTTCCTTGTAAAGGCCGGAACTATTCTCTTTGTCGCCTGCCTTGTAATGTGGTTTCTTTCAAGCTACGGAATTGAGCAGGGGCATATTGCTCTTGTTGATTCTCCTGATTCAATACTTGCAAAAATAGGCGGCGCTCTCCGCTTTATATTCATTCCCTTGGGATTCGGAGGTATTGACGGCGGCTGGCAGACTGTTGCGGCAAGTCTTTCCGGCTTCTCCGCAAAAGAAGCTATTGTTACTACGATGGGCGTTCTCGCAAATGTTAGTGATGAACTTATAGAAGACGGAAATGCTGTGGCTTCCGCAATTTCCACATGGTTTCCGACTGCGATTGCCGGTTTTTCCTTCCTGCTTTTTAACCTTCTTGACAGTCCCTGTCTTGCGGCCATTTCTGCAATGAAGAGTGAGTTGAACAGCCGCAAGTGGTTTGTGTTTGCTATTCTCTTTCAGAATGCATTCGCTTATGCCGTAACCTTAATAGTTTATCAGCTTGGAATGTTTTTTGCATACGGAGTTTTTTCTGTATGGACAGTGGTGGCGCTGGCTCTTCTTGCTGTCTTGGTTTACGGTTTTGTCAGAAAGAATCCGTATAAAGTATAAGTAATTTTTTTAAAAGGAGTTTTTATGGCATCAACAATAGTTTGTATTTCTATTTTGGTAATATGGCTTGCCGCCTCGATTATTTTCTCTGTCCGCAAGAAATTTCGTGCAAAGAAGGATGGAAGACCATCGTGTTGCTGCGGTTGTTCTGAATGTTACTGTAAGAAATTGAATCAGTCTCAGAAAATGGGATAGAACTGGCTGTAAAATTTAAGACCGCAGAAATGATGCGGTCTTAAATTTTTATGAATGCTTCCGGAAACCCGGACTTCTAGAGTTTTTTTCTGCCTTCTAATAATTATCTGATGTGTCCAATGACTTCTGCCTGGTCTTTAGTTTTGCATTCATTTTATCAGATACCTGTAAGTCCGCATTATAGTAAATTATAATTATGGCCGCATAAATCAGAATTACTGTGATTTCCATTCCGATAATCATTTTAAGCTCATTAAAATAAAACCATTTAAGGTAGTAACCTGTAATTAAAACCGTAGTATTGACAAACAGAAAATAAATGATATTTGCCGCCAGCATTTTGGACTTTGATATTTCTTTTTCACCCATAAAAGGAATTCTTGCAAGTGAGCAGATGACTGAGACTGTCAGAACTCCCCAAATATAGGAAAGATCCAGCGTGCATTTTACGCCGAAACATATGGCGATATAGACTGATGAAAAAGTAAAGACTGCGGTGGCAATTCTTGTAAAAAGGGTCGCTGCCTGTTTGAAAATTCTTATGTTCATAATAACCTCTTCAATATTATATTCCGAGTAGTTCCTTAAAGGAACTCACATACATTCTTGAAATAATTATCTTGCAGCCGTTTTTTAAAAGCGCCTCAAATCTTCCTCCAAAGGCCGGCGAAAGACTTTCTATTTTATTTATGTTCAGTATGGCAGCCTTATTGGCCCGGAAAAAATCGCACATAGGCAGTTCTCTTTCCAGCTGATACAACTTTGATTTTGTCTCATATACAGAATCCTTTGTATAGGCAAATACTCTGTCTTCAACAGATTCAAAATAGAAAATTTCTTTGGGCTCTACAAGAACAATTTTCTCATGTTTGTAGAAAGTCATTTTCTCTTTTCCGGACTTAAAACTGTTCAATAATCTGATAACATTGTCATCAAGGGCATTGCATTTTACAATTATCTCGTCTTCCTCGTCAGGCTGCCTGTCTAAAATAGTTATCTTCAAAAAAATATCTCCTTTGTAAAGTATACTACTCTTTGCCTGTTTGTTTCCATAGCTTTTCCGCTTCTTTTAAATTTAACAGTTCTTCTGTCTCTCTTCCCGCTTTCTTATAGCATGCAGAAGCAGAGGCGTAGAGGTAGGACAAAAATAATTTTTCTGAATCTGTGAAATTCTCTGTGCTGGTTTTTCTCTTAAAGAGCGTGGCGCATTTTATGTAGTCCTCCGCGCCTGTAAGGGCCTTCCCAAAAACAGCGTTCGGAACGGATTCACTTACCGACGCTCTGTTCATTAAAACCTCCAGTTCTTCAGGCCTTCCCTGGGAAAGTTCCGCCGCCTTGTCCAGGTAAATATAGGAATCGTTCACAAGTTTCACCGCCTGAACTACAGGTGAGTTTCCTCCTCGTATTGCGACACATGAACCGTAGTAAGCCATTGCCAGATAATTTTCCGGCTGCTCTTCTACAATCTTTTCCAGAAGTGATTCCGCTTTGTCTGTTTCCCCGATATTAAAGGCCGCAAGAGCCGGCGCAAGTTTTTCCCTATACTGACTTTTCTCCTGTCCAAGCGGAGCCATTGAGGTTTTTCTATAGGCTGATTTTATTTCCGAAATGAGTTCCCGGGATTTCTGCGGCGCGGCGGAACTGTTCATTGTAACTTCGACAGGAGTGAGTATTGCTGCTGTTGAATTTCCTTTATTCCATGAGGACAATTGTTTATACTGACTTGTTTTGCTGTCGTCGGAAATGTCAAGAATGTCATAGATTTTGGGAATGAGAGAATTATAGTCAGAGGCATTTGCAAGCTCGCCGTGGCTTAGTGCCCTGTCGCTTTCTATAGGCATAAAGTTCCCTTCGTCCCATTCGGAATATGCGCCCGTAATTACATAATGGTATGTTTTCTCCGCAGTGTAGATTTTCTGAAGTCCCTTATCTGTTAGCGGAATCCGTATTTTAATCTTTTTATCTTCTTTGTCAACAGAAGTTTCCGCGTTACAGATAAATTCTTTCTTTGAGTTGTAAACTTTTCCTGCTCCGTTACAGATTCTTACCGCAATATCCCAGGGGTGTTCACTTGAAAATGTTACATTCTCCGCTCCGCAATCCAAAGTTTTGACGGAACCCTTTTTATCGCCGTCAATGTCAATGTAGACCATTACTGTCTTTACATTGACAGGACCGCTCTTATACTCCAAGTCCATCTGCCAGTAGTCCGGATTCTGCTGCCATTTTGCGTCAAATACCGGTTTGTGAACTGTGTAGCGGACTAAATCAAGAGCACCTTCCTTAAAAGCATTGTTTGTCGGATAGCGTAAATTTCCGGCACCATTGTCATCGTTTACATCATCAAAAAAATCTTCCGCTATGTCTCCGCCAATATATGACGGAGTAACTTTTAAGTGAAGTCCGTTCGCCAGCAGATTCGCGAGAAAATCACTTGAAAAAAAGAAAATAAAAATTCCGAAAATACAGACAAACGAAATTATTGTTGCCCGAATATAATACACTGCGTTTTTTAGCTTTGACATTTTTATCGCACCTCCTTGCCCTAATTGCTGATAATTTTTGTTATGATAATAGTGATGGCTTTGCTGACAAAATCACTTGACATAATCACTCCGAAAGTAAATGCCGCGAACCTGAAAAGTTGTGCCGGATCAAGCAACTGCTGCATGATTTTTCCAACCCGTCCCTTTGCCTCCGGTTTGCCGCATTTATGTGAAAACCTGAATGAATAGGAAATGGCCTTTTCGGGACAGGCTTTTACACACTCGCCGCATTTTGCGCAGGTTATTTCCGGCCGGCCTTTCTTTTCCTGAATTGTCTTGATGTCGATTGCTCCGAAAGAACAGGCGGCCGCGCATTTTAAGCAGCCCTTGCATTTTTCTGTGTCAATCTTCATTTGAAAAATGCTGAGCCTGTCCGTCAGCGAGGCAAAGGCGCCAAAGGGACAGAGGCTGCTGCATTGCGTTCTGCGCTTTGTAAGTATAGGCAGAATTACAACAAGTCCAAGAAACAGACCTATGAATATTACGCCCGCAATTAGACTCGGTATGCTTGTCATCGGATAGAACTCTGTTACAAGTTTAAATGGACAGAACCAGTCGCAGTAAATTGCCGACATTGCTCCGATTGAGGCAAGAACAATAAATGCAAGGAACCCGAACTGAAACTCACGTATTTCCTTGTTTTTTGCAAGCAGATTAAGTCTTCTCTTTTTTGCGATATGTGAAAATCCTTCTTCCCAACCGCCGTAAAAACAAACCCAGCTGCACCAGCCGCGCCCGATTGTAAAAGTTAATGCCAGCCATATGCAGAGCATGCTTGCTATCGAGGCGTAGTGGCCGGATATACGCGCAGGAAAAACAATATTCTTTGTAATGACAAAAGGAACCAGTACCTGAGGGATTGCTATGTGGCAGAATGGAAGTTCTGCATTTGACATAGCACCGGCTGTAATCGCCATGCTTCCTCTCTCCGCAAATAAATCGTTGATAAAGGAAATGCAGAAAAAAACTGCGAATAATATCTGAAATATTCTCCTGTACTTTACTCCGCTGCCTTTTTGTTTGTATTCCGCGAAAGTCATTCCGGCAAAAAGATACATGAGAAATATCCCGTAGGCTACTGCTGCCGGCGCGAAATTCTGCATTACGATTACATAAAAGAAAATAACACCTGCCATGAGCAGGCATAGAATACTGGAAACTATCATAAAACACCTCTTAGAAGAAAAGCGGAATCAAACCGATTAAAACAAGAAAATACAGGCCAAGTAAGAACTGGGAGATTCGCGCCACTTTCTTTATAACAGGAAGCCTTTTTGTAACAAAGGGAATTCCCAGTAACGGAAGAAAAAATGGCAGCGTTCCGATATAGAAAAAAATAAGATAGAAGATACCCTTGACGCCGTTTCCGCCAAAAACAGAGCGCGCGATGGCAGTCCAAAGCGGAGGACAAAGATGGAGTCCCACAGCAAGACCTGTAACTGCGGCCGTAATCCAGTCATTTCCGATACGGCGCACTCTTGGACATTTACAGCCGGACTTGTCCGTGCACCACGGAAATCGCACTCCTAAAGAGTTTACCAGCAGACTTATTCCGCAAAAAATATAAGCGTAGACAGAAAGCCTTCTTGCCAGAACCGGATCAAAAAAAGTACTGGCCAGAATTCCCATTGCGCCGAAAACCGCACCGAGAATAAAATACATCACAAGGCGGCTCAGCAGAAAAACTCCGGTAAGCTCAGCGTTTCTCTTGTAACCGATTTCTTCACTTCCACATAAAAATGGAATCAGGACAGGACCGCAGTACATTGTGCAGAATGTGCCCGTCGAGAGCCCAAGTAACATTGCCTCTAGAATCATTTCTAAAACCTCTAATGGTAAGGTAATAGAAAAAAGATTTAATTGAAATAGAAAATCAGGTAAGATGCGGATTTTGAGTGGTAAGATGCATAGAAAACTGCTGATTTGTGCAGGCCTGCTGTAATTTTATACCGCTGGTTTTTCAAGGAATTTTGAGAGTATGTCAACACAGAGAAAATCTCCGCCGTCGCATTCCTTTGTATGAAAAGTAACATGCTGATAGCCGCGCTTTAAATACATCTCCTTTGCGGCAAAAGACGCATGGAGACAGGCGATTGAGAATTGCTGTGTTATATTGTCTTCCGAAAAAGTGATTAGTTTTGTGCCGATACCTTTGTGCTCGTATTCGGGAAGAACAAACAGTCTGTTTATTTCGTTTCTGTCTATTGTTACCGTAGCGACAATTTTATTTTCCGTCTCATACACATAAACAGAATCTTTTTTTATATCGTTAAGAATTGAATCTCTGCTGTGAAGGTCTTTAAAAAAGTTCACGGCACCTCTGGGATAGTAATGGGGATAGACAGTATCAATGGTCTCTTGGACGATTCTGTATATATGCTCTGTGTCAGATTCTTTTGCCGCTCGTATGCCCATAGCTCTCCGTTGTACTCCGTGTGGCTGGGATAAAACTTTTTCTGCAGCAATTATTCTAATGCTAAAGGTCCCTGAAGTCAATAGTACAATACAGACTGAACGCCAGTAAATAATTCGTAAGCGATTTTGTCCAAGGAATTCGTAAGGGATTTTGTCCCTTATAATTAAGAGGTGCGATACTTGGATAAAAAGAAGTTAGAAGTTATGAAGATGGTTGTGAACGGAAAAGTCAGCATTGCCTATGCATCAGCAAAACTCGGAAGAAGCGAAAAGACAATACGGCGTTACAAAAGGGAATTAACAGAAAATCCTGATGCAACACTTGTACATAGAAATTTAGGCAGAACTCCGGTTAATAAAACTGATCATGAAAGAATATGGAATCTTTATTACACAAAATACTATGGGCTGAATATAACTTTTTTCTGTGAAAAACTTCATGAGAATGAAAATATAAAAATAAGCGAAGGACTCGTAAGATTGATATTCAGGGAACATGATGAATTCTCCGTAAAGGCATGGCACAGAACAAAAAATGAACTGAGGAAACGGCTTCGTGAGCTTAAGAGACTTACGAGGACACAGAAGGAAGTTCTTGTACAGCTTGAAGCGGAACCCTACGTAAGGACAACTCATCCAACCCAGCCCCGAAGCAAGTATTTCGGGGAGGAACTTCAGATGGATGCAAGCAATCATTTATGGTTTGGAACAACTAAATGCCATCTTCACACAGCAATCGATGATGCGACAGGAATCATCGTGGGCGCTTATTTTGATAAACAGGAAACAAGAAACGGATATTACCGGGTTACAAAGCAATTCCTCACAAAATATGGGGTTTCTGTGAAGATAAAGACCGATAAACGCACTGTTTTTGAATACTTAAGGAAAAATGACAAGGATATGGCAGAAGACACAATGACACAATATGAACATGTCTGCCAGAGCCTTGGAATTGAACTTGAATGCAGTTCCATTCCTCAATTCAAGCCAAGGGTCGAACGAAGTTATGGAACCCTTCAGGGCAGGCTTCCTTTTGAGCTTAAAGAAGCAGGAGTAACAACAATCGAAGAAGCAAATGCATTTCTTGAAAAATACATCGAAAAGTTTAATGCTCAGTTCGGAGTAACAGAGGGTGTAAAAAGCTGCTGGGTAAATATTAGTGATGAACAGATTGATTATACCCTGGTTACTTTTGCAAAAAGAATTGTTGACTGTGGAAACGGTATTAAACTCAACAACAAATATTACGGAACCTTTGATTCTTACGGAAACCGGATTTTTATAAAGCCTAAAACAAAGGTCTCTGTTATTACAATGATGAATGGTGCCGTTTATGCTATGCATGATGATAAACTTCTGACCATGGATATTATTCCAGAACGCCAGAAAGTTTCAGGACAGATTGACTTTGACATGGACAAACCTGTCCCCCGGAAGAAATACATTCCTCCGTTTGACAGTATTTGGCGTATTACTAATGCGAATTTATTCAGAAAAAAGGCTCTAGTTCTTTAGGTCTATTATGGACAAAATCGCTTACGAATGACATAGTACAATACAGACTGAACGCCAGTAAAGAAAAAAAACAGGAAAATTAAAAAAAAGATAAATTTTTTAAAAAACTATTGACAAGGTAAGCATTTGCTCACTATAATCTGTTTTTATGGTAAGCAAGTGCTTACTAATATTTTCAGGAGGTTATGATGGAAAGCCCGATCATCAACAAAAAAATCTTAACAATTTTACTCTGGTAAAAGCAGCGCAAAAAGCCGCCTCTAAATTTTACGGAGACAGTTTATTTGACTTATTCAAGCCCGGTCTAAAAACAAAAATCTCAAAATTCATGGATGTCAGAAATATAAACTTTATTGACATGACAAAAAAGAGAGGCGGCACCGCTGCAAAAATTGAGAGCCGGGAAGCGCTTCTGGCCCTGCTAAAAAAATCCGGTTTAAAAGGTCTTAGCGGAAGCAATTACGAGACAGCCGCTAAACTCGAATGCATAAAAGAGGCGGGCGCCACATTCATTGTAAACGGAGTTGAGTGCGATCCGGGTCTTGTGCATGACTCATGGATTTATAACTCACTCTTTGACGAGGTTGCGGAAGGAATTGCGTTACTCGACAAAATCTTTGATTTTAAGAGAATTGTTCTTGCGACAAAAGAAACTCCCGCAAAAAACTCAGACCTTTTTGAGCAGGTAAAAGTAAAGGCAAAGTTTCCTGCCGGATACGAGAAATTTCTCGTCAAAGAGCTTCTGGGAATAAGTCTTGAAAACGGAAGGCTTCCTGTTCAGGAGGGAATTCTTGTTCTCAATATTCAGACAGTTCTTGCAATCGCAAGCCTTGCGTCCGGAAAATCTTCATTCTCCTGCCGCTATCTTACCTTTGCCGATTTTGCAAATGCACGCGCCTGTGTTGTCAAGGCGGATTTCGGCACAAGCGTAAAGGCGATCGCCGAAAAACTTTCTTCTATACAGGTGGAAAACTTTTACTGCGGTTCGGGCGCTCTTACCTGCCATGAGGCGGCCGAAGATGAAGTTGTGTCTTCCGCCACCTGCTTTATTGGTGCCGGACAAATGCCCGATTACGAGAGCGCCAAGAAATGTCTTGGCTGCGGAATGTGTTCTAAAAAATGTCCTGCCAAAGTGAATGTAAGGGCAATCGCAAGAAGCGCGGAAAAATACGGAATAAATGACAGCGGAAAATTCTCTGCCTTTAATGCGGGCGAGTGTATAGGCTGCGGTGCCTGCTCCTATTTCTGTGCCGCCGGAAAAGACTTGCGCTCTCTTGTCAGACAGGTTAAAGAACTATACAATTAACCTGTGGCAAAATTATGACGACAAAAGAAAGAATTATTTTTGAGTCTTTAAAACTTTTTTCTGCCGGCGGCTATGAGGCTGTCTCAACAAGAATGATAGCCAAGGCTATAGGTGCTTCTGATTCCGTAATCTACAAGCACTTTAAGAGCAAGCATGAAATTCTTGACAGCATCGTTGATGTCTGCCGGCAGAGGTTTATAAGTAAAAGCAGCGAAATCAATCTTGAGACGATTGACTGGAGCACCGTCGGCAATGTCTGTTTGGAAATGTTCCGTTTCCAGACGACAGACGAATGGATTGTGCCGTTCAGGAGACTGCTGGTGATAGAGCAGTTTAAAAACCCGGAACTGATGGGACTCTACAAGAAGTTTTTTGTAGAGTTTCCGCTTGACTCAATGTCCGCAATATTTACCAAGCTGATGGAGCAGGGCTGGATGAAAAAAGGTAATCCAAAAGTTTTCGCAATGGAACTTTATTCACCATTTTTTCTTTACCATACGCTTGCTCCCGTTACGGAAGAAACCTTAAAGTGTCTTGAAGAGCATTTAAAAAATTTTAGGTTTAATGTCATTGCCGACGAACATAAAGAATTCCTGACAAATATCTATGGAAAAGAGCAGGACAAAAAAAGTCCTGAGCGTTAAAGAGATGCTGAATTGTGTGGTATGCCTGCTGCGGTAAAAACAATCTCAGAGTTTTTCCGGAGGCAGGCAATTTTTTTAAATGCCGGCAGGCATTATAAGAAACGACGCTAGAGTCTAATTCCGAAACCAACAAAGGGCTTGAATGTAAAATCAGAAATCCGGTCAGAGTCGGAGTTGCCGTCAATCACAGGTGTGCCGTAAAAATCATAGATTAGGTCACAGCCGAATAAGAAGCAGCCTTTGTCTCCGATGGAAATAGAGTCCTGAATGTTTGCGCCTATACCAAAAGCATAACTGCTGTTTGAATATGAGGCAACCTTTGCGGATAACATTTTGTAATGTAATCCAGGTGACACTGTAAATAGAGTTCTGTCTGTTCTGATAATGGCAAATGCCGGACCTGCCATAAGTGATATGCCCCAGAGTGAATCATAATCGCTCCTGTCAAAGGTATAAGTTTCTGTCTTTCCTCGGCGGGTTCGTTCTGTATGAATCTTCTGCGGAAATGAGATATCCAAATTCGCAAATATGCCGATTTTCTCAGAAAAGAGTGTCATTGCGTCCAGACCAAAAGCAATGGATGTCATAGTCAGTTTTTGTTCAATGGAATTGTTTTCCGTTTTCTCAAAGAGTACCGGAACAGAAAAATGCAGACCGATTGAGTTGTAAGTTCCCAGAGCGAATACTTTTGTGCACAAAAGGACTGACACAATAACTAATAAAAGTTTCTTCATAAGCAAAACTCTCCTTTGTTTAACATTCTGTTTTATAACAGTATTATAATAAAGGATAACCCGATATGTGGAATTTGTCAAATAAAAAATTTAAAAAAAATTATAAACCTATTGACAAACTAGGAATGATCCTTTATATTATTCCTATCAAGTTACTAGGTTAAAAACCGGGGGGCTTGTTAAGGTTGATCGACATAAGATCGGTCTGTATCACGCTGAAAAGTCTTTTTGGAAAATGAGCCTTCCTTCAGGACTCTTTAATAGGAGAAATTATGGCTAAAATCTACAAAAACTCTGCTGAACTTATCGGTAAAACTCCGCTTCTGGAAGTTGCAAACTTGGAAAAAAAGTACGGACTCAAGGCCCGTCTTTTGGTAAAACTTGAATATTTTAATCCGTCCGGAAGTGTAAAGGACAGAATTGCCCTTGGTATGATTGAGGACGCGGAGAAGAAGGGGCTCTTAAAACCGGGCGCGACCATCATAGAACCTACTTCCGGAAACACAGGAATCGGTCTCGCCAGCGTGGGAACTTCAAAAGGCTACAAAGTAATTCTCACAATGCCGGAGACCATGTCCATCGAACGCCGCAACATTCTCAAAGCTTACGGGGCTGAAATTGTTCTTACTGAAGGCGCGCAGGGAATGAAGGGCGCAATCGCAAAAGCGCAGGAACTTCAGGCTGCGGCACCAGGCTCGGTAATTCTCGGCCAGTTTGACAATCCCGCAAATCCGGAAGTTCACTTTAACACAACAGGCCCGGAAATCTGGGAAGATACAGACGGTAATGTCGATGTCTTTGTAGCCGGAGTCGGAACGGGCGGAACTCTGACTGGAACAGGAAAATTCCTAAAGTCAAAAAAAGCTGCGGTAAAAGTAGTTGCCGTAGAACCTGCCACTTCCCCTGTCCTGAGCGAGGGACACGGTGGAAGTCATAAAATTCAGGGAATTGGAGCCGGCTTTGTTCCGAAAGTTCTGGACACAAAAATCTATGACGAGGTTATCGCAGTCGATAACGAAAAGCCCTTTGCCGCCGCAAAGGAACTTGCAAAGACAGAAGGCATTCTCGTGGGAATCTCTTCCGGCGCCGCACTCAGTGTCGCGCTCGAACTTGCCTCAAAAGATGAATATGAAGGCAAAACGATAGTAGCGCTTCTTCCTGATTCCGGCGACCGCTATTATTCAACGGCGCTGTTCGGTTAATGCGTCTGCCTTTTCTAAAAAAAAACGGGCTGTCCTCCCGGTTCTGTAAAAAGAACCGGGGGGGGGTAAAAAGACAGCGGAAAGCATGAATGAGCAGTTTAAGTTTACAGCCGCCCTTTTATTGATAATCGCCAACACTGTTGGCATATTTTTATTATAATCGCCAATAGCGCTGGCAGTCAGTATAAAAAAGCCGGAAATTTTGTCTTTTTTTTTACCTATGTCATAAAACTGTGATATAATAAAGCCTATGTAAGACGATTTTGAAAACGATTTTGAGAACACTTACGAAGACGAATATGAAGAGCACGGCTTTAATCCTGAACGCCTTTTTGGCGGCAACCCCAACAAAAAGCCCAAGAAACGAACCTCTGGGGCAGGACTGTTTTCCGGGCTGTTTGACGGAGGCTCGCCTATAGACAGCGGTCTTGATGATGATTTTAATGACGCAATGGAAGACGAAGAATTTTAACCTTGAACAGAAATTCACTTTTTCAGGTAGGAACGGTTTTGACAGTGCCTCTGCATACAGGTCGTTTGTAGAATCCACTAATTATTCTCTTTTACTCTCTTTTATAAAGAAGACGCTGCAAAATTGTTAAAACTTCAATCCGGGCGGGCATATAATATCTTACAGGGGCTTGCTGAGAAAAATGTTGTCTCGGTAAGCAAACTTGGACGGAAAAATATTTACAGGTAATTTGTAAAATCCGCTTTTTCCCCGGAACACAGAACAATTCATTTAAAATAAAAAAGGCTTGGACAATTCCAAGCCTTTTTTTAGCAGGGGGTGGACTTGAACCACCGGCCTTCGGGTTATGAGCCCGACGAGCTTCCAGCTGCTCCACCCTGCGTCGTAAGTTAAAATATATTAACGAAATATTTATAAAATGTCAATAGCCTTGAAGGTACTTTTTAAAATTTAAATGAGATTCCGGAAGTCGCATTTTTCAGCAATGCCTTTTTAATAAAAGATTTTTCTGTAGTCTTCTATGCTGTCGGCGTGAACTATTTTCTCTCGGAGCGACGCTCCTCCGGTAATCCCTTTTGAGTAGGCGCAGAACCTTTTGCGCATTTCACGGCAGGCGTTCTGCTCGCCCATGTCGGCGCATAAAAGTTCCAGTTCCTCAAAGCCTGCGTCTATGCGCTCAGCGGATGGGATTTCTCCGTATGCGCCTGTCTCCAAAAGTTCCCTGGTCTGCCTGAAAATAAACGGATGCCCCATTGCGCCGCGGGCAAACATCACTCCGTCCACTCCTGTCACTTCCAGCATGCGCCTGGCGTCTTCCGGTGTCCAGGCGTCTCCGCTTCCAAAAACAGGAATCCTTCCGGCGGCAAATTCAACCAGCGCCTTCATAATCTGCCAGTCGGCTTTTCCTTCGTAGCCCTGCGCCCTGGTTCTCGGGTGAATCGTTATGGCGGAGGCTCCGGCATTTATCGCCGCGTCTGCCGCTTCCTTCCAGGTCAGAGAATTTGCGTCCCAGCCGCTCCTTATCTTTACTGTAACAGGAATATCGTGAGGGGCCTCTTTTCCGTTAAAGGACGGGCGCCCGCCGTCAAAATTTTTTACGGCGTCAACCACGGACCTTACTATTTTGTAGAGTTTTTCAGGCTCGCGGGTAAGGGCGGAGCCTGCTCCGGTCTTTATTATTTTTGGAACGGGACAGCCGCAGTTTATGTCTATGAGCTCGCAGGTAGACTTCTGCAGGACCAGGCGGGTTCCGTTTGACATTACATCTTCGTTGCCGCCGAAAATCTGCACGGCATAGGCACTTTCGTTTGGCGCCCGTCCCATAAGCGTTTCTGTCTTGGCAGAATCTCTGGTAAGCGCCTCCATGCTCACCATTTCCGTGTACTCAAAGCAGGAACCTCCCTTTACGCATACAGAGCGGAATGCCCTGTCGCTGTAACCTGCGACGGGGGCTAAAAAGAGGTTGCCTTCCAGAGAAAGATTCTTGATTTTTACGGGACGAAAGAGACTCATCAGGCTTCCGGGAGACCGAAAACTTCGCAGCTGTTTTTCCAAAGCTGTGCGCAGAGTGCGTCCAAATCCATTTCGAGCATTTCGGCAAGGAATTTCGCCGTGCTTGGAAGGTATTTGGGCATGGTGCGCTTTTTCTCCCGGTATTCCGCCGGAATCATGAACGGCGCTTCCGTCTCAATCAGAATGCGGTCAACCGGAATGTTCAGCACGGTCTCGTGCAGATTGCGGGCGTTGCGGTAGGTGAGGTTTCCTGCAAAAGAGAACCATACCTTTAGACCGGCGTCGAGGCATTTCTTCGCGTAGGCCGCATCCTCGGAATAGCAGTGGAGAATCGCACCTTTTTCCGGAATGCGCTGGCTCAGAATGTCAAAAACATCTTTTCCGGCGTCACGGTTATGGATGATTACGGGCAGACTGTGCTTTTGAGCCAGCTCGAGCTGGGTTATGAACATTTCAATCTGCGTGCGCTTGTCGCCGTACTGTTTAAAATAGTCCAGCCCCGTCTCTCCGACCGCAATAACATTCGGAAGCTTGAGATTTTCTTCTATTGTATGAATCCAGTCCTTGCCCGGATTGGTGACTTCAGACGGAGCGACTCCGCAGGCATGATAAATGCCCGAAATATTTTTGAGCGTAGGGTAAACACGCGCAAAATCGTGAAGAGAATTATTAATGCTGACTATACGCGCAACACCTGCCATTTTGGCCTGCTGAATTACGCGTAATTGCTCTATCGGATCATCGTAAATCAGCCCGATGTGAGCATGAGTATCAAAAAACTGCATGGCTTATGTCCTAAAAGTTTTGGTGAGTAAAGCTGCGCCTTACAGACTCAGCTTACATTTTTGTCTTAATTAACCGATAATGTAATTATATTTATAGTATATAATAACACAAGCGGGAAAATATGTCAAATTCTATTTGCAGGTAAAATCTGTCATTGACAGATTGCCTTTTTCTTGATAAAATTAAACGATAATGCGATGATTATCGGCAGGAGATAAAGATTGGCCAGAAAACGCGATTTATCAAAAATAATGTCAAAATCATTCTCATCCGGACAGACCAGTTCAGACAGGGTAAAGTCTGGCCTCTCTAAAATTTTTCATATTTTTGACAATAAACTTACAGTAATGATTGTTCCCCATGCGCAGGGAAAGGTAGTGAATTTCCAGACCAATGTTTTTGCGATGGTGCTGGGTATTATTATTGCACTCGGCGTAGTTTTAAGTTTCATTTTTTTCAATAAGAATGCTATAAACGCGAGCGCGGAAATCAGCCGCCTCTTTACAGAAAACCGCCAGACAATGGCTAGCCTTGATGAACTCCGTGACGAGAACAACAACCTGCTTCAGACCGCAAGGCGTTTCCAGTCGTCATTGAACCAGTCTCTGTCATTGCTGGGCATTGAGCAGCAGACCGGGGCTAGTAATACGCCCTTGAACAACGGCGACCTCTCTTCTCTTTTTTCCACCGAGGAACTTGCGACCGGGAGCGTCCGCGAGGCTGCGGACATCAGGCAGCTCACTTCCTATCTGGAGGGTGCGGTTCAGCCTATAGAACAGATTGGAAAAATGCTTGAGACACAGAACTCTCTCTTCAGTGACATTCCGTCAATCTGGCCTGTCCGCAGTCCCCAGCTCCATATTTCGATGGGATTCGGCCCTATGATTCACCCGATTACGGGACAGTGGTATGTTCACAAGGGAATCGACCTTTCCACATGGCGTTCCGGCGACCCGATTCATGTCGCCGCAAACGGTCAGGTTGTGACTGTCGCATACGACATGGGTTACGGAAACAATGTTATTGTAAAGCACAAGCATGGTATTTATACCCGCTACGCCCATATGAATACAATCCGTGTTACCAAGGGACAGTTTGTCTCTCAGGGAGACGTTATCGGAACAATCGGAAATACCGGTGTTACAACCGGGCCGCACCTGCATTACGAAGTTCATATCGGAAGCGATGTTGTTGACCCGATTAAATACCTTAACATAAAGGTCTCAAACTGATGGCGCTCTTTTCCGATGATATTTCATTAACCACAATTGTTGGAGCCGGCTCTGCCTTTGCCGGAAACCTTCGTGTGTCCGGCGCCATGATGGTGGACGGAGACATTGACGGCGATCTGGAGATTACCGGAAACCTGATTATCGGAGAAAAAGCCCGTATACGGGGGAACATTTCGGCAAAGTCCGCGGTAATAAGCGGAACTGTTCTGGGCGACATAAGCGCGCCTGACGGAATAAGGCTTACGGAAAGTTCAACTGTTCTGGGCGACATTGCTACACACAGGCTTCAGGTTGAGCAGGGTGTGGTTCTTCACGGGCACTGTATTTCAATTACCGATGAAGAGAGTTTTGAGAAAGACACGCTTAAGCAAAAGCAGTTGAAAGAAATCAAGAGAAAGTCAATTATTAAATGAATTCCTTTGACCCGACTTTAAACGGACTTTATTACAACGCGACGCAGGCTGAGCAGAGCAGAATTGCCGCCCAGAATGCCCGCAGGCAGGAAAAAGACCGGGCCGCCCAAAAGAGCGGGGCTGTAAAAAAAACCCTTTTTTCTTCTCTGGTAAATACTAAGACTGAGGAAACTGCGCTTGCGACCATGGGACTTCCGCCCGAAATTGCGGGGCTTGGTCAGGAAGAGGCGATAATTTTTTTAAAGGACAGGCTTGACGAGGCGGGAGACGCTTTGAGCGAAAGCGCTAATTCACAGACTTTTGAGGCTTATAAAAAGGCTGTCGGCCAGTTTGTAAAATTTATTCAAAAGAACAACTATGAGCTGGAGGAGCACAAGCGCAAGGGAATCAACCGCCGGACGGGGAAACCCTTTGAGCCGAGAATCCAGATTCGTGTTATTGACGAGAAACTTGAGCAGCTCAGTTACGACATTTGGTATAACCATTTGGACAGACTGAATCTTCTTAAAAAAGTGCATGAGATAAACGGGCTTGTCGTAGACTTGACCGCCGTTTAGAAGTGGGGTAAAATAAAGTAAGGCTCTGAAGACTGCGGTTTTTAGGGACGCCTTAAATAAGGTAAAATATATGAGCGACATTTTTGAAAACGACATAGACGAAAACGATGAAGACCTTTTGGACTTGGAAGACTTTGCAGAGGAAAACGCCGGTCAGGAGACGCTTGTCTTTAAAGATCCCCTGTATGTGCTCCGCCTTGATTATTCCTGTGAGGGTGTTTTCGCAAGTCCCGGCAGTCTGGAGCTTGCGACGGGAGATGCCGTAATTATTCCTACCCGTTACGGTAAGGATATGGCCCGAGTTCTCGGCAAGGCAAAAAAGCCTGTTGGCATCAGAAAGGACGATATTGTCCAGATTGACTGCAAGGCCGGCAAGGACGACTTGAAGAAGGCTGAGGAATTTAAGGAAAAGGAAAAGTCCGCCTTTAAGGTTTTTCAGGAAAAGGTTGCCCTTCACAAACTCAATATGAAGCTTATCGGTGTCCACTTTCTGGTTGATGAGCCGAAGGCGCTTTTCTTCTTTAGTGCCGAGCAGCGTGTTGACTTCCGTGAACTGGTCAAGGATCTAGTAAGTGTGTTCAAGATGAGAATTGAACTCCGCCAGATTGGTGTCCGTGACGAAAGCCGTATTACGGGAGGTCTCGGAATCTGCGGTCGTCCCTACTGCTGCCATTCCATCAGCGACAAGCTCCGCCCGGTTTCGATTCGTATGGCCAAGGACCAGAACCTTTCCCTCAACTCGATGAAAATCTCCGGTCAGTGCGGACGCCTTTTGTGCTGCCTTGCCTATGAATACGACTTTTACGCCGACGCCCGCAAAAAGCTTCCTTCCGAGGGAACTCGTATGTTCTACGACGGAACAAATTTCCGCATTACGGAAATAAATCCGCTTACATCGATGATAAAACTTTCCGGTGAAGACGGCCGCATAATAGAAGTGAACGCCAGCCGCTTTAAGAAAGAGAACAACCGCTGGAAGATATATTAGTAAGAGCAAAAAAGTCAGTTCATTCTAGTACAACGACTTGGCTTCATACTGAAAGGGCGGTGCGGTAGAATAACCGGCCGCTTTTTTAGCTTATTACCGCAGTTATATAGTCGCTGTCCGGCGACAGGGGCGAGAGGTTAAAGTCAGAATAGAATTCAATCTTGGAAAAACCGGCCTCTCTGGCAAACCCCTCAATCTCGTTTTTTTTAAGCGGATAGATTTCGGCTCTCTCGTAGACGGGATAATTGCGGCCGCCCTTTTGCAGGAATGAGTCCAGTACAAAATTATCCCCGGAGACTTCGGAAACGCTTGACTTGTACAGGACTCGGACGCTTTCCCTTAAAGGGAGGGCGATTTTTTTATTCACGCTGTCAGGCGTATATTTCTGAAAGTTCACAAGGTTTATGACAAGGATTCCGTCCGTAGTCAGAAGTTCCCTGCAGTCAAAGAAGAATTTTCTCATCAGAATGGAATCATGTATAAAAATTACGCGGCTGTTCAGGCAGGAAATGATGTTGTAAAAGCTCTTTCCCAAAAAGCGGCTCATTTCCAGCGTTGACATCTGGAAATAGCGGAGGGACATAAGCTGGTTTATGTAACGGCGGGATGCAGATTCCAGCAGGGCGTGCTGGGCCTCAAGGCCGGTGGCGTCAAAGCCCATTTTTGCCAGTCTGTGGCACAGAATGCCCGTTCCGCAGCCTATGCCGAGAATTTTCGCCGGGTGCGGATATTTTGCGAGTCGCTCTTCAAAGAACTTCTGCCGGCATTCTGTTACCGGATAAAGTTCGTCGTAAAATTCTGCTAAATTTTTAACTGCTTCCATTTTGGTTTAAATTATAAACCCGTTCCGTAAAAAAAGCAAATTTTATTTTCTTTTTTTCAGAATACCCATGACGGCGGAATCCCGTGTTACCGCCAAAAGAAAAATTCCGGCCGCCGCAAAGATTACGGCTGTTATGGCGAGCGGAACTCCGTTTGCAAGAAGCCGGCCCCTGTCCGCGAATTTCTCGACAAGGAATCTGTGGGCAAATACAGAGGGAATGCTTGCGAGGACGGAAAAGAGAATCATTTTTAGTGAGTAGAGCGCTGTTGACTTTACCGCCTTTGCGACATCGATTGAGTCGAGTTTTTTCATAAAGACAAAGAGAATGGCGGTGTTTACAAGGCTTGCGGCGCTCAGGGCAAAGGCGATTCCGCGTCCGGCCCATTTAAATGAAAGGACTGCCGCCAGAATAATGTTCACCCCGAAAGATATGATTCCGGCCAGAGTGGGAAGCTTTGTGTTACCCTGCGCATAAAACGCCGGGGAGATAATTCGGTTGACAGCGATAAAAAAGAGCCCCGTTATGTGCCACTGGAAAGCGTCCAGTGTGAGCAGAACAGAATTTTCGTCAAAGGCTGATGTCTTGTATACGAGCTGAATTATCTCACGCCCGGAAATAAGCGAGAAAAAAGTAATGGGAATTGTTATGAGTGCGATTATTTTTATGGCCCAGCTCAGCATTGAATTGTATTCGTCCCATTCCCTGCGCTTTGCAAAAGCCGAGAGGTCGGGAAGAATAACAGTTCCGATTGAGACCGCAAAGATTCCCAGAATCAGTTCCTGAAGCCGGAGTGAGTACTGGAGGCTTGAGACGATTCCGACTCCAGCCCGTCCGGCAAGGGCTGTGGAAACGAGGTCGTTCAGCTGGTATGATGCCATTCCTATGATTGTGGGAATAATGAGGGCGATTACTTTTTTTGTTCCCGGATTGGTGAATGCTTTTTTTATGGAGACAAGGCGTACGCCCCAGCCTGCCTTTATCACGAAGGGGAGCTGGAAGGCGGCCTGCAGAAAACCGCCTGCAATTACACCGACGGACATGGCGCGCGCCGGATTTTTCATAAGGGGGGACAGAAGGTAAGTTCCGCCGATAACGCAAAGGTTAAAGAGAATGGGTGTAAAGCCGGACGGAAGAAAGATTTTTCCTCCGTTAAGAATTCCCTGGAAGCAGGCCGCCGCCGAAATTACAAACAGGTAGGGAAACATGATTCTCGTGAGGAGACTTGTTTCCGCAATCAGTTCTCCTTCCCCGGATTTGAGGAAGATGCGTACCAGAAGGGGGGTGACGCACATTCCGACAGAAACCACCAGGGCGGTTAAGAAGGAAATGAGCGTAAAGGTGCTCGACACAAATTCCCTTGTTTCTTCCCGGCTCTTGCCGGATTCAAGATACCCCCGGAAAGTCGGGATAAAGGCGACGGAAATACTGTTCTCCGCAAAGAGACGGCGCAGCAGGTTCGGAATTAAAAAGGCGATTCCAAAAGCGTCAGCCAGAGAGGAAGTTCCCAAAAATCTCGCCTTGGTCATCTCGCGGACCAGGCCCAGAACACGGGAAACCAAAGTTAAGAAAGACAATTTTATGCCGGAAGAAACTAAATTTTTTTTCATGGATTATTTAAAGGTAACAGATAGCGGGTTACCTGTCAAGGCGGGCTTTTCACAAGAATAAATTTGTGCTACTATATTGGTATCAAGACACTGATATACTTTGAGGAAACAGATGTGTATTGGAAACAATACTCCTTGAACTAATTACGGCAACGAGGCTGGCGCTTGGGCCGCGAGAAAGAGGTCAGGGTATTGGAAACAATACTCCTTGAACTAATTACGGCAACGAGGCTGGCGCTTGGGC
>CAYFWC010000024.1:0-9431 GCA_964346805.1 uncultured Treponema sp. | reverse complement strand
TGAACTAATTACGGCAACGAGGCTGGCGCTTGGGCCGCGAGAAAGAGGTCAGGGTGTTGGAAACAATACTCCTTGAACTAATTACGGCAACGAGGCTGGCGCTTGGGCCGCGAGAAAGAGGTCAGGGTGTTGGAAACAATACTCCTTGAACTAATTACGGCAACGAGGCTGGCGCTTGGGCCGCGAGAAAGAGGTCAGGGTGTTGGAAACAATACTCCTTGAACTAATTACGGCAACGGAGTTGCCGCTTAAGCACCGAAAAAGTAATCAAGGTCTTGAAATCTATAATTCTTGGTGCTCTTATGCAGATAATTCCTATTGCGAGTGGAAAGGGCGGAGTCGGAAAAAGCCTCCTGTCCGCAAATTTAGCCATTGCTCTCGGACAGGCCGGAAAGAAGGTTGTTCTTGCCGACTTGGATTTGGGTGCCTCAAACCTGCATCTGGTGCTCGGACAGCCCGCGCCCAAAAAAGGTCTCGGCACCTGGCTTTTGGGAAACGGAAACTTTGCCGACATTATTTGCCCGACGGAATACGAGGGCGTAAATTTTATTGCCGGCGACAGTGAGATTCCGGGGCTTACATCTCTAAAGGCTCCCCAGCGGACAAAGATTATAAAGAATTTTAAGAACATAGACGCGGATTATCTTATTATAGATTTGGGTGCCGGCACGCACCAGATAATTCTTGACCTTTTTCTTTTGTCTCCGCAGGGAATTATTGTCGCCGCCCCTACGGTTACTTCCACGCTCAACGCCTATCTCTTTTTAAAGAACTCTGTTTTCCGTTTGATGCACTCGACTTTTAAAAGCGGAAGCCCCGCCGCGAAGTGGCTTACCTCGTTGAGAAAAGATTCAGCCCAGATGCAGAAACTATACATTCCGCAGATGCTGGCAGAGCTTGCAAAGATTGACCCCAAAAACTCCGAGGTCTTTGTCCGCAACCTTAAGACTTTCAGGCCGCGCCTTGTCATGAACATGATTGACGATCCAAAAGATGCGGACCGCGCACTCCGCATAAGGAGGTCCTGCAAGGAATATCTGGGAGTTGATTTGGAGCATCTCGGCGTAATGTACCGGGACTCTCTGGAGGACAAGGCGCTGGCTTCGAGACTACCGGTAATTATGTACAAGCCACAGAGCGTTTTGTCACAGGCAATTTACAGAATCTCGGAAAAAGTTCTTGCCAGCGAGACGCTGCATTTTGGCGATGAATTTGAGCCGCCGGCAGACAGCGCGAATAATTCATTTGACATAGCAAGCGAAGAGGCGGCGGAGGACTTTGACGCAAAGATGGCGGGAATACAGGACCTGCTCGGAAGCGGTGCGCTCAGCACAGGAGAATTGATAGAGACAATAAAGACACAGGCTTATGAACTCAGTCAGGTAAGAAAGGAGAATACACTTCTGAAGTCAAAGCTGGTAAAGGCCGCCGCCCAGGGATTTAAAATCTGAAAAAAAATTCATTTTTTAAATAAAAACATCTTGACAATATTTGTGATTTCCTGTAATATCAATACTACAACACGGGGGCGTAGCGAAGCTGGTTATCGCGCTGGCCTGTCACGCCGGAGATCACGGGTTCGAGCCCCGTCGCTCCCGCTAAACCCGCTCAAGCTTTTGGGCGGGTTATTTTTTTCAATTAAAGCCGGTTTTTTGCAGAGCGGAGAGCCGGCGAGAAAAATCAAAATGATTTTTCGGGCAATAGCGCAGCTGGTAGCGCGCTACGTTCGGGACGTAGAGGTCCCCGGTTCAAATCCGGGTTGCCCGACTCTATTTAACACGAGTCAGCATTAGGTTTAATGCTGACTCTTTTTTTCAGACGAATTTAAAAAACAGTTGCCGGAATGGCTCGAAAAGAATTCTCTTTCTGGGCTGAATGTAAAAGCTGTAGAAACATTCAACAGATTTTCTACATTTAATCCCCCAAAAGAAATTCTTGAGGGGTATAATGCCGGAAAACACAAAAAGGGCAATTCCTTTGATTTGTTTTTTTGCCACAAGTTGATTGATTATTTTAAGACAGCAATTAATCAGCATCCTGACTGGAAAAATCTTTTCTGCAAGGAAAATCTTGATGATGTTGTGTTAAAGTTGAATGGTGAGACGGAACTCTTTTACAGGGATATTGGTATAAAGAATCCTGTTATTCACGCGACCGGTACAAAAGTTAGGTATGCTAGGTAGATTGGTGGTCTGTCGACAAAGTGGAAATAGGATATTTTCAAAAAAATCTTGTAAAACCATGATATTTATCTCATAAATCAATGAATCTATGGTATAATATAATTCGGATTTTTTATGAATGTAGACTACAGAAAACTTTGGAAGATGCTTATTGATAAGGGAATTAAGAATAAAACTGACCTTATCAAAATGGCGGGTATTTCAACTAACATTTTGGCAAAACTCGGCAAGGGTGAATATATTTCGATGGAAAGTATGTCTAAGATTTGCAAGGCTCTTAATTGCGATGTTGGTGATATTTTTGTGATGAATGAAAAATCTTCTGCAGAAAATGAATGAGTGTCATTATTTGACATGACGATAATATAAAATGGTATTGGATGAATAAAATGGAAAATGGGACTGAAAAAATAAATCGTATACTAACAAATCTTACCTCTACTCAGGAAGATATGTTAGCCTTAAAAGATTACATCTGGCAGAATCTGGATCATTCAAGTGTTGAAGAAGTCCAGACTGCGGCTTCATTCCAAGTAAAATATCTTGAACTATTAGACCAGTTTGCACAGAACTCTCAGGAAATTGCGGCCTTAATTTCTCAGTTTACTGGAATTAAAGTTGAAGAATCTCCTAAGGAAGTAGAGCAGAGCAATTCTGAAAATCAAAGAATCATAAAAGAACTTAATAAAGACACACCGCATAAGATAACTGAGGACTTTACCTTTAAACGACCTACTGCCTTTATTTTTGACGGCTATGCTTATCCAGATATGAATTGTTGGTCTCAGCTTTATGTCCAGTTTGTTGCTTGCTTAGGAAAGAAGGATTTAGCAAAGTTAAAATCTCTGGCAGATAATCCAGATTTTATTTCAAAGCAAAATAAAAAATACTACTCAGCTTCTGCAAAAGAACTTCGTAAACCTTGTAAGGTTTTAGATGGCTTTTATGTAGAAACAAATAGAAGCGCGAACGATTTAATGAAGCTTGCAATTGATTTGCTCAATTATTTTGAAATTCCGCTTGATGATATGACAATTTTTCTTAGACAGGACAGGAACGCGTAAATGTTTGGAAATACACTTGTAGATAATTCGCCAAAACTTAAACTTGTAGATACATTGAATGAAATTATTTCAATGCCAGAAATCAATGAAATTTGCATTGCTACTGGTTATTGGGATTTGAAGGGAACTTCTCTTGTAACTGAATCTCTTATAAACTTCTTGTCTCGTGATAATACGAAACTTCGTCTTTTAATTGGTAAAGATCCGAATGTATTTAAAAAAGATTTGACTGCGGATGCGTACGAAACTGCTAAAATCTATCCTCAGGATTATTTGAAAATCGACTTACAGAATGTTGAAATGAATGATGAGCAATATCAGAAGGCCGCAAAAATGCTTATTGATAATTGCTCTGGCGATAATCCTAAAATTCAAGTTCATATTTTTGAAATGAATGAAGATGATGAAAGTCAGTTCTTTCATTCAAAATGTTATATTTTCATGAGTACACAAGGAAAGACTTGTGGAATTATTGGAAGCAGTAACTTTACAAAAATGGGCTTGGAAGGCAATTCAGAACTCAACTTTTTGGATATAGATTCTTCTCATATTACTGCAAAACCTGATGAATATAGTCCATTTAAAGGCCACTATTATTGGTTCAATGAAAAGTGGGAAATCTCAAAAGATTGGACTAAAGAGTTTGTTATTGAAGTTGGTAATTCTCCAGTAGGAAAGAAATCGAAAGAGAATCCAAATTTAAACCCTGTTCCTGTAACTTCTGAAAATCTTACTCCTTACGAGAATTATATCAAATTGTTGCAAGACAAATTTGGTATAATAACTGATGCTAATTTCAAGTCAATTCTGACTGGCTATTTGCCAGAAGGAATAAAACCTTTGGAATATCAGCTAAATGCCGTTCAGCAATGCTATTCTTATATGATTCAGCATGGGGGCTTTGCTCTAGGTGATGTTGTAGGTCTTGGAAAAACTGTTGTCGGAATTTTAATCATTAAATATTTTATCGATGTTTCAGCATCTTTGAAAAAATCGGATAAGGTTTTAATTATCGTTCCGCCCGCAATTAAATCCTC
The DNA here is from genome assembly GCA_964346805.1 of uncultured Treponema sp. Classification (GTDB taxonomy): domain Bacteria; phylum Spirochaetota; class Spirochaetia; order Treponematales; family Treponemataceae; genus Treponema_D. Next base: position 5,147 of record CAYFWC010000024.1, on the reverse strand, counting down.
TTGGGTAGATACAATTAAGAAATTTGATAAAGAACAGACAGATAAGATTGAAGAACATGTAAGATTCTTAACGACTGGAAGTTTAAATCATCTTTCTGATGATTTTTCAGAAGAAGAATTAAGTGATGCCGAAGATGCAATAGAAGATGATGACGAAGAATTTACTTTATCTTCTGATGATAAAAAACAGGCTGTAAAAGAAATGGCTCCAGAAATGAAGAAAGTCTCATCTGATACCGAAAACTACGGACTTGTTATCATAGATGAAAGTCATAAATTCCGTAATTCGGGCACTGAAATGTATATTGCTCTTTCAGAGTATCTTGAAAGCGTTAATGCCCGTACTGGTTATTATCCATTCATTGGTTTGCTTTCTGCTACAATGCAGAATAATAGTCCTCGCGATATTCAGAATCAGATTTATCTTTTTGAGCATGAACCAAAGAATTCTTCTTTTGAGAAAGTCGAAGGCCGTGATTTGGAGCATTTCTTTGCAGAAGTAAATAGGAAATACAGTTTACTTATTCATTCAAAGAAACAAGGGCTTGGAGTAGAGCAATCGTCATTTGTTTCTGATCCAAATACTAAAAAGGAACTTATTGCACTTTCAAAAGAAGTTCGCGAAAAAGTTTTGAGTGATATTCTTGTAAGACGTACACGTACGGATATTAAAAAGCATTATTCTGACGATTTGAAATTCCCTCAGGTTCATGGGCCTGAAAATCTTTATTACACAATGGATAAAAAACTCGCTCAGCTTTTCTCTGACACAATGAATATGATTGCGCCAAAAGTTGATGATGGAGAATTATTCGCTTCCGAAGGCCTTGGATATTATCGTTATAGGGCTACAATGTTCCTCGATAGCAAATACGATAAAGTTTATTCTGGAAGAAACATGACGGCGCAACGTTCATCTAATCAGCTTGCTCGCATTATGCAGATTCTTCTTGTAAAACGACTTGAAAGTAGTTTTGAAGCATTCAAAGAGTCTTTGAGAAACTTCCAGAGATATACTCAGAACATGATTACCATGTGGGAAAATGATACAATCTTTATTTGTCCTCAGATTGATGTAAATAAAGAACTTGATATTAAAGATAAACAGGCTCGAAATCCTAGAAAAGTCGTTACCCTTGAAACTTGTTTTGACGATATAAGAGCCAAAATCGAAAAGTTCAATAAAGAGGGTAGAAACGAAAAGAATCAGAATGCTGAATATAACTGTTCTGATTTTAAGACTTTCGGTGATGATAAGAAAACCTATATTGATTACTTAAAAATAGATTTGGCAAAAATCAACGACCTTGTAGAGCGTTGGAATGAAAATGATTACGACCCTAAATTTGACAGGTTTAAGTCTGCCCTTAGAGAAAGTTCTGGCCTTTTTTGTAATGAAAGAAACATTCCTCATAAGCTTGTTATTTTCTCAGAAGCAATTAGTACCGTTAAATCCTTAAGTCGTGCCGTTGAAAATATTACTGGAAAAGAACCTCTTGTAATTACTGCGGCCAATCGTGATGAAAAAGAGCCAATCATCAAAGAAAATTTCGATGCAAACTATGACAAAGCAAAACAGAAGAATGATTACGATGTAATTATTACAACAGAAGTTCTTGCCGAAGGCATTAACCTGCATAGGGCAAATTCAATATTGAATTACGATACGCCATGGAATTCTACACGGCTTATTCAGAGAATTGGCCGTGTAAACCGTATTGGAAGCGAAAACAAAGATATTTATGTTTATAACTTTTATCCTTCAAGCCAGGGCGACGAGCAAATAAATCTTGTGCAGAATGCTTACACTAAATTGCAGTCTTTTCACACTATGTTTGGTGAAGATTCAAAAATATTCACTCAGGAAGAGGAGCTTTCAGAAGGAAATTTTGAAGCAATTATTGATGGTGAGGAAAGTCCGCAAGAAAAATATATTGCTGAATTAAAGCAATATAGAGATTCAAATCCTGAACGCTATGATTTTATCCAGAAACTTGAAAATGCAGAAGAAAAATTCTTTGCTCCTGTTATGCAAGATGAAAAAGAAAATACTTATTTTGCAATAAAAATAAAAAATAAATACGGTTGTGTTTATGTAAAAGTTGCAAAAGACTTGCAGGCTCAGGTTATTAACTACATGGATATGTTTGATTCCTGCAAATGTACACCAAATACGGTTGAGGCTGCCTCTGACACAATCGAAAATATTGAATCGAAAAGAAAGGCCGCTATGGATGCCTACAATGTATATGAAAGTAAACTGAGTAAAGCTAAAAATGCAAAGGTTGATGTTACGAACGTACTTATTAAAGCAAATAAATGGATTACTAGTGCAAAATTACCTAAAGAATCCATGAGCTTAATAGGACAGGCCATAAAATCCATCAAATCGGGTAACATTACTCTGGCAAAGAGGTTAGACAAACTTCTTACAGAACTAGGGGAACCTAATAAACTTCTTATTCCTGCAACAACTGAGGATATTGTAAATATGATCCAACAGGAACTTGGAAATATAACATCTGCAAACACGCAAAAGCATGGCGAAGCTTATATTTTCGCCGGATTCTATTACTAACAAGGGAAAAATAAATGACAAACTTTAGACAGATTTTCGAAAATGACTGGTGCGGAATTGAATACTTTTTGAATAAAATTTTATCTCCAATTTTTGGTGATTACGAGCAAGGCTATGATATTCTTACAAATGCTCCAGAAGTCCGAGAAAAAGCTGAAAATGCAAACATTACAAAAATTCGTCATGCGGCTTCTTTTTATTTCTTTGGAAGTGAACTTAAAGTTTTTGATATTACCGTTGGTGATAGCAAAAAACTTGAAAACAATAAGGTCGGAATTCAGACTATTGTCCGCCAGTATATAAATCAGTTTGAAGGTGCGTTGATAATCTTCCATCATCAGAATGTTGAAAATCAGGAATGGCGTTTCTCTTATGTGGAAAAAAGAGTAAATACAAAAGATTCAACTTCTGCAAAAAGATATACATATATTCTTGGAAAACATTTGCCGGCCAGAACTATTTCTGACAGATTTGCATATCTTGAAACTCATAAAGATATTCTTACGTTGAAGGATTTGACAGATGCATTCAGCGTAGAAGTACTTACAAAACAGTTTTATGATGAACTTTTCAATTGGTATGAATGGGCATGTGAAGAAGTTACATTCCCTATTGGTGACACATCAAAAGATAAAAATGGAAAATTCAATGTTAAACAAACAAAAGATAATAATGAATTGAATCTTATTCGGCTTATTACTCGTTTAATGTTTGTTTGGTTCATTAAGCAAAAAGATTTAATTCCTTCTTGGGTATTTGATGAATCAGAACTTAATAAGGTTTTGACAGAATTCAAGCCTGAGAGTAAAAAAGATGGTAATTATTACAATGCAATTTTGCAAAATCTTTTCTTTGCTACTTTGAATAAGAAAATTGAAGAACGTGCATTTGCTGATGATAAGAGCTTATCGAAGAATAAGCATTTTGGAGTGAAGAATCTTTATCGTGATAATAAGGAAAAAACTTTTTTCAAGGAGAACTATACTCAAATATTAGAACGTTTTAAGACTGTTCCATTTTTAAATGGTGGACTTTTTGAGTGTTTGGACAAACTTGTTGATGACAAAGAAAACAAAAAGAATATTGAAGTCTTTACAGACGGTTTTAGCCGTGAGCCAGACTGGATGGCCTTTATTCCTAACAATCTTTTTTGGCAAAAAGATGATGGCGAACATGAAGGTGTAATTCACCTTTTGAGTCGTTATAATTTCACTGTTGAGGAAAATAGTCCTAGCGATGTTCAGGTTGCTCTTGATCCAGAATTATTAGGTAAAGTATTTGAAAACTTACTTGGAACATATAATCCAGAAACAAGTGAAACTGCGCGTAAAGATTCTGGCTCTTTCTATACTCCACGTGAAATTGTAAGTTTTATGGTAGATGAGTCAATTAAGAATTATATTTCAAAAACAGTAAAGGTAACTCATGAAGAATTAAATATATTATTTGATGATTCTATTGATTCATATAATGATACAAATAAATCTGCTTTGGCGGATGCATTAAAACAGATAACAGTTTTGGATCCGGCTTGTGGTTCAGGTGCTTTTCCAATGGGTGCTTTACAGAGAATTGTTTATCTTATCCAAAAATGTGGTGGTGTACTTAATGATAAAAAATCTTTTTATAATCTAAAACTTGAATTGATTGAAAAGTGTCTTTATGGAGTAGATATTCAACCTATTGCAGTTCAGATTTGTAAATTACGATTTTTTATTAGTCTTATCTGTGAACAGGAAAAGACCGACAGTGTTAAGGATAATTATGGATTTAATCCTTTACCAAATCTTGAAACTAAATTTGTAGCCGCTAACAGTTTAATTGGAATGGAACGTAAATCTCAAAAAGATTTATTTTCAGATCCTGATGGTAAAATTGAGAAAAAGAAATTGGAGATTCAGGAAAAAAGACATGAACATTTCAAAGCTCCAACTGCAGAAGCAAAAGCAAAATGCCGTGAAGATGATAGAAAATTAAGAGCTGAGCTTGCTAACCTTTTAGAACAAAATAAAATGTTTGCGCCAAAAGATGCGGAGCAACTTGCAGAATGGAATCCTTATGACCAGAATGCAGTATCTCCATTTTTTGATGCAGAATGGATGTTTAATACTGCAGAAGGTTTTGACATTGTGATTGGAAATCCACCATATATCCAGTTACAGAAAGATAGTGGAAAACTTGCTAATCTATATGAAGCTCAAAACTACAAGAGTTTTGCAAAAACAGGGGATATTTACTGTTTGTTCTACGAAAAAGGTTGTAATTTGCTTAATTCTACAGGACGGCTTTGTTTTATAACTTCAAATAAATGGATGCGTGCTGGATATGGCGAGAAATTGCGTGATTATTTTGCAAAAAATGTAAATCCAAAATTACTTGTTGACTTTGCCGGGGTTAAAGTATTTGAGAGTGCAACCGTAGATACTAATATCCTTCTTTTTGAAAAAGGAAAAAATGAAGGCAAAACACTTTCTTGTACTACTACAACCCTTACAAAAGATGGCTTATCAAATTTGAGCGATTTTGTGAAGCAGAATTCTTGTATTTCAAATTTTGACACTTCCAATTC
>CAYFWC010000023.1:21010-43597 GCA_964346805.1 uncultured Treponema sp. | reverse complement strand
CTCCTACTATAGAGTAGGAGTTTTTTTTAAAAATTTGCGTGTCTCTGAAAAAAAATCTGATATTTTTTTACCGCTGGTCTGCTGAAATCCTCTATATCGTAGAACTTACGGGATACAGCGGGCAGAAATGGATACGAAAAATGTACTGTTTTCAGATATTCAAAAATAAGAGACCCGGATTAGTTCATATGAAAGTTCGTTTTTTTGAAAAAGAGTCAGAAAACCTCTCACCAAGTTTCCTATGACAACCTCATGATAACTGTCATGGCGATTATCATGGAAACTTAATGCAAGGAGTTGTATCCTGCCGAAAACCGGGATTGAACCGGCACGGCCTTTTACGGCCGAGGGATTTTAAGTCCCTTGTGTCTACCAATTCCACCATTTCGGCGTAGAATATATAATAACGATAAAATGAGGGCTTGTCAAGTCTCTGCTTCCGGTCCCGCCGGTGTTTTTCCAGTTGTAACTAAGCCGCTTTTGTGCTAGAATCCCTCTCATAATGTATTCTGACACTCACTTTCATTTTAATATTCTGCGTGAAGAGGACTGCTGGACGCGCAGGTCTGTCCTGCAAAAAATGGCTTTGAACGGCTGTTCCTTTGCCCTTGACATCGGTGTAAAGGCTGAAGATTTGCCCGTCCGTCAGAAACTGTTTGCCGAGACTTTTTCTGAACTGGAGGCCGGCGGAGACGCCGAGACTGTCAGTGCCTGCAAAAACTTCATTCATTTTTCGGCCGGCATCTGGCCGGACCCCGATTCTATCCGTGCCCGCTTTGAATGCCTGAAGGCTCTGCGCGCCAATATCATCGCCGCAAAAAAGTCTCCGGACGCATTCAACAGAAAGCTTGTCGCGCTCGGTGAGTGCGGGCTTGACCATCACTGGAACCCCGGCGGCGCAGACGGGCGCTCCGAGTCTGATTTTGACGCCAAGATGTTTGAGGCCGAGAGAGAGCTTTTTCTGCTCCAGCTTGAAATGGCAAAAGAATATTCACTTCCTGTAATAGTGCACTCACGCGATGCCGCTAGTGAGACTCTGGACTGCATAAGGGAGGCGGGCTATCATAACGGAATCATTCACTGCTACTCATACGGCTTGAGCGAGGCGCGCGCCTTCTTGGACTTGGGCTGGTATATAAGTTTTTCAGGCTCGGTTACCTATACAAAAAAATCCAGGCTCGATGATATGCGCGCGCTCCTGGCGTTTGTGCCTTGCGACAGAATTCTTCTGGAGACAGACGCGCCTTACCTGTCGCCTGTTCCGATGCGGGGCCGTGCGAACAACCCGACTTTTATAGAGCATACCTATAAATATGTATCCGAGGCACGAGGAATTTCTTCCGCCGACTTATGCCGGCTTGTTGATGGGAACGCCGCAAGGCTCTTTTGCCTTGCCGATTAGACTATAATTTATTATATTTAAAGAATGGCAAAGAAAAACAATTCAAGCAATAATGAAAATAAATCAAAAAACGGTCAGAATACTCTGGGACAGATTCTTCCCGTTGAGCAGGTTCTGCCAAATTCTCTGAACCTCCTTCCTATTGTCGGCCGGCCGATTTTTCCCGGTGTTTTTACGCCCCTTCAGATTTCCAACGACGACGACCAGAAGACCGTGGAAGCGGCTCTCAAGGCGGACGGCTTTATAGGCATTGCCCTTGTCCGAGACGACAGGGAAAAAAACACGATAAAAAATCTCTGCACTGTGGGAACTGCCGCCCGCATTATCAAGAAAATCAATCTGCCTGACGGCGGAATCAATGTGTTTATCTCTACAATCAAGCGCTTTAAGATTCAGTCGCCGCTTCACGAGTCAGGACCGGTTGCGGCCCTTGTGAATTATCTTGATGATGAGGAAGACGATACTTTTCAGGTAAAGGCTCTGACCCGTGCCCTTATCAGCGAGATGAAGGAAATCTCCGAGAACAATCCCATGTTCAGCGAGGAGATGCGGCTCAATATGGTTAATATTGATCACCCCGGAAAAATCGCCGACTTTATCGCTTCGATTCTTAATATAGACAAGGACGACCAGCAGAAAATTCTTGAGACCATAAATGTCCGCCAGCGCATGGAGCAGGTTCTTGTCTTTATTAAAAAAGAACAGGAACTTCTCCGCATTCAGAAGAAGATTCAGAATGAGATAAACGAGCGTGTCGAGAAAAACCAGAGGGCATACTTTCTCCGCGAGGAGATGAAGAGCATTCAGGAGGAACTGGGGACAGATGCCGCCGGTAATGTCAACGACTACAAGAAATTCAAGGAGAAAATCGACGCCCTGAAATTTGAGGGTGAGGTGAAAGAATCTGTTGAGAGTGAGCTCTCAAAGTTTCAGGTCATGGATCCCAACTCGCCGGAATATATCGGCACCCGTAATTATCTGGAGCTGGTTACCCAGCTTCCGTGGAGGGACGATCAGAAGGAATCCTATGACTTGAATAAGGCGAAGAAGATTCTTGACCGCGACCATTACGGGCTTGACGATGTAAAGAAGCGCATTGTGGAATTTCTTGCCGTCCGGAAATTAAAGAAGGACAACAAGGGCTCCATTCTGCTTCTGGTGGGACCGCCGGGAGTCGGAAAAACTTCTGTCGGACACTCGATTGCTGACGCCATGGTAAAGCCTTTCTTTAGGTTCAGCGTGGGCGGAATGCGTGACGAGGCGGAAATAAAAGGCCACAGGCGCACCTATATAGGTGCTATGCCCGGAAAAATCATTCAGGGACTTAAAATTACAAAGACCCGTTCTCCTGTTTTTCTTATCGATGAGGTGGACAAAATGGGGCAGAGCATGCAGGGAGATCCTGCCAGCGCACTGCTGGAAGTTCTTGACCCTGAGCAGAATGTCTCTTTCCGTGATAATTATCTTGACTTGCCCTTTGATGTAAGCGATGTTTTCTTTATTCTTACGGCAAATACTCTGGACACAATTCCGGCTCCTCTCATGGACCGTGCCGAGGTCATTCAGCTTCCGGGCTATATCGATCAGGAAAAACTGGAGATTGCTCGTCATTACCTGATTCCGAAAAATCTCGCCAAAAACGGTTTAAAGAAGAATCAGATAAAATTTACGAGAACCGCTCTTCTTACTATTGCCGAGGAGTATGCCCGCGAGTCCGGCGTCCGCGCCTACGAAAAGGCTTTGGACAAGATAAACCGCAAGGTTGTTACGGAACTGCTTTTTGCGGAGAAGACTGAGCCGGAAAAAACTGTTACGATAGATTCCGGCGACTTGAACAAGTATCTCGGAAAACCTGTCTTTGATGAGAGTGCTATAAAGAGAGCGGAAAAGCCCGGAACCGCAATAGGTCTTGCATGGACAAGCATGGGCGGAGACACCCTTATGCTGGAGGCGGTTTCATTCCCCAGCAAGCAGGGAGGACTTCAGCTTACGGGGCAGATGGGCGATGTGATGAAAGAGTCCGCGCAGATTGCTTTTAACTGGGCGCGCCATTATGTTCTTTCAAAGGGAATAAAGGATGCCAAGTGGTTTGACGAGAATACCGTTCATCTGCACATTCCCGAAGGCGCCACTCCAAAGGACGGTCCTTCCGCCGGAATTACAATGGCGACTACCTTTGTCTCTCTGCTTACGGAAAAGGTTATAAAACAGAATCTTGCGATGACAGGAGAACTTTCCCTTACAGGACAGGTTCTCCCGATCGGCGGTCTGCGCGAAAAGACAGTCGCGGCGAAGCGTAATAAGATAAAGACAATTCTTATTCCAAAGCCCAATGAGCGTGACTTGGATGATATTCCGGCCCATGTAAAGAAGGGCCTTAGATTTATTCCTGTTACGGATGTGTCACAGGTTATTGAGAACGTCTTTTAACCATGGCCATAGAATTGTCTCGTTCCATTTTGTGGAATGAACAAAGTCGTTGTTGCCCATGCCAAAGCCGTGGTCGCCTATCTCTCCCAGCACGAACTTGTGGGGAACACCGCTCTTTGTAAGGGCGGTGTCAAGGCGGACGCTGTTCCGGTAGTCAACTGTCCGGTCGTCCTTGTTTGTCATAAGGAACACCGGGCACTTTATTTTTTCTGTCTGCATTTCCATCGAGAATAAATCTTTTCTTTCCTGAGACTGGTCGCGGAACAAAAGGCTCTGCCGGCTTTTTTTGTGGGCGATGTCGTCCTGCATTGAGACGACGGGATAAATGGGCATGATAAAGTCAGGCGCAAGGGAAACTTCGTGCGGAATGTCCAGCTTTTCAAGCTCGTCAACATCTTCGTTTCCAAAAACCGCCGCCATCAGGACAAGGTGTCCGCCGGCGCTAAAGCCGATGGCGCCGACCTTGTTCCGGCTGATTCCGTATTCGTCGGAGCCTTCCCGAACAAGCTGGATCGCTCTCTGTATGTCCTGAAGCATGGCCGGGTGGTGGTGGCCCGCGCCGCTTACACGGTATTTCAGTACAAAGGCGGAGATTCCGCGGGAACAGAACCAGAGAGCAGCGTCTTTTCCCTCGTGAAACATTCCAAGGTGATGATAACTTCCGCCGGGACAAATGATTACGGCGGCATCAGTGTTTTTATTGAGCGGCTTGTAGTAGTCGAGGCGTGAACTTTGTCCCTTCATCGACTCCACATCCTTCCATATTTTAACAGCCTGCGGCTTTATCTTCAGTAACGGATATTCAGCGCTTGGCTCCACGGAAAAAAAATCAGCAGTCAGAATGCATGCAAATGCGGCTAGTAAAAATAATCTTTTCATAAAAACAGTTTAGCATGTTTAGAGACGCAAATCAAGAACCGTGATGTCATCAGGAAGCATCGCATGTCCGACCCATGTGTCTACCTCATTCTGAATGGTGTCCGAGACTTTGTCTGCCGGCTCATTAAAAAGGCTGATGAAAAAATTTCTTGCCCTTGTGTCTTCGTATCTTACGCCGTCCTCATTCTGCATATCGGTAAAACCGTCCGAATAGAGTTCAATATGCATGTTGTGTACCAGCGGAAGCGTTGCTACGCCCGTTTTTTTGTCCTCAGACTGATTCTCCAGCTGTGACTTTACAGTTCCCATTCCGAGCGGCGGAAAGGTTGCGGTAATAGTCGCTATCTTTCCCCTGTTGCCTTCGTCTTTGATTATAATATAGACCGGCGTGTGACCGCAGTTGTATAGGCGCACTTTTTTTTCTGCCTGATCTATAATGCATATTGCCGCCGTAATAAAATTTCCTACAGGCATGGAGGACTCTAAGAATTCGTCGAGCATGCCTATGATTTTTTCCGGGGCATCATGGCGGTTCTCATTACAGAGACGCATTTTAAAGAATGAGCCGACTGCGATTGTCAGAAGTGCGGCTGCAACATTTTTTCCGGAGACATCAAAGCAGCATACCATCTGTTTCGTGTCGGAAAGCTGTATTGCCTGATAGATATCCCCGCCGAGAGCATTTGCCATGCGGTTCCAGCAAGTGAGTCTCAGAGACCCGGAGTTGAATTTACTTCCGGACATAAAATTCTGCTGGATAGACTGTGCCTTTGCAAGATCCTGTTTCCTGATTTTATCCGTCTGATCCAAGAAACTGTAGAGCGAGACAATTCCGTAAAAGACTTTGTGAAGAAAAACGGGAAAGAAAACGGTTCCCGTCTCGCGGTTTATCTTTGAGACCTGTCCGATTGTATTTTCTATATAACAGTTTGCGTCAAGAATTTCTGTAACACGCTCGGTGTAGTCTATAATGTTTCCGGAAGTCCAGCGTTTCCATGCGGTGCATGTGGCACTTTCGATTGTCGCCCGGTCAATGATGCCGACCACAGTGTCATCCTCTACGGGCACTGCCTCAAGACTGGGATCCTCTTTGAACATTTGCACGAGGTAATCCAGGGTCATGTTGCCGTTTACGGGCTCAATATATTTTGTGATGGCACCGATTTGTTTTGGTGAGAAAATTTCCTGAAAGGCCGTCTTGCTTCGCTCGTCGGGGGATATTTCCGCCACATCAGTAAAGAAACTTTCGTCTATTACTTCTTCCATAAAATATCTTCTCCTTTTAAATATTTTACACTTTCTTTCCTGAAAACGCAAGGATAATATAGCATTTTCTCCTTGTAAAGGCGGGCAAAACATCATTTGTTTTCTTATTCAACTATGTCTGATTTTTTTTAGAAAAATTTATTTTTTTTCTTTAAAAAAACTGCCATAAAAGAAAAAAAATCCTATTCTTATCAGTGAAAAGTCTTTTTCTTTTCACATTCTATTTTACAAGGAGTTCACTATGAACAACATCAATTGTCTCATTGTTGAGGGAAACATTACGCGTGTTCCTGATTTCAAGACCACACCGCACGGTTATCCAATCTGCAAAATACCGATTGCCGTGAACCATTATTACAAGAAAGCCAACTCCGGTGAATATGAGAATGAAGTCTCATATTTTGATGTTGAGACTTTTGGTAAACTTGCGGAAGTCTGCGCAAAATACAGCCAGAAGGGGCGGGGGCTGAGTGTGGTCGGCCGCCTGAAGCAGAACCGCTGGAAGAATGATGAGGGAAAGAACCAGAGCCGTATTACAATCATTGCGGAAAAAGTTGAGTTCAAGCAGCGTTTTGCAAAGGCCGGAGAGGCTGCGGAGAAGGATGAACAGGAAAGTCCCGCCGCCGAAAGCGAGTGCGCCGCTGAGGAACAGACTGCAAGCGCCCTGGCGGAAGCGGCGGCAGAAAGTCAGACGCCTACTTTTTAGAGGTGCGTTTTCCCCGGTCCTTGCCCGCAGCCGGCTTGTTGAACTTAGCCTTGTAGTCTTCTGGCGACATGGAATAGAATCCTTCCTTCCAGTTAAAGTGGGAGGCTCCTGAAAGGCTCTGGTGCTTTGCAAGTGAGAGCATTACGGGTTTTAGTTCCGCCTTTGAGACTTTTGTCTTTGAGAAGTCAAGAAGGAATCTCTTAAAGCCCTCGCCCTCAAGCGGAATGGTTTTATCCGTAATGCTGAAAGGAATTTCCGGCATTACGAATGAGCCGTCCGGAGTAGAGTTTACTTTAAATCCCGTTCCTTCCTTGTCGCTGAAGAATGTAAAGTCGTAGTCTTTGGGCAGCTTAAAGCGGATTCTGAAAAGGGCCGGGTAGGCGTAGATTGGAATCAGTACGCGGGCGCGGACTTTCTGCTCGAAGACATTTTCAAGGTTCTTTCGTGAGTTCTCGTAGGGCGAGATGAATGCAGCTACATTCTGGTTTTCCAGAAATGAAACTGCCCAGCGGTTGAATGTGTAGAGATATGGTCCGCCGATAATATTGGCGCCCTTTTGCCTGAGATATGAGACCTGCCCCAGATTGTTCGCCACAAAGGTTTTGTATCCGTCCTGCATAAGAGTGTCCAGCTGCTGGAACTGCATAGTCTCGATTCCCTGAGGACAGAATGGGTCAAGTGAGAGAATAATCTGCTTTTTAGAAAACGGCAGAACTGTTTTTTTGTTTAGCAGATCGTATAAAGTGTCGTGGTTCAGCTCAAGAATGAGGCGGACCGGATGAACTGCCTGAATTGCAAATACATCGGGAATGGAGGATACCTGCGCATATGTGCCTTCCGGGAAAAAGTCAAGCTCGTTTTTCTGAACGGGTGTCAAGTCCATTACCGGGAGTTTCTCATCGCGGGGCTGGTGGTTGAAAGGAGCGAGGTCGTTGGGAAGAACGCGCGGATACCTTTTTGACATTGATTTTGTCTGCAGAAGGTATACTTCATCGTCCTGTCCAAAGCCGCCGGGTATGTCGAGCCATCTTCTTCCCTGCGCATCTGTCTCGGTATAGCGCACCTTGTGGCTGAGCCGGCCGGCGTCATTTTTTTTATGAATGCGGATAGAGTCGCCCGGATCCGGATCGTAGGAGCCGCCTTTAAGAAGGCACAGTCTTACGGTGCGGAGTTCTGGAGGCGTTTCCGGAGTTGAGGCGGCCTTTACCTGCTCGACAAGTGCGTCCGGCGCGTCAGTCAAAGCGGCAATCTTGCCGAGGTATATTCCTGTTCCGCCGGCCTGGTTTGGGTTAAGAATTTCCTCGCCGGCTTTTTCCACGCCCTCGTCCACGGCCTTGAAGTTGTACCAGTAGGAGGTTTTGCTGCGGGCGAAGTCTGTTGCAAGCATGCGCTTTGCGGCGGCCACAGCCTCTTTCTTGTTTTCCTGATAGTGGTCCATGATGTAACGGTAGGCGGAAACTACAGAGCCTACATATTCGGCGCTTTTCATGCGGCCCTCGATTTTGAATGACTCGACGCCGGCTTCGATTAGATCCGGAATCTTGTCTATGAGCTGGAGATCGCAGGGGCTGAAATAATAGCCGGAAGACATTCCGCCGGGAACTTCCGACTGGTAGAAGCGGCGGCATGCCTGGGTGCACATTCCGCGGTTGGCGGATTTTCCGCCCAAAAAACTTGAGAAGAGACAGAGCCCGGACTCGCTTACGCAGAGTGCTCCGTGTACGAAAATCTCAAGTTCTGCATTTGTTTTTGACTTGATTTCCTTGATTTCCTCGAGGCCCAACTCGCGGGCGAGAACCACGCGCTTGAAGCCTTCACGGCTCAAGAGATTTACGCCGGCGGCGGACTCGATGTTCATCTGAGTGGAGCCGTGCAGGATGAGGTCCGGGAAAAATTCCTGACACATTCGTGCTATTCCGTAGTCCTGCACGATGAGACCGTCCGGACCTACGCGGTTAAGGTAGGCCAAAAAGCGGTAGAGGCGTTCGGTTTCGCGCTCTTCGCAAACGGTGTTTACGGCAACATAAATTTTCTTTCCTTTTTTGTGGAGCGACGAGACTGCCGCCTCAAATTCGCGGAAAGAGAAATTCGATGTTCTCATGCGAGCATTAAAAGTTTTGAGACCCAAGTAAACTGCGTCTGCGCCTTCGCCGATTGCGGCGTCAAGAGATTCAATGTTTCCGGCCGGAGCCAATAGTTCTGCCATAATACGCGGATTATAGCACCAAGCGGAACAATTTTCAAGGAGGGAAGGTTGATAAAAGTCTGGCGGGGCGGAAAGATTTTTTGGAGGCCGAGACCTCCTGTAAAACTGTAAAAGATTTTATAAAAATAGGAGAAAAAACATGGAAGAAAAGAGAAAGATATATGAGGGGTATTCTTTTTCAGCGGGAGACATGCTGAAATATTTTCTGTCGGCTCTGGCGATTGTGGGAGGCGTTCTCCTCTGCATTTATCATTCATCATGCCAGATGACCGGAAGGGGAATCAGTATCCTTGATGAGGAGGAGCCGCCTGAAATACGCGGCGTAGAGGTTACGAGTGACACTTCAATAAGACTGGAGTTCTCAAAGGCTGTAACCGTAGAAAGTGCGTCTGTATCATCTTTGGAAGACGGTAGCGAAGCGTCGCTTGAGGCTGCTGCGAATAATCCTGTTCCTGCATACGCGGATATAACTGACGGCGGAAACACTGTTATTTTCAGATTCCGGCAGGCGACCAAAACAGGCGGCCGATACCAGCTTTTCAGTGAGATTAAGGACGCGCGCGGAGACACTTTGACTTTTGCCCTCCCGTTTTATGGATATAACGGAAGCATTCCGGCTTGTGCAATAACAGAAGTTCAGCCAAAAAAAGCCGGGGCTCTGAAGTCCCGTAATCTGCATCCGGAGAGCCCTTATATTGTGCTAAAAACGCTGGAGGACGGGAATCTCTCGGGACTGGAATTATACTGCGCGCAGAATGAGCGTCATTATGCGCTTCCTGCCGTGGACGTAAAGGGCGGAGAGACACTTGTTCTTCACCTTGACCATACGGAAAATGAGGAGGACTGCGTGAGTGAGACCGGTTCAGATCTTGGCCTTGCAAAAACCGGCCGCTCTTCATCCGTGACCAGGGACTTGTTCTTTGCGACAGAGGGGACCTGTCTCGGCGGCACGAATGAAGTGATTTTTCTGCTGGACAGAAATACAAATAAGGTGAAAGACGCCCTGACTTATTTTAAGGCATCGGAATCGGGAAAGGACAAGGGGCGCGTTACATGGAATTTTTCAAGCCTGATTCAAAGGGCCATAGATGACGGTGCATGGTCGGGGGAGGCTTCTGCCGAATATGCCGTAAATCTAAAGGGGCTGGGTGTAAGAAAGCCTCTCCTGAGAAAAACAATTCCGGCCAGGGAGCAAAGGACGGCCTCAAAAGTCGACTGGATTATTGCGGAAAAAGACGCATACTAAAAAATAACCGCGCTCCATTTCCTCACACAGAAAGAGAGCGCGGTTTAGCACATGAGACTTGCGGATGATTCCGCTATGGAAAACGGTGCTGAAATCACCGTGATACCACCAACTTTTTTATTATAATTTTACTGTTTCAACCATATACCGGATGGAGGTGCCGGCTGCGTCTTCAACAGTTTTTTCAACCACAAAAATCAGACTGGCTTTTTTCTCGTCCCTGAAAATACGGACAATCTTGTAGCCTGTAACACCCCTGCGCTTAATGTCAGGGGAGCCGATTATATAGCGGGAATTCCGCTCTCCGTTTTCTGTATAAGTCGCAAGTTCGATATAGAAACTTGAGCGGCTTTCTTTTCCGCGGCCGTAGTATGTTGGAATCAGCTGAACTTTGTATGTTAGGCTTTCCTTCGCCGAACTGTCCCCGTAATTCTTAAAAAGAATTTCATCAGTGCCCTTTTTCTTTTCATTCTCCAGAATGTAGAGAACATTGTCGGCGCCGGCGGCCCTGCAGTTGTATTTCTTTAATTCAAGATAGTGGCGTGCATAGAGATCTTCGTAAACCTGATTTCCGCTGCGCAGTGTATTGGACTCAAGGTTTTTGTAAACTCCGCCGGGAACATATTCGTTCTTTTCAACATCGATGGTGTAAATCTCGGCATAGGGCTGGTATTTTGCGTCAGTCTTTCCGTATTGGCCGAAAATATAAATCTTTCCGTCTTCTGAAAATCCAATGTCTTTGAATGCGGCGGCATCACCGGCAAAAGAAATACCGGCTGCTAAGAAAATAAGGCCTGCAATCAATTCTCTTTTCATGTTTCCTCCCATTTCAAACAGGACATTTACAAATTCCTTAAATATATTATCGGCATGTTTTTTTTCTACTTTACTATTTTATGATAAAAAGTTATAATTCTTCCAATGACTCTCAAATCAAGAAACAGGTTCACCTTTTTCTCCTCAGTATTATTTCTGGTGATTTCTATATTCTATATTCTTTGCTTCTTATACAATCTGAAAAGGGGAATAGATCTTTCTGATTTTTCTGTTTTCCATCATAGTCTCTGGACATTGCTTTTTGCCGGAATTTTTCTTGCCGTGTACATTCCTCTGTCTTCTTTCTATTTGTATAGTCGCTTTGAGAAAACTCCCTCGAATGAGGTGGCTTTTTTTGTGCTTTTCTTACTTGGCTGTCTGCCGGAGATTTTCCGCGTTTTCATTCCTTTTGAGACTGTCGCCCGCAACTATCCTGTGTTGCTGGTTGTTGCCGGAAGAGCCATTTTCTGGGGAAGAACGCTTTGCTTTGTAAGTCTTTTTGCCGGTTCCATTTGCGGAATGAATCGTAAGAGTGTAAACGCAGAGCAGAATATTCTGGTTATTCTGATTTTTTCTCTTGTGCTTGCAGGTCTGGTTCCGGTCAACACAGCCCATATATACAAGAGTTTTTCTGTTCAGATAGGATTTGCAACTTTTATTTATGTTCTGTATGTTCTAATTGCTCTTCTGACATTTGCGACTTATGCGATGTGCGCCTATCAGAATGAGAATTCCTCTTATTTAAAAATAGGAATAAACGCCCTTCTGATTGAGTCTGGCCTTATCATTTTGTATTCCAGCACAATTATGGCACTGGTCCTGCCTGCCGTAATAATGCTTTCTGCCGGAACTTTCAGGTATATAAGGCAGCTTCGCCGTCTTTACATTTAATTGTATTCAAGTTGCAGACATTATAAATGTAATTGGGCAATTCCGCCTAGCAGTACAGGAATAAGCACGTTGTCAAAATCTTTCAGCGGAAGAACTTCAATAAGCATTCCGCAGACTGCGAGAACTAATGCCGCCTGCGTGTTATGAAGAACCGCAAAAGAGGATATAAAAATTGCTGTAAGGCACATAAGGCTTCCGGCGCAGGTTTTTCCTCCTGTATGCGGAATGTGCAGGTTGCCGAGAATTTTCCCGGCAAGGCTTGCGAGTCCGTCTCCAAAGGCAAGCGCCAGTATTCCTGCTGCCGCGGCATCGGGCCTCCATAAAAGTGCCGTCGTGATAATTCCCAGAACTAAAGTAAGCGGGCCAAGGACAAATTTCCCGCGGTCCCGCTCCCGCGCCGCAATGTCCGTAACTTTGCTTATTAGGGGAACTGAAATTCCTTGCAAAGAGAGAAACTGTGCCGTTGTGTATCCCAGAGCGGCAATAATTAAAAGTATAATCGTAATCTTATAGTCAGCCTTTAGTAAAATAGGAATAAAGGCTGTGCATAGATGGATTGACTTTCGGAAAATTTCCTTATAGAAGACGATTAGACGCTTTTTCCACAAAAGCCCTATGTAGGGACAGTAGATTTTCACTGTTCGAGTCCTTTCTCGCCGTTCAATATGCGCGGAATTTCTGTATAGATTTCCGGCTCAAAACTGGGGAACGGGTTTGTCGCATAGCGTAAATTTATTTCCGCGAGATTTGAGCCGGGCAGGCGCACCATTGATTTCTGGTCGCGCGTCAATGCGTCGTAATACCTGATTGAATTCTGGAAGTTTACCAGAGACTTTGCGTTCTTTGATGATGAGCCGCTCTGGCGCGCGGTGCGGAAAAGCGTTACGCCAAGGTTATTTGCGGTCTTCATGTACATTTCGACCATGTCTCCGGCCCTGTCGTCAGTTTGAGGAATAACGATTCCGTATTTCTCACGGGTAATGTCGAGTTTGTCAAGAAGCATGTCGTAGTAGCCTTCCGCCGCAAAATTGTCGTCTTTGAGGGCCAGTGTGTTTCCAAGCGCAAGAAGCAGGTGAGTGTCCTCCGTGTTTGTCTGTGACGCTTTGATAAAGTTGTTCAGGGCAGACTGGTATTTTTCGTTTGAGTAGTCAATGTAGCCTACCCGGTAGCGGATTGAAGGTGTGTCATGCTTGTTATCAATGGAATTCTGGTAGTTGCGGCGGGCGCTTTCCAAGTCGCCTGAAATAAAGTAGTCCAGATTGCCCATATCCGCATACATTTTTCCTATATTCTCGTCGCCGGCAAAATTGCTGTTGCGGTTTCTTGTCTCAAAAAGATTCAGTCCCTCTGTAAATGTAGTTTGCGCCAGAATGTATTCCCTGTTGTAAAGATATTCCTCTCCAAGCAGCCGGTAGTTGTTGAGCTGGCGGTAGATGTTCCGTCTGTTGAGGTTTGTTGCATTGCCAAAGAGCGTCTTTGTGTTTTTAAGAGCGTTAAGTGCCTTTGTGTGGTCTCCCACCTGTACCAAATAGCGCGATAGGTTGTAGTTTGCAACCGGGTCTTCCGGGGCGGCCTTGATTGCAAATATCATCATGTCACGGATATCCTCGATCTTGTCGCGCAGGAATTCCTGGTCTGTGGGAAGAGTTCCGTATTGCTTGTCCATAAGGTAGCCGGAGAGTTCTGTCCAGTCCTGGGCGGACAGGGACTTTTCGCGCGGATAGAAGAATTCCTTCAGCTCAAGGACATTGCGCAGCTGGTCTGTGCGGATATTGTAGCGGAGGAATCTTGACTGGTAAAGGTCAGGGTTTTTTCCGCCGTACAACTGCTGGAGTTTTGAATACTCTTCGTAAGCCTTCTCAAATTTGGACGGATCTCTTTCCGTGCCCCATTCAAGGTATGTGTCGCCAAGTGCAAGAATTCCATCTGCATCGTTGATGTGGTAGTCAAGAAGCTCGCGCTTTAGAATCTGCTCCGCAAGCTCATAGTTTGCAAGATCCTGAACTTCCATGTCGGCATATTCAAGCCCCGCCTGCTTGTCATGGCTGAATCTTTTTAAAATACTCTTGTAGAAGAGCTCCGCGCGCTCAAACTGCTTGTGTGCCCTGTAGCCCTGCGCATAGCGGAAGAACCACTTTTTCTTTGACTTGTATTTTAGCGCCTCGTTGAATTTCATTTCGGACTGGGGATATTCATCATGCTCCAGAAGTGTGTAGCCTTCTTTGTAGATGCACTCGGCTTTTATCGGCTTGTAAATGTAACGGTGGCCGAGGTAGGCAAGACAGAGTAAAATCATCGCCGCCAGTATTCCAAGAATAAGTGCCGGAAGAATCCTGTTCTTCAGCTGATAAGAGAATGATGACTTGTAGGCTTCGTACTCTTCCGCACTGCGGCGCTCAAAGTCGCGCGGAACGGGCAGGCTTATGTCGAGCATTTTCTCAAGGTGGCCGGCAAGCTGTCTTGCCGTTACCTTTTTCAGAATCCTGTCGATTACCTCAAAAACAACTTCATCGGTGAACTCGTTTTTGGCAATCATATCCTCGACGGCTATGCGGACATTGAGAGGATATTCCTTTAAATTCTTTTTGAATTTCTCGTATTCATCTTCCGTGAGTGAGGTGCGCTGCTTTCCGTCGCCGGTTACAGCCCCCGAGAAATCCACGCTGTCAAGTCTACCGTCTTTTTTGTCGGCATTTGCGTATGGATCCGCGTCTCCATCGGAAAATCCCGGAATGGTAAAGTCATCGCCGGCGCTGTCAAGGGAAAAGTCGCTGCTTGCCTTGTTGAGCTGGGAATCCGTATCCTGAATACTAAAGTCGTCAAGTGAGAATCCAGTGTCTGACAGACTTGAATTTTTATCCCCGTCTTCTCCCGCCGTTTCTGAATCTGAGTCTCCGCCCGCATTAAAAGTGTCAGGCATGTCAAAGGAGCCGAAATCCATACCGTCAGTACTGAAGATGTCCGCGTCATCTTTCGGGGCTTCCACTGCATCCGCGGAAATTTCTACGGGCGGAACCTCCATCGACGATAAGTCGCCGGAGGAACCGAACCCGTCCTGCATTGAGAAGTCATCTGTATCGGGCAGCGAGAAGTCATCTGCGGAGGAAGTGTCCTTTTCGGATTCTGTCTCCGCCGCGGGCGGCTCCTGTGAAGGTTCTCCCGTCCCTGATACTTCCGGCGGAATTTCACCTATATCGTCCGGTAAGTCCGCGTTAAGATCTATGCCGGTGTCATCTGAAAAATCGCTGTTCAAGTCAAAGTCCGAGAAATCGTCTTCTTTCGGACTCTCGTCCGGAGTTCCGCCTGCCGGAATCTCACCGGCGGACAAATCATCAGAATTAAAGTCTCCGTCGGTCAACGCATCTTCTGCGGATGAGTTTTCTCCGGCTGCGCTGTCAGAAGAACCTGTTTCGTTTTTTTCAGACGAGTCCGCTGACAGGTGCGTATCATTTTCGGAGGGGGCTCCGGAAAGCAGCTCGTCAAAACTAAAGTCATCGAGAGAAGGAATGTCATCGAGGGAAGACACCGTTTCTTCACCTGAGTCTGTTTCCGCAGGAGCGGTATCCGCAACCGGTTTTCCGTCAGAGGCTGATTCATCAGGAATAAAACCGGCCTGCAGTTCCGCCGCTTCTTGTTCCGGCTCAACTGGCTCCTTGTCCTTTGTGTCAGACGGCTGCTGCGGAATCTGTCCATAGGGGGTTGTGGCATAGTAGGGGGGCTTCTCTTTTGTAACCGGCTTGTCGGTAAAGATATCCGGCTTTAAAACAGCAAGATCTTTTTCCGGCGGAATACTTTTAAAAGGCTCTTTTGTCTCTTTTTTCGGTTCTTCAGAAATTCCGGATGTGTCCAAATCAGTTCCAAAAAGTGCGTCCGCATCAATATCCGATTCAGGGGAAGATGCGGTCTCTTCTGTTTCCGGGGGCGAGTAATTCTCAATTTCGATTCCGCCAAGCCCGAAGTCTGAAATTTCCGCGGCCGCCGGTTCTTCTGTTTCAGGAGCCGGCTTCTGCGGCGCAGCCTCTAGCGGCTCCGTTTTTACAGAGCCTTCGTTTACGGGTTCTTTTTTCTGCGGATTCAGTATTGCGTCAATTTCCGGAATTCCCGTGCCGGCTGGAGCCGCTGCCGTTGTTTTTTTAGGAATGTTTTTTCCCGGTCCGCCCATAAGAGCGCTAATGTCGGGAATTGCATCTTCAGCGGAGGCGTCCTCCAGGTTTCCGTCATCGTCAAAGCCAAAGCCTGAATAGCCTGAGCCGCTTATTCCCTTGGGTTTTGGCGGAGGTTCTGGCTCTGCCTTCTCCGGCGGGGCTTTTAAGAGATCTTCAAGCCCCATGTCTCCGACATTCTTTGATTTTTTCTTGTCTTCCGGCTCGTCCGAGTCCGATATGAATGCGCTTAAATCCGGGGTTCCGTCTTCGCCGAAAAAGGAGTCGACATTGATGGCGTTTTCTCCGCTGTCCGAATTTTCTGCGGTTTCCGGAACTTCTGGCTCTTCCGGTTCGGGGGGCTTGGGTTTTTCCGGCATTCCGAGAACAAAGTCCTGGCTGTCGTCTATATCTTCGATTGTGTCGGGAATGGGAACGGGAATGGCTTTTTCGCCGCGTTCCGCGCGCAGTTTGATTTCGTTGCCTAGCTTGAGAATATTTTCGCTTAATTTTTTTAACTGGCTGTAACCTGGCATACCCTTTTAAAATTTCCCCGTAACCGTAATATTATATCATAAATTTTCGGAATTATGCAACAAAAAGTTAAACATTTATCTATTATTCCGATAAATTCAATATGAGAAAAATAATTCTTGCCGCAGGCTTGCTTGTATTGAGCGCCGCGCTTTTTGCGGAAAAAACTCCGCCGGAGTCAAAATATTCTTTTGAGTACCGCGAGATTGCCCAGAAATTGCAGGGACCTTCAGCCCCTTTTGAAAAAGACGGAAGTCTTGTCTTTTCTGCAAAGGAAGGTCCGCGCTATGTGGGAATCGCATTTGATTTTGAAAACTACCAGATAATTCATCCTCTCTTTAAAAAGACGACCTATGACGAGAAAGGGGACAGGCTGAACTCCTGGTATTTTTATATTCTGGAGAATATTCCCGCCGCAAAAAGAATTTATTACCGAATGATTATAGACGGGGTCTGGACGACAGATCCCCTTAACCCCGACCAGTATTATGACACGCAGACAGGAATACGGCTTTCTGTAATTTCCCTTGAGAGGAGCCGGGCTGTAACTACAAAGACTTCAACTGCCGCAGACGGTTCTCTGGCCCACTTCGTTTACCGCGGTACTTCGGGGAAAAAGGTCCGCCTTGCGGGAACTTTTACAAATTGGGATTCATGGATTTATGAACTGAAGGAAACCTCTCCCGGCCTCTACGAATTGAATCTTCCGCTTCCGGCAGGAACTTATTATTATGTTTATTATATCGGAACTTTCAGTTTTCCGGACTCTACAAATCCTTCACGGGCATATGTCTTGGAAGATAGTCTGCCGGTGTCAAAACTTGAGATTAGGGATTAGAAAAAAAATTAAAATTTAAGGCCGCCAAAGCCCTTTAACTTTCCGGCCAGTTTGCTCAAGTCCATTCCGTTAAGGTCAGGCATTCCCGGCATTCCTCCAGGAGCGCCGCCGCCCATCATCTGGCTCATAAGCTGGGCCTGCATTCCCTTGCTGCGTGAAAGTTTTTTCATTGTAAGGCGGGTTTTCTCAAACTGCTTTATAAGTTTGTTCACATCGGCAACCGTAGTCCCCGATCCCTTTGCGATTCTCTTGCGGCGGCCGGGACCGATAATCAGGTGGTTCGCCCTTTCTTTTTTTGTCATGGACTGAATTATGGCTTCCTGCTTTTTCATTCCGCTTGTGTCAATGTCGCGTCCGTTCAGGGCGGCGGCGGCTCCCGGAATCATTTCAACGAGCGACTGCATGCTGCCCATCTTTTTAACCTGCTGGAACTGAGAGAGCATATCATCAAGCGTAAATTCGTTGCGGGCCATTTTTGCCTGCATTTTTGCCGCTTCTTCAATGTCAACCTTTTCCTGTGCCTTTTCCACGAGGGAGACGACATCGCCCATGCCAAGAATGCGGCTTGCTATGCGGTCCGGGTGGAACTGCTCAAAGTCTTCGGTTTTTTCACCTGTTCCGATAAAGAGAATAGGTTTGTTTGTGATTGATTTTAATGAGAGGGCGGCTCCTCCGCGGGCGTCTGAGTCAAATTTTGTAAGAATTACGCCTGTCAGTCCAAGCTGTTCGTCAAAAGACTTTGCTATGTCAACGGCGTTCTGTCCGGTCATGGCGTCGGCTACCAAAAGCACTTCGTCAGGCTTTACGGATTTCTTTATGTCAACGAGTTCCGCCATCATCGCCTCGTCAATCTGGAGGCGACCGGCTGTATCGATGATTACTGTGTCAAGGCCGTTCTTCTTTGCGTAGACGATTGAGTTTTCGGCAACCCTTACGGCGTCTTTTGCCGGGGCTCCTTCCTCTTTGTAGACAGGAACTTCAATCTTTTGTCCAAGAACGGAAAGCTGTTCCACGGCGGCCGGTCGAACCAAGTCGCAGGCAACTAGAAGCGGACGGCGGCCTTCTTTTTTTAGGCGGGCCGCAAGTTTATGGGCGGCAGTGGTCTTACCGGCACCCTGAAGACCAAGCATTAAGATTACTGACTGCGTGTCAGGGCCTTTTAGTTTCAGGTCTTCCTTTTTGTCGCCTAGCATGGCGACAATCTTGTCATAGATTATTTTTACAAACTGCTGGCCCGGGTCAACGGCTTTTAAAACTTTCTCGCCCTTAGCCTCTTCGATTGTGGAATTTACAAAGCGGCGCACAACCCGGAGGTTTACATCGGCTTCGAGCAAGGCCATTTTTATCTGGTCTACAGACTCTTCAATGTTCTTTTCGGAAATAGAAGCCTTTCCGCTGATAGTGCGGAAAATATTTGAGAATGCCCCTGTGAGTTTTTCCAGCATAATACCTGTTCCTTATTTTTTTTGTCCCAGCAGTAATAATTCCAGCATAAAATCTTCTGGCTCTATCTCGCGGTTCAGTATTCTGTATAAGCCGTCGCAAATAGTAAGCCTGAGATTTTTGCTCTGGGCGATTTCGTGAACATATTTACAGGCTATGGCGCCTTCCGGCAGATAGCCGATTTTTCCAACATTTGCTATAAGATCGTTCAAGTCCTTGAAACGGCTCAAAAGATCAGTCTTGATTATTTCCTGGCCGAATCTTCTGTTGCGGCCGTATTTACTCTTGCAGGTGACATCAAGGTCTCCGACTCCGGCAATGGAGGTGAAAGTCTCCGCATGGGTGGCTCCCATCGCAAAGCCCAGCGTCTGAATCTCGTTAAGGCCGGCGGCCAAAAGGAGGCTTTCCGCGTTGTCGCCGAAAGTTTCGCTTGTCTCGCTTATGGCGTCAAGCGCGCCGTAAACTACAGCGATTACATTCTTTGCGGCGGCGCAAATCTGGACTCCGATAACATCAAAACTGGAGTAGGCCATAAGTCCCGGAACGCGCATCAGCTTGCGGAACCGGATGGAAGACTTCGGGTTCTCACTTGCGGCGACAAGGCCTGTGATTTTTCCAAGTGCGACTTCCTCGGCATGGCTCGGCCCTGAAATATAGCAGGTTGAGCCCTTGTAAATTCCCGGCAGGACATTTTCGATTGTTTCGATTACGAGTTTCGGACCGCCGGCAGACGGAACAAAGCCCTTTGTCAAAACCCCGATGCATGTCTCGCCGTCAGCGATATTCTTTACTCCGGTAATTTTTCTTATCGTATCTGCAAGATAAAGGGACGGGCTTGCTAAAACCAGGAATTCCTTTCCCCCGGTAACTTCCTCGATATCCTTTGACGCATGCAGATTGGACTCAAGCTTAAAACCGGGTAAGAATTTTTTATTCTCATGGTCATTGTTAATGGATGATACAACTTCATCTTCCATAGCCCATACAGTAACATCGTGACCACCGCGCGCAAGCGCCTGGGCAAAACCTGTTCCCCAAGCTCCCGCACCGATAATTCCGACTGTCTTATTACTTGCCATTCCCTTTACCTTCTGTAAGTTTTTTTTAGAACCAGACTGAAGCGTTATCCTGCCAGTCAATCAACTCTTCCGGTTTAAAGAACAGATTAATCTCGCGCTCTGCGCTCTCATCACTGTCCGACGCATGGATAATGTTGTACTGAGTGTGGCAGCAGAAATCACCCCGGATTGTTCCAGGATGAGCTTCCGCAGGACTTGTAGAGCCTACAAGTTTGCGCACCAGAGTAACGCAGTCATCTCCCTGCCAGCACATAGCCACTACAGGAGCAGACGTGATATAGCCGACGAGAGATTCGTAAAAGGGCTTGCCTTTGTGTTCCGCATAGTGGCGGCTGGCAAGTTCCGGAGAAATGTTCATCATTTTCAGGCCGATAAGTTTAAGGCCTTTCTTTTCCAGTCGTCTGATGACTTCACCGACAAGCCTGCGGTTCAAAACACCGGGCTTTAACATTGCAAAACAGCGTGTTCCCATAATCTGTAAAGTATATAAAAAAAAATAATTTTTGTAAATAGACAACTTACTATTTGTAGTTATTTCCCTTTACTATTATTGCTATTTCCCAATATTTTTATGTGATAACAGAGTAAAAGTGTAATTCGCTGTGTCAGGCGCGTTTTTTATTTTGCGCTCCCGTTTCTTTCGGTGCTGTTTTGGACATTTAGCTTCCTAATCAAAAAGGCCCGGCTGCAGGATGTCGGACTGTGAGGCTTTTTCTGCCGGCCGTCTGGTGAGCATTGGATTTGGCGGATGAACATTCAGACTGTATAAGGGCGAGTATCCTATCGCGGCTTTTTTTGCCTGGGCGTGCTGAAGTTTCCGGGGAATATTGTAGCGCCTTCCGTCTTTTACGAAATTCGCGCCTGTCTGCTTGAACCAGAAGGACACACCTTCGTCTATGCACTGCCGCCGCAGGTCCAGAATCCATTCATAGCGGCATTCACGCGCTTTGCTGCCTGACTCGCCTCCCGCGACCACAAGGTCTATAAGAGGTTTTCCGTCGCAGTCCTTCTGCCTGAGGTAGGGGCTTAGATTTATCGGCTCAAGGAGAGGCTCGCAGCATATTGTCCGGCGGGAAAGCGGGGCTGAAAGATAAAGTGGCAGCCTGTAATCAGCCCTGTTCTGGTTTTCGCAGGTACAGTATATGTCTACATGGCTGAATGCGTTCTCCCAGTCGGAGGGCCTGCATTTTTCAAAGCGGTCTATGCGCTTTGTAATGAATGTAAAATGCAAATCCTGCCTGGCTCTTATCATATTCCAGGCCTCTTCTCTCCACGGGTCGGCGGTATCGAGCAGAAAATCCGAGGTAAAACATGTCCAGACATTTGCGCCGGACGGTATTTTCCAGTTTCCGTCCCTCTTCTTTTTTAGGGGCAGATCAAAATCCTTTGTTCTTATGACTTTTGACGCGTCCTTTCCGTGTCTGTCGTCAGATCTGTATACATAACAGTTCAGACATCCGGGACTTATCTTATGGCAGCCGTGCCATGGATTCCAGTTAAATTGAAATGAATTATTGTGTTGGCTCATTGTGCTGAACTGAATTGTTAAATCCTGTGCTTTTCCGTCGATGAGGGAAATGCGTCCTCCTCGACCTCAGTGCGCTTTGGAATGATTGCCTTTTTCAGCGCAGAGCAGAATTCAAAGGCCGAGTCCCTTATTGTCTTTACGCTGGACGGAATTGAAATCTGGCTCAGGCTGCTGCAGCCGCTGAAAGTCATTTGCTCTATTACCGAGTTCCCTTTGGGCACCTTAAATGATTCAAGGGAGGCGCAGCCCATAAAGGCTGCCTGCTCAATCTGCTTTACGCTTGCCGTAATGATGACACTCTTCAGCGCCGAACAGCCCGCAAAGGCCCGCTCTCCAATCCATTCAACGGTCGGCGGAATGTTAATCTCTTCGAGGGAGGCGCAGTCCGCAAAGGCGTACCAGCCTATCGTCTTTGTGTTTTTAGGAAATTCAATCTTTGCAATGTTTTTGTCCGGGCAATACAATATTGAATTTGTCTTTCTGTTGAATATTATTCCGCCCGTATTCTGATAGTTGGGATTCTGCGCAAGAATTTTTTCCGTACCGTTGCAGACGTTCCTGTCAAAGGCGTTCTCGGCAATCTCCACGATTTTATCGCCCACAAAAATTTCTTTGAGCGCCTGGCATTCCGCAAAGGCCAGCGGCGAGATGTAATGAATGTTCTTTCCGAGGACAAGGCGGCGGAGTTTCTGACAGCCGCAGAAGGCGCCCATTCCGATTGAGTTCACGGAATCAGGAAATTCAATTTCCTCAAGGTTCCGGCAGCGGGCAAAGGCAAATGCGTCAACACGGTAGAGTGTTTTTGGAAGCTTTATTTTTGCGAAGTTCAGATCCTCAAAGGCTCCGTGGGAAATCTCGTTCACCCCGTCAGGAATTTCTATGACGCTCTTATCAAGGCCGAGTTCCTCTCCGTTATACTTCACGAGAATCTTTTCGTGTGTGTCTTGTTTGATATTAAAAGTAAATTCCTGCATTCCTATAAATCCCCGTAGTGCAAGCGCGAAAATGTTGGCGCTCATGCGGCTAGGAAAAACCTTTTCGTCTTGAAAAGATTATCTTGCCGCTCCGTACGCCTGTTTTCGCAAGGTGGTTACCGCGCGAAAATGTTGGCGCTCATGCGGCTAGGAAAACCTTTTCGTCTTGAAAAGATTATCTTGCCGCTCCGTACGCCTGTTTTCGCA
>CAYFWC010000023.1:0-20910 GCA_964346805.1 uncultured Treponema sp. | reverse complement strand
TTATCTTGCCGCTATATAATATCATTCATGTTCAGTAAAAATCAAGCAGTGCTTTATAAGAAAAATGCGGCCGTTATTACGGATATTGACGGCGATAAATTTGTCATCAGATATTGCTCCGAGCCGGCAACTCCCACGGGAAAGAGCGCAAAATACGCGGAACTCAAAGTCCGCGGAAAAGATATTGTCCCGCTGCCGGGAAAAGCCTCTCTTACGATAGAAAAAGTCCTGTCATTTAAAGACGATTCAGCGCAGCTCAAAATTGCGGAAACCCATGAACTTCTGGCAGGAGATGAGGAAAGCGCCGGCCAGAAAATTTCTTTTGAGGATCTGCTTGGTCTCCTTGATTCCTCTTTGCCGCCGGAATCCGTCTACTTTTATCTCAACGCCCTCTGCTCGTCTTTTGAATTCTCTCTTGATGAGGGCGACTTTAAGAACGCCGTTCTTTCCTTTGTTCCCCGCTCGGAGGCGGAAATTACTTTACTAAAGACAAAGGCGGATGAAAAGGCTCACGAGGCTGAATATCATGCGGCCTTTATCGCACGGCTAAAGGAGAATGCTCTGGACTCCTCCGACGGCAAGTATATGAACGAGGTTGAGGCCGTAGCTCTCGGCAAGACGGACAAGTCGAAGGTGATGGCTGAAATAGGCATTGCGCCTACGCCCGAAAATGCCCATAAACTTTTGCTGGACACAAAAATCTGGAGCATTACCAGAAATCCGCATCCTGTCCGCTGGGGGCTTTCCATGCAGTCAGCCTCTCTGTCTCTCGTATCGCCGCCGCAGGAGGAACGCCTCGAGGTTCCGGGGCTTTCTTACGCAATCGATAACGCATGGTCAACCGATCCGGACGATGCCGTCGCCTTTGACGGAAAATATCTCTGGGTTCACATTGCGGATCCGGCAAGTACTGTAATGCCTCTCAGTCCCATAGACAAGGCGGCGATGGACCGGGGGGCAACCCTTTACATTCCGGACGGAGCCGCCCGAATGCTGAGCGAGTCCTGCCTTGAGGATTACGCCCTTGGCTTAAAGGAAAAAAGCAATGCCCTTTCTTTCAGAATTGAATTCAATGAGGACGATACGATAAAGGAATGCAGGGTTTTTAAGACCCGCGTCAATGTCAGGCGCCTTACCTACGATGCCGCCGACACATTAAAAGACGGCGAGCTAAAGCCTCTTTTTGAAATTGCAAGAAAAAATCTGGAGCGCCGTCAGAAGGCAGGCTCCGTGGAAATCAACCTTCCGGAAGTGCACATTACGGTTGACGAGAATAAAAAGGTTTCGATTGTGCCTGAAAATCATCCCCGGAGCTCGGAGGTTGTCCGCGAGATGATGCTCCTGGCCGGAGAGGGGGCGGCGCGTTTTGCCTTTGCAAACAACATTCCTTTTGTTTATGTGAGTCAGGAAGCGCCCGATATTCCAAGGAATCTTCCCGACGGTCTTGCAGGGGAATTTCAGACCGTAAAGTGCATGCACCGCCGCTCAGTCGGCATTACTCCCGGCGCTCATTCTGGACTTGGTCTCGGAATGTACAGCCAGGTTACAAGTCCCCTCCGCCGTTACGGAGACCTTTTGAGTCACGAGCAGCTGCGCGCCTTTATTGACGGCCGGGGCTTGATTGACAAGGACTCAATGTTGGAACGCCTTAGCGCCGGAGAAGCGGCCGCATATGCCTGCAAAAAGGCCGAGCGGAAAAGCGATCTGCACTGGACTCTGGTTTATCTGCTTCAGAATCCTGAATGGACAGGCGAGGCTGTCTGCATTGACTTTAAGGGCAATGACGCCATCTTCATGATTCCGGCTCTCGCCCAGCAGACAATGCTTACCCCCAGGAACAAACTTGCCCTTAACGATAAGATTACGATAAAGGTAAAGAGCGTGGACATTCCGAATCTTAAAGTTAAATTCATTCAGGTATAAAGCTTGTGCTACTTCTGTCCGTAATAGGCGTTCGGCCCGTGCTTGCGCAGATAATGCTTCTGGATTATGTAGTCCGGAAGCGGTTTCTGCTCCGGATTGAGCGTAAGCGTGTTGAGCGCCATGCGGCTTACCTCTTCCATAACAGCCGCATTGTAAACCGCCTTGTCGGCAGTTTCTCCCCAGGCAAATGGACCGTGTCCGCCTACAAGCACCATGTTCACCTGCGCGGGGGTCAGGTGAAGGTCTCTGAAGTGGCTTATGATAAGGTTTCCTGTCTCACGCTCGTAGTCGTTCTGAACCGCCTCTTTTGACAGATACGGCGTGCACGGAATTTCTGTCTGGATGTGGTCCGCATGCGTCGTTCCGAAAAGGGGAACAGGTTTTAGAGCCTGCGCCCAGCTCACCGCAAAAGTTGAGTGCGTGTGAATGATTCCTCCGATTTTGTTTCCGTCTTTTACCGCAAATTCTCTGTATAAGACGGCATGTGTCGGCGTGTCGCTCGACGGGCGGAGATTTCCATCCACAACCTTTCCGTCAAGGTCTACGATAACCATTGAGTCCGGGGTAAGATTCTCGTAGGGAACTCCGCTCGGTTTTATTGCGAAAACACCGGCGTTCCCGTCAAATGCGCTCACATTTCCCCATGTGTAAAGGGCCAGGTGCTGGGCGGGAATCTGCATGTTCGCCTTGTATGCGGCTTCTTTTATATCCTGATACTTGCTCATTCCATTAAACTCCTTCGGCTGCCCGCGCTTTGCCGCAAGCCCGGCCGCCGCCATTTTGTGCGCCGGAAAAACCGTTTCCCGTTAAGAATCGGTCTTATCCGGAGATGAATTTCATCTTTACTTTAAATTGTTCACGGCGGCCCTCTCAATCTGCAGTGCCTTCCGGTAGCCGATCATGAATTTGTTAAAGCCGTCAACATCTTCCTTGTCGGGGCTGCATGTTGTTTTCTGGACTTCCGAGAATACCTCGCTCTCAAGCCATTCGCCGAGAGATTTTCCTTTCGTGTCCGCCGCATAGGCTGCAAGCAGTGCCATTCCCCAGGGGCCGCCCTCGCCGGCAGTGCTCATTGCGGAAATAGGTGTGTTCATTGCGGCGGCCATCGTCTCAAGTCCCACGCCCTCTGTCTTGAAGTATCCTCCGTGACCTGTGAGCGAGTCAATTTTTACCCGCTCCTCAAAAAGAATGTCCATTCCTATTCTCAGTGTCGCGACGGCTGAATAAATCTGGCTCCTCATAAAGTTTGCGAGCGTGAATTTTGCGTCCTGAGAGCGGACAACAATCGGGCGTCCTTCTGAGAAACCCGTGATGGATTCACCCGAAATGTAGTTGACAACATATACGCCGCCGCAATCCTTGTCGCCTTCTTTCGCGGCTCCGAGAATCTTATCGTAGAGGTCTCCCTTTGAGAATTCCGCGCCGAGAATCTTGGCTCCGCTTCCAATCATCTCGACCCACTTGTTGTATTCAGCGGTGCAGGTGTTGGCGTGTGCCATTGCTGTGGGTCTGCCGTCCGGAGTTGTTACAATGTCGATTACGCCGGGGTAGGCTTTTTCGAGGGGGTGCTCGAGGACAACCATCGCGAATACAGAAGTTCCGGAACTTATGTTTCCGGTTCTCGGAGCCACGGCGTTTGTCGCGACCATACCTGTTCCCGCGTCTCCTTCCGGCGGAGCCATCAGTGCTCCGGCCTCAAGATCTCCGGCCGGGTCCAGCCATTTCGCTCCTTCCGGCGTAAGTCTTCCGGCGTCTTTTCCCGCCGCTACTACTTCCGGCAAAAGGCTTTCGAGCGGTCTTTTTAGAACGGCCTTTACCTTTCTGTTGCCGTTGAACCGGTTCACCATCTTTGCGTCATAGTTGCCTGCCTCCACGTCAATGGGGAACATACCGGATGCGTCTCCTGTTCCTATCACTTTCTTACCGCTCATCATCCAGTGGGCGTAACCCGCAAGGGTCGTGAAGAAGTCCGCAAACGGAACATGCTCCTCGCCGTTCAGGATTGCCTGGTAGAAGTGGGCGATAGACCAGCGCTCCGGAATGGGAAAGTTGAATAAGTCTGTCAGCTCCTTTGACGCCTGTCCCGTAATTGTGTTTCGCCATGTTCTGAATGGAACGAGAAGGCGGCCGCCTTTGTCGAATACAAGGTATCCGTGCATCATCGCAGAAATGCCGAGAGCCTTTAGCCTTGTTAGTTTTACTCCGTATTTCTGCCTGACATCTTCCTTTAGCGCGGAGTAGGCCTCTACTATTCCCTGATGAATTTCTTCCAGAGAATAAGTCCAGACACCGTTCTCCAGGGTGCTTTCCCATGTATAGTCACCCGAGGCTACGGGAACCTTGGCCGAATTGATAAGAATGGCCTTAATGCGGGTAGAACCGTATTCTATTCCTAAAACAGCATTTCCGCTTGAAATTTCTTCAGCAATCAGGGGATTATCCATAATGATTCGCTCCTTAATTGAATCTTATAATGATAATATACTGCATTTTTGGTAAAACGCAAGGGGGTTGAAATCATAAAATTACTGTTTTCTATCAGCATGTCTGTAAATCTAACAAAATGATAGAAAATTTAACACATTGGGAACAAAATGACTATATCTTTTTTTTAAAACCCATTCAATAATAAACTTAAAGGAGCAGTAACCTGCTCAAAAACCATATTAAATGCAAGGAGCAAATTTATGAAGAAGGTTGTATTATTCACAGCGGCTTTGGCGCTTTTGGCAACATCAGTTTTCGCAAAACCGAGAGTTAGAGTTGGAATCATCAACAATGATCCGAATGAATCAGGTTATCGCACGGCTAACGATCGCGATATGAAGGCTACTTTCACAAAGAAAAACGGCTATGATGCGAAGTTCGCATATAGTCTCAAGAACGACGAGCAGATTGCTGCCGCCCAGAAGTTCATTCAGGATGAAGTTGACTACCTGTTGATTTCCGCCGCCGGAACTTCCGGATGGACAAAGACCCTCCAGGACGCAAAGGCTGCCGGCGTAAAGGTAATTCTTTTTGACCGCACAATCGATGCTGATCCTTCTCTCTATGAAGCGTCAATCGTTTCTGACATGGCAAAAGAAGGCGAGACTGCTGTAAACTGGCTTGCCTCACAGGGACTCAAGGAATACAAGATAATCCACATTCAGGGTGTTATGGGTTCGGCTGCCCAGATTGGTCGCTCAGGCGCCCTCGACAAGAAAGTTAAGGCGGAAAAGAACTGGAGCATCGTAACACAGCAGACCGCTTCTTGGAATGCGGAGACAGCACAGCAGATTGTTCAGGCGGTAATCGACTCAAAGAAGTCATTCAATGTAATCTATGCGGAGAACGATGATATGGCAAAGGGCGCCGTAGCCGCTTTGGACAAGGCCAACATCAGCCACGGAGTAGGCAAAGACGTTATCGTAATGGGCTTTGACTGCAACAAGTGGGCTCTTGAGGAACTGCTTGCAAAACGCTGGAACTATGACGGACAGTGCAACCCCTTCCAGGCTTCTTACATTGATACAATCATCAAGGCCGGAAAGGCGACAACAAAAGTTGTTATCATGAACGAAAAGGGCTTTGACGCTGCAAAAATCACAAAGGCTGATGTGGACAAGTACGGCATCTAAGAAAATTCCGGCGGTTTGATCCGCCGGTGTTTTTTATAATCGGTTCAGTTAAAAAAATTATCATAGGGCACACGGTTTTAGCGTCGCTAACGCTCCGCTTTAATGGAATTAAAGAGTTGCCGTTGGGCGCTTGGGGTTCGTGTGCTTATTTTTAAAATGGAGGCTCAGTGTGCAGGAAGATTCAGTATTGGAAATGCGCGGGATATATAAGACTTTTCCGGGCGTAAAGGCACTGCAGAACATAGATTTTACTCTGCGTAAGGGCGAGATTCACGCGCTCATGGGTGAGAACGGAGCAGGTAAATCAACATTAATAAAAGTTTTGACCGGCGTTTATCAGAAGGACGAGGGAACCGTCTTTGTAAAGGGTTTCAACCACACCGTTAATATCCGTTCCCCCCAGGATGCCCAGAAAAAGGGTATTTCTACGGTTTATCAGGAAATTACCCTCTGCAACAATCTGACTGTTGCGGAGAATATGTATATAGGAAGAACAAAGGGTGTCCTCACCAACTGGAAAATGATGAATGAGGGTGCTGCGAAAATTCTCAACGAACTGAAAATACCGGTGGAGCCGACACAGCAGCTTTCTTCCTGCTCTATAGCAATTCAGCAGATGGTCGCCATTGCCCGCGCCGTGGATATGGACTGCAAGATTCTTATTCTGGACGAGCCGACATCTTCTCTTGATGACAACGAGGCGAACAAACTTTTTAAGCTTATGCGTAACCTCAAGGAAAAGGGTGTCGGCATTATTTTCGTAACCCACTTTCTTGAACAGGTCTACGAGGTCTGCGACAGAATTACGGTTCTGCGCGACGGAAGCCTTGTCGGCGAATACGCCATAAAGGATTTGCCCAAAGTCGAGCTGGTTTCTAAAATGCTGGGCAAGGCGCTTGACGGTCTCAGTTCTGTTTCCCGCCCGGACTCGTTTACAGTGCCCTCCGGACAGGAACCCGTTTACGAGGCTCAGAATTTGAGCGCCGCCAACGGTGTAAAGCCTTTTAACTTTTCTATTCATAAGGGGGAGGTCAACGGTTTTACGGGCCTTCTGGGCTCCGGCCGCTCGGAAAGCGTCCGTGCGATTTTCGGCGCGGACAGGGTGAGCGGCGGTTCTGTCAAGATAAACGGCAAGTCCGTCAAGATAAACAAGCCTATTGACGCTATGAAAAACGGAATAAGTTATCTTCCGGAAGACCGCAAGCACGACGGCATTATCGGAGATCTGAGCGTCCGCGACAATATTATTTTCGCACTTCAGGTAATGAAGGGCTTCTTCAAACCCTTCAGCAGGGCGGAGGCGCAGAAATTTGCGGAGGAATACATCAAACTTCTGGAGATTAAGACTGCTTCCGCAGACACTCCGATAAAATCACTTTCCGGCGGAAACCAGCAGAAGGTTCTTCTTGCGCGCGCGCTTTTGAGCAATCCGCAGTATCTTATTCTGGACGAGCCCACCCGCGGAATTGATATCGGAACAAAAACCGAGATCCAGGAACTTGTTCTAAAACTTGCTAAGGAAGGCAAGTCTGTTACATTTATTTCTTCTGAGATTGACGAAATGCTTCGCACCTGCACACGCCTTGTCGTAATGCGTGACTTAAAGCAGGTGGGTGAGTTGACCGGTGATGATCTTACCCAGCAGAAGATTATGACTACAATTGCGGGAGGCAGTAAGTAAAATGACTTCTATAAAACCAACAGCAAAAACAACAGGCGAAAGAATTATCGGACTGTTTAAGAACCAGATTTTCATTCCATTTGCGGCCCTGATAGTTCTGGTGCTCTTTAACCTTATTGCCGATCCCTCTTTTTTTAAGATTGCGCTCGGTACAAACAGTAACGGGGATCCGGTCCTGTCCGGCTACCTGATTACTATCCTGGACAACGCCTCGGAACTGGTGATTCTTGCAATAGGAATGACGCTGGTAACGGCGGCTTCCGGCGGACAGGATATTTCTGTCGGAGCCACAATCGCCATTGCCGGCTCTGTAATGCTCCGTGTGCTGTGCGGTGATAATCCCCGGCCGGAAACCATGCAGGCTCCGATTATCGTGGCATTTATCATCGCGGCGGTTGTATCAATGCTTTTCGGCG
The DNA here is from genome assembly GCA_964346805.1 of uncultured Treponema sp. Classification (GTDB taxonomy): domain Bacteria; phylum Spirochaetota; class Spirochaetia; order Treponematales; family Treponemataceae; genus Treponema_D. Next base: position 13,270 of record CAYFWC010000023.1, on the reverse strand, counting down.
CTTTTAACGGAGCGCTGGTAGCCTATTTTAAGATTCAGCCTATGGTCGCGACTTTGATTCTCTTTACCGCAGGCCGCTCTATCGCCGCATGGATTAACAACAATGCGCTTCCGATTGTAAACGAGCCCTGTTTCGGTTATTTCGGAAACTACATTCCGGGAATCCCTGTTCCGACACCGGTATTCATTGCGGTTATATGCGTCGCGGTGATTATGCTGGTCCTGAAGTTTACAAACCTCGGCCTTTATTCGCAGGCTGTAGGAATAAACGCGAATTCCTCACGCCTTAACGGTATTGATCCGCAGATGATAAAGTTCATCACTTATGTGATTATGGGACTTTGCGTCTCGGTTGCCGGATTTATCAAGGTAAGCCGCATTTCTTCCATTAATTACTCGGTTATCGCAAAGGATATAGAAATGGACGCCATTCTGGCTGTTGCCCTTGGCGGCAACGCGCTTTCCGGCGGAAAGTTCAACATGTGGGCTTCCATTCTGGGCGCATATGTAATCCAGTTCCTTACGACAACTCTCTTTAAGTTCAATGTAGCGTCAACCGCCCTTCCGGCATACAAGGCTGTCGTGGTAATTATACTCGTTGTTCTGAGTGCGCCCGCTGTAAGACAGAAGATGCAGTCTCTTTCAAAAAAACTGAATCATAAAAAAACTGCCCTGGCGGCCAAGGGAGGCAACTAATATGGAAAATACAGTTCAACTTAACAAGCCGCTGAAACAGAGACGGCCTCTTTCCGATACAAATCTGCTTTTGCTGATTACAATAGTAGTGTTTGTCTTTATGTATCTTCTGGCGATTATTTTGCTGGGACGCGGTTTTAGAAAGCCTCAGGCATTCTTTAACATGCTGAATGAGAACGCCTCGCTGATTATCCTGTCATGCGGTCTTAGTCTTGTAATGATTACAGGCGGAATTGATATTTCGGTCGGAACTCTTACAGCCCTTATCTGTATGTCCTGCGCCGTAAACCTGGATATGAAGGGCGGAAACATAGGTTCTTCTATTATAATAGCGCTGCTTATAGGAGCGGCCTTCGGACTTGTCCAGGGATATCTTGTGGCTTATCTGGATATTCAGCCTTTTATTGTAACGCTTGCGGGAATGTTCTTTGCAAAGGGAATGACTACCATAGTAAACGCAACCCAGTTCAATGTAGAGAACGCTGAATTTGTAAAGCTTTTTGAGACCCGTGTTTATGTTCCTGGAGTAGGTTCTCTCAACAAACTCGGAAAGTGGGTTCCAGCCTATGTGGAAATCGGCGCAATCGTTGCCGTCGTGATAGTAATACTTCTTTTCTGCCTGCTCAGATGGACAAAACTGGGACGCAATTTCTATGCGGTGGGCGGAAATCCGCAGAGCGCGAACATGCTGGGAATTAATGTCCGTCAGACAAGATTCCTTGCCCACTTTATCTGTTCAATGCTTGCGGCTGTAGGTGCCTTTGTCTACTTCCTCCATGTAGGTTCGGGCTCTCCCTCGCACGCTGACGGCTACGAAATGAATGCCATCGCCTCGTCGATTATCGGCGGCACTATGCTCACGGGCGGTGTCGGCAACATAATCGGAACTTTCTTTGGCGTAATGTCTCTTGCAACAATTAAGAATATTGTCTCTTCTCTCGGACTGGACGACGCATGGTGGACAAATATAACGGTTTCCTTTATGATTTGTCTCTTCCTTGTGATTCAGTCTGTCGTTCTGTCACGGAAGAACAATAACAAGAGTTAGGGACATCTCTAAAAAACGGCGGTTTTTAGAACCTCTTAATTAGGAAAAGAAGTCAGGAAGTTGATTGGGGCTTTCTGACTTCTTCCTTTTTCCTGAACTGCAGGGGTGAGAGGTCATTCAGTTTTTTAAACGCGCGGATAAAATTTTCGCATTCGTTGTAACCGCAGTCCGCCGCTATCTGCTGAACGGTATCGTCCGTGGTAAGAAGCAGCGTGACTGCCTTTACATTCAGGAAGAAGCGTATCTCGTCGCTGGGCGAGGCGCCGAATGTTTTTTTGTAGAGAACAGAGAAATGGCTGCGTGTTAAATAGAAGTTTTCCGCCATCGCGTCAACCGTCCATTTTTCCGGATGCTTTTTTATCTCGTTTCTGATAAGATTCAGTCTGAAATTCAACTCGCTCTCGCGTTGGGCGCGCTCGTCCGGATATATACGGGCAGCCTGAAGTTTTTTAAGGGCATTGACTGTGTTTTCTGTCAGCTCATAGTCATGGTTTGTGCTTTTATCTGTCAGAAGCCATGTGATATTAAGCATTTCTGTTTTTATTACATCAAAAGAGTTTACATAGAAGACTTCGTTTACAGGAAGATTGTATTCGTTAAAGAAGTGCCGGTTTTCCGGGCGGAATCTTATGTAGTCGTTCTCAAATTCGCCGAAGCGTCCGTAGTAGTCCTGCGGCGTTCCCGGCTTGTAAAGAATACAGGCATTGGTTTGTGTCTCGATTCTGCGGCCGTCCAGAATAATTATCATGGGCGAATAAAAATGCAGGAGAATCCATTCAAAGGTTCCCTCCGGATAACTTATTCTGAAGCCCTGATTTTCTGTTTTTTTGTAGTAGCCGCCGTAAAATGTGATTTTCACATTTATATTATAAGGTGAAAATCCTTTTAAAATCAACTGTAATTTCAAAAAATAATTATACATTTTTCATAAAATTGTGGTATAATAGGGTATTATGAATGAATCACTCTTAAAGAAAATGACGGGCGTCGCAGTTCCACTGGGAGCACTTTATACAAAGGAATGTCCCTCTGTCGGAGAATTTCCGGCCTTAAAAAAATTCGCCTCTTTCTGCAAGGCTGCCGGTCTGAAAATAATTCAGCTGCTCCCTGTAAACGACACGGGAACACAGTCTTCCCCATACAGCGGCCTGTCCGCCTTTGCCCTCCATCCGATTTACATAAGTCTGAATTCGCTTCCGGAATTTAAGGACCTTTATGCGAGTGATAATAATTTTAGGACTGAATACGATTTATTCCTTCAGTTTCATCCTTACTGCAACCGCTACGACTACCAGCGCATTCTGGACAAAAAGATTTCACTTTTAATGCGCCTGTATGCGACAACGGAGACTGCGAAAAAGTCTTCTCCCTCTGCTGAACTCTCTGACTGGATAAAAAAGAACGAGTGGATAAAGGCCTACTGCGTCTATAAGAACCTGAAATGGAATTATATGCAGGCCACTTGGAAGGACTGGAGGAAGGAAGACCAGATTCCCGGTATGGAAGAAATTACAAGGCGGTGGAATTCCAGGGAACTTAAAAAGGAACACCTCTTCTATGCATGGATGCAGTTCCGCGCGCACGAGCAGTTTGCCGAGGCGGCCGCCGCCGTAAAAAAAGAGGGCGTCATTTTAAAGGGCGACATGCCGATTATGATGAACGAGGATTCCTGCGATGCGTGGGCATTCCCGGAATTTTTTGACCATAGCCTGCGGGCCGGGTCGCCCGCCGACGGTTCCAACCCCAACGGCCAGAACTGGGGATTCCCGACTTATAACTGGAAAAACTTAAAGGCTGCAGAATATTCATGGTGGAAGGAACGCCTGCAGAGCGCCGAGCAGTATTATTCCGCATACCGTCTCGACCACATTCTGGGCTTTTTTAGAATATGGGCGATTCCTGCGCGTGAATGCACCGCTCTTTTGGGACACAGCGAGCCGGGGGAAAGCATCAGCCGCGAGGAACTGAGGGCGGCGGGGTTTGACGAGGGCCGCATACACTGGCTTTCTTCTCCGCATATTCCTACCGGTGATGTCGATTATTTTACATGGAATCACGATACTTCCGTCAGGGTCTTGGAAAAAGTTGCGGTGCGTCTTCCCGGCGAGGATCTTTGGAATTTCAAGGCCTCGATTAGGGGCGACAGGGATATTTACGAGTGCGATTTTGATGGTGTCTGTCCCAAGGAGCCCGAGGGCAAGATAAAGGACGCACTCGCAAGAAAATGGCGTGACCGCACTCTGTATGAGATTCAGCGGGACAAATTTATTCCGCTCTGGACTTACCAGAATACTTACCCCTGGACAACACTTAATGATGACGAGAAGAACAGGCTCCGCGCTCTTATTGACTCAAAGCACGCCGCCGAGGAGAAACTCTGGAAAAAACAGGCGGCGGAGATTCTTGACGGCCTTACAAAGTCTGTCGATATGGTTCCCTGCGGTGAGGATTTGGGCGTAAACCTGCAGTCCGTGCCGGAAGTTATGGGAGAGAATAAGATTCTGCGCCTTAATGTTGTCCGCTGGAGCCGCAAGTGGGGTGAGAGCGGTCAGCCTTATGTTCCGTTTGCCGAATACCCTGAACTCTCGGTTACTACGACCAGCGTCCACGATTCTTCTACAATACGCGAGTGGTGGAACTCGGAAAAGGATTCCGCCTTTGCCTTCTTTAAGGCTAACGAAAATGATTTTACCGAGAACGGAATTTCCGGAAACAGTTTTTCTGACTTTACGGAAAAGACTGCCCGGTCAATCTTGCAGGCATGTTCCGCGTCAAAAAGTCTCTGGTGCATCCATCCGTTGCAGGATTTCCTGTATCTTGATAAAAAATACTGGCTTGCTGATTCTAAAAACGAGCGCATAAACATTCCGGGTGAGGTCAGCGAGTTTAACTGGACATACAGAATTCCTGTTTCCGTTGAGAAGCTGGTAAAAGATAAACCTCTGGTTGACGAGATAAAAAACATTGCGGAAAGTCACAAATAGGTCTATAATAGGAAATAATATGAAATATTCTTACAATGAATTCCATGTCGCAAAAGAGATTCGCGACAAATGCAGTTTTGACGGTTCTCTTTACTCTTCGAGCGGAAACATAATCATCACAGATTTAAAGAAAATCCGCATTTTTGCTGATAAGTTGAATCAGTATTATGACAAGATTGGTCTGAGCGAAAAGCGTATAAGCGCCGGCCAGTTAAACGCCATGGGGCTGATTGACGAGATTCTGCATTATGTTTCCATGCTCTACCGCCGTGATAAACTGCGCGCCTCTTTTGACGGGCTTTTGAATTCATTGGACGAAAAATTCGGTAAGGAAAGGGTTGATTCTGTTCTTCTGGAGTTTACAAAAGAATTTCCTCCCGTTGCCATTTACCGGGGCGAAATTTCCGCGGAGGAATACCTTGCTTTAAGTGCGATTGATTCTGGAACGGGGTTTGAGAGAAGCAACAGAGAATCAACTTTTGAAGAAATGATGATGCTTCATCTGGAAAACGAGAATCCTGCCTTTGCAAGGTTCTCCGTATTGTTCAACGACATAAGACTCAGAAAGAATCCCGATTATGCGGAATTGTGGGAAGAGACGCAGAAGTATTTTAAAGACCAGCCCAAGTTCGGGCCGTTTGACAATGACTTTATCACTTTCCTCCGCGAGCCTGTGGCTTTTAGTCCTAAAAGTCTCCGCGGACAACTCCAGTATATTTTAAAGCACTGGATGTTCCTTATAGACAAGTGGCTCAGTAAGCGTCTGCTTGCAAGTCTTGACACCCTGAGCGAGGAAGAGAAGGCGGGCTGGCAGGGAATTAAGGGCGGCGAGGTCGAGATGACGCCCTACAGTTATGACAGCCTGATGAGTGAATATGAGCGTTATTCTCCTGACCGTGACTGGATGCCGAAAGTGATTTTAATGGCAAAAACCATTCTCGTATGGCTCGACCAGCTTACAAAGAAATACGGCCGCCCGATTGACCGCCTTGACCTTATTCCTGACGAGGAACTTGACGCTCTCCGTGACGAGGGCTTTACCGGTCTCTGGCTTATCGGCCTATGGGAGCGCTCAAACGCTTCCAAGCGCATTAAGCAGATTTGCGGAAACCCCGAGGCGGCCTCATCTGCATACTCGTTGATGGATTACAATATTGCCGGAAACCTTGGCGGCTGGGACGCTCTTGAGAATCTGCGCCGGCGCTGCTGGGTAAGAGGAATACGCCTTGCCAGCGATATGGTTCCAAACCATACCGGTATGGACGGGAAATGGGTTGTGGAAAAGCCCGACCTTTTTGTGCAGCGCAGGGACTGCCCTTTTCCCCAGTATTCATTCAACGGGGAAAATCTGAGCCGCGACGGACGGGTGGGAATTTATCTTGAGGATCACTATTATTCAAAGAGCGACTGCGCGGTTGTATTTAAAAGAGTTGATAACCAGACGGGCGATGTCCGCTATATTTACCACGGGAACGACGGCACCGGAATGCCCTGGAACGATACGGCTCAGATTGACTTTTTGAATCCTCAGGCACGGGAGGAAGTAATTCAGGAAATTCTGCATGTTGCGAGAAACTTTCCGATTATACGCTTTGACGCGGCGATGGTTCTTGCAAAAAAACATATCCGCCGTCTCTGGTATCCGGAGCCGGGACACGGAGGAGACATTGCGACCCGTTCTGAATACGCAATCAGTTCGGAGGATTTTGAAAAGGCGATTCCCAATGAGTTCTGGCGTGAAGTTGTTGACCGGGTTGCAAAGGAAGTGCCCGACACGCTGCTTTTGGCCGAGGCATTCTGGATGCTCGAGGGATATTTTGTCCGCACATTGGGAATGCACCGTGTTTATAATTCAGCATTTATGAATATGCTCAAAAAGGAAGAGAACAAGAAATACCGGGACACGGTAAAGAATACAATTAAATTTGATCCGCAGATTCTGAAGCGCTATGTAAATTTTATGAACAACCCGGACGAGGAAACCGCCGTGGCCCAGTTCGGCAAGGGCAGCAAGTATTTCGGTGTCTGCACTCTTATGATTACAATGCCTGGGCTTCCTATGTTCGGTCACGGACAGATTGAGGGGTTTGAGGAAAAATACGGAATGGAATACACCCGCGCCTACCGTAACGAGAAGCCTGATGAAGGTCTTATTGCCGCCCACAGGCACGACATATTCCCGCTTATGAAAAAGCGCTACCTTTTTGCGCAGGTTGAGGACTTTCTCTTTTATGATGTCTGGGATAATGGATGCGTAAACGAAAATATTTTTGCATATTCAAACCGGTCGGGCTCTGAATACGCGGTTGTTTTTTATAATAATAAATACGAAAAGGCATCGGGCTGGATAAAGCAGTCCTGTGAGTACGCAAAGCGAACCGGTGACGGCATGGTGACTGCAAGCCGCTCAATCAGTGAGGGGCTCGGTCTTACCGCGGAAGATGACAAGTATCTGGTATTCCGCGAGCACCATTCCAACCTTTGGTTTGTCCGTAAGAGCGCCGACATTTGCCGTGACGGAATGTTCATAAGCCTGAACGGTTTTGAGTATCAGGTAATGATAGATATTCAGCAGGTGAGCGATACTGCTGACAAAAAGTGGTCTACCTTGTGCCAGATGCTTGCCGGCCGTGGCTGCTACAATCTTGAGGTTGAATGGCAGGAAATCTGCTACAAGGAATTGTATGCCGCACTCAACGCATTTGCCGGCGGAAGTTTTTTTGTCGATGCGTCGGAGACATTGGAAAATGTTTCGTCAGCCTCAGTAAAGAAATTTATTGACAGGTATAAAAAAGCCGGAACTGACTTTTATAAGACCGCCGATGTTTTTGCCAGTGAGGAGCATAAGATTCTTGGAGACAATGTTAAGGCTCTGTCTGCCGCCGCGGTCAAAAAAAGTGCCGAATCCCAGTACAAGGCTTTTGAGAAGGCGTTTAAACTTGCTGCAAAGTGGATCGGCGCCAAGACGCCTGCGGGCCGCGGCAAGAAAAAGAATGCGGTTTCTGATTTTGTCGAGGAACTTCTAAAGGCAAAGAACGCCGCCGCATTTGTTGCGGCCGGAAAAAAGGCTTCCTGGATTAGCGATGAGCTTTTGGTTGCGGCCTCCCTTGCCTTGAGCCTGAAAGAAAATTCATTCAGCTCAAAATGGTCGCTTGACAGAAAACTCTGCGAGTATATAAGTGCGGCGGGGCTTGCAAGCAACAGTCAGTGCGATATTCTTTACCGCGACTTTGTTCTTACGAAAGCCGGCGGACAGAAATTTGACGCAAGGAACAAGAAGAAGTCTGCGCTTTTGCTGGCAACACTTTGCTGTAACAGTAAGGACGCCGGTGCGTTAAGCCGCGCCAATATTTTTGACAATGTGATTTGGTTCAATAAAGAAGAGCTTGACAGAAGCCTCTTCCTCTTTACACTGAATGAGTTTATAACCGGAAACAATTCAGAAAAGGCGGCGCTTGATTTCTACAGGCTTTTGACTGACGCGCAGAAAAAGTCTGAGTACAAGAGTCTTGCCTTTATTGCGGAGTTTGAGCCTCCAAAGCCCGGGGTAGGAAAGTCTGCGTCCGCGAAAAAGACGGTGTCCGAAAAAAAGACGGCCTCTAAAAAATCAGATGCAAAAAAGTCTCCTGCTAAAAAGACCGATGCAAAAAAGGCTGCGGCAAAAACCGCCTCCAAAAAAACTTCGGTAAAAAAGTCTGAAAAATAAAAGCATAACTTGTCCTGCAAAAAAAAATCCGCTCCAAACGGGGCGGATTTTCTTATGTCTGAAAAATTTATAATCTTAGTTTTCCCTTGCGTTCATAATAAGCATTTGCAGACGGTTTTCTATGTTTGCAAAACTTACGTCCGGGTCATAGTCGAGGGGAAGAATCTGTGCGTCCGGATAAAGTTCCTTCAGTTTCTTTGTTACGCCTCGGCCTATGATATGGTTCGGCAGACAGCCGAACGGCTGGAGAATGATAAAGTTACGGCAGCCTTTATTTGCGTAGTGAATTATTTCGCCGGGAATAAGAATTCCTTCTCCCGAGTCAAAGGTGTGATAAATAATATTATCGCTGCCCTTTGCGATTTCCTTGAGATGGGCGGCAGGTTTGTAGAGCGGATGGCGGGTCGCAATCTTGTCAGTCCATGAATGCGCAATCTCAAAGAATTCGTTTGTGACGGACATCATGGCTTTTTCGCCGAGCGGCCGGGTCAAACTGTTCTCTTTTATCTGGGCGTTCTGTGCAAAGTAATTCTTTTGAATTACATCCGCCATGCGTGCCTCGATAATCTCAAAGCCGTTGTGCTCGAGGTAAAGCTCAATGTCATGGTTCGCGCCCGGATGGAAGTTGAGCAGGTATTCGCCGACAATTAAAACTCGCGGCCGCAGATTTGTTCTGTCGTATTCAACCTGCTTCATCAAGTCTATGGCTTTTGCAAAGCCGGCCTTGATTGCGCCGATTCCGTGGAGAATACCGCCAACAATATAATCCATTCCCTTGCTAAAGGCAGCGTCGGCAGAGCCAGGGACTTTTTCGTAGGGACGGATTTTTCTTAGAAGTTCTTCCATTACATCTACCATGGGCAGCGCTGTAGCCATTTTAAGCGCGGTGAACAGATTCATCTTAAAGCCCGGATGAATATTATGGTAGTCCGCGTCATCGTTTGTTACAATCGCAATGTCCTTGTAGCCCGCGTCGTCGAGCGCCTTTCTCAGCAAGGCCGCATAGTGGGTAAGACGGCAGTCGCCGATATACTTTCCTGTCGCAACCGCAACTTCCTTGTTGTCATATTTGCCCGACTCCAGCGCGTCAAGAATCTCGCCTATTACAATTTGTGCCGGAAAGCATATGTCGTTGTGAACATATTTCTTTCCAAGGCGGATTGCATTCTCTCGTCCTACTTCAAGCGGAATCGCATGCAGTCCCTGTGAGGAAAGAGAAGCCGCCATGATTTGCGAGAATGCGTGCGAGGTGTTCGGAACGAGAACAATTTTTTCTTTTGCAAGCTGCTTTGTAAATTTTACGGGATACGGGTCTTTCAGGTCGTGTAGTTCCTTTGGCTTTTCCAGGGAGGCTCTTGCCATCTCGATAGTCTGGACAAATGAGCGGACTCGTATTCTGAGCGGTCCCTGAACATCGCTCTCGTCCATCTTTAGAATCAGTGGCGTCTTTCCGGAAATCTCTTTCATAAGCCGGATTATTTCGTCCGAGAGATATGCATCGTGTCCGCATCCGAAAGACACAAACTGAACATATTCCAAGTTAGGATGCTCGGCGGCAATGATTGCCGTGCTCAGCATTCTTGCGTGATAATTATTTACAATATCGAGACGGCTTCTGCTTAAATCCACCTGCTCCGTACCCGGAACAGAGTCCGCCGTAAGAACAGGAATTCCCAGCTGCGTAAAAAGATCCGGCAGACTGTGATTTACCAGTGGATCGTTCTGGTAGGGACGCGATGCAAGCACTACTGCGTATTTGCCGTTTGCCTGCGCCTCGTCAATAATTTCCTGCGCCGCATTCTGAAGCGTCTCGCGGAATTCTTTCATTGCCTTGTCGGCATAGTGAATGGCACGGTCAACTCTGAATTTTGTAACCCCGAAATTTTTTATGAAGTAGTCCTCGAGCTGACGGTTTCTGTCAGCATCGTTGTACCAGAAGAAAATCGGCGTGTCATAGGGAATTCCCCATCGCTTCTGCGGATTGTCCGAATTCTTAATTACCCAGGAGTATCCCTTTACAATTGCGCACATATAGCGGCTGGTGGTTTCCGTGTTCTGGCTCTCGTAAGTCGCAATGATAGGCATAAAAATGCGGTCAACATTTTTTTTGGCAAGATTGCGCAGGTGGCCGTGGACAAGTTTTGCGGGGAAACAGACTGTGTCCGATGCGACCGCACTGAGTCCTTCCTCAAACATCTTTCTTGTGCTGACATCGCTGAGTTTTACATCAAAGCCCATTGAGCGCAAAAAGGTTGACCAGAAGGGCATCGTTTCCCAATAGGAAAGGACTCTCGGAATACCGAAAGTTATTCCCCGCTTTTTTGCATGGTGGCTGATTCTGTAATCCTTGAACAGAAGTTCCTGGCGGAATTTAAAGAGGTTTGGCGCCATTTGATTTTTGCGTGCCTTGATTTGTTCCACTACAGCAGTATCCTTGGGATCACCGAGAATCTCTCCGCGCTCGCACCTGTTGTTTGTGATGAGTTGCGCTCCGTTGCTGAACTTTACAAGCGTTCTCTTGCAGTGGTTCATGCAGAAGGGGCAGACTATATTTGACTCCTGCGTATAATTGAATGAGTCAAGCGCGTCAAGTCCGATAAAGGTGCGTGTCGCGCCGCCTTTTTCCATTTTTTCTTTTGTGAGTAATGCGACTCCGATGGCACCCATAATTCCCGGATAGGGCGCTCGTATGACTTCTTTACCGGTGTATTCTTCCATCGCGCGGAGAACAGCGTCGTTCTGGAATGTGCCGCCCTGAACTATAATCTTTTTTCCGAGCGAGTCTATGTTTGCGACTCGGATTACTTTTGTAAACACATTCTGAATGATTGAGCGGCAGAGACCTGCCATAATGTCCTCCGGCGTTTTTCCGTTCCGCTGTTCGGTAACAATGGAAGAAGTCATAAAGACTGTGCAGCGGCTTCCCAGCACCGCCGGATTTTTGGAGGCAAAGGCTGCGGCTGCTATGTCCTGAACCTTTATTCCGAGGGAGTCCGCAAAATTCTGCAGGAATGAACCGCAGCCGGAAGAGCAGGCCTCGTTCACCAGAATGTTTGTGATGATGCCGCCGGAAAGCCAGATTGCCTTCATGTCCTGACCGCCAATGTCGAGAATGAAGTCCGCGTCTCCTATATAGTGGCTGGCAGCCTTTGCGTGGGCTACTGTTTCCACAACATGGAATTCAGTGTTAAAGCCCTTGTTAAAAAGAAGTTCTCCGTAGCCGGTGGAACCTGCTCCGAGAATTGTAAGTTCGACGCCCTGTTCCCGGTAGCGGTCACGCATTTTAAGCAGCGCGTTTCTTGCGACAATCAGAGGGTCTCCCTCGTTTGAGGCATAGAACCAGTCAATAATCTGGTTGTCCTGATCTATCAGAACAAATTTTGTGGTGGTTGAGCCTGAGTCAATTCCAAGGTAAGCGGTGATTTTTTCTCCGCGGGCAAAAGAGTAGACTTTTGGGCGCTTTCTCTCGTGGCGCTCCAAAAATGCAGCCATTTCCTTTTCGTTGGCAAAGTATGGCTTTGCGCCGCCGGAAATCTCTTTTTTGACGGCAATTTCTTTTTGCAGAATTTCAATCATGTCCTCGAGGGAATTCTTCTGCCCAAAGTCCTTGAAGAGATCAAGCAGAGAAAGAGATGCGCCCAAAGCAATGATTGTTTCCGGGTGTTCCGGAATTATGATTTGGTCTTCTTTTAATCCGAGACGCTCGATAAAAACACGGACAAGAGTCTTGTTAAATGTAAGCGGTCCGCCCTCAAAAGCGACAGGGGATTCAATGTCCAGTCCCTGGCTTAAACCGCCGATTGTCTGCTTCGCAATGGCGTGGCAGGCGGAGAGGGCAAGATCTTCCTTTGCAATTCCGGAGTTCAGCAAAGGCTGAATGTCGGTTTTTGCGTAAACTCCGCACCGGCCGGAAATATCGTAGACGGTTTTTCCGCCGGAGGCTGCGCCGTCAAATTCTTCGATGGAGACTTTTAATATGGATGCGACTTCATCGATAAAAGCGCCTGTTCCGCCGGCGCAGGAGCCGTTCATTCTCATGTCGCGTACTTTGAGCGCGCCGTTCTCTTCCGCAAAGAAAATCATTTTTGCGTCCTGTCCGCCGAGTTCGATTGCGGTGCGGACATGCGGATAATTTTTCTTTAGTGCGATTGAGTTTGCGACAACTTCCTGAACAAATGGAAGCGCCAGAAATTCGGCGATGGGCTTTGAGCCGGAACCTGTCATTGCAATGCGGATTTCTTCCCCGGGGAATTTTTCTTTTAAAACAGACAGGGCATTCAGCACGCTCTTTTTTTGCGAGGCGTGGTGACGCTTGTATTCGGAATATAGAATTTTTTTAGCGGTCTTGTCGTAAACGACAAGTTTTGTTGTTGTGGAACCTATGTCGATTCCGGCCAGAAGTCTTCCTTTATTAATCAAACCCATTCAAATATTGTATAAAAAAAAGTTGAAAAATTCAAGTCGAATACTTGACAAGATTTATAAAATACGATATATTGCACAATACACATTCCCCGATTGTGTAATGGTAGCACTTCAGATTCTGGTTCTGACTGTGGGGGTTCGAATCCTCCTTGGGGAACTATGCCGGTTCTTTTGCCGGCTTTTTTTGACAGAATCCTGCGCACTGCTCGGATTTTTTTGGAAAAACTAGAGAGAAAATTGGCCCTGCCAATTTTTTATATACGAGACGTAAAAAAATCCTGCGCACTGCTCGGATTTTTTTGGAAAAACTAGAGAGAAAATTGGCCCTGCCAATTTTTTATATACGAGACGTAAAAAAATCCTGCGCACTGCTCGGATTTTTTTGGAAAAACTAGAGAGAAAATTGGCCCTG
>CAYFWC010000022.1:0-44607 GCA_964346805.1 uncultured Treponema sp. | reverse complement strand
CCTAAACGCCTTGCTCGGTGCGTGAGCGGCACCTCCGGTGCCGTATGCAGGCCGTTCCCCCTGCTTTGGGGAACGGCTTTTTTTTTCTTTGCCGGCCCGGTCTGGATTGCAGTGTTTCTTTGAAATTCATGTCAAAACCCGGCGATTTTTATTGAAAGAATCTGTTCTTTATGATATACTTTAGCAAGAAATTTTTGCCGGTTTTCCGGCGCAGGAGATATTATGATTAAGACTGTCAAAGACGTTGACCTTAAGGGCAAGCGCATCATCATGCGCGTTGATTTTAATGTTCCTATGAAGGACGGAGTTGTTCAGGACGACACACGCATTATGGCCGCCCTTCCTACAATCAAATACATTCTTGAGCAGGCTCCACGCTCTCTCGTTTTGATGAGCCACCTCGGCGACCCCAAAAAGGATGTTAAGAAGGCTGCCGAAAAGGCCGCTAAAGCAGGAAAGGCCTGGACAGACGCAGACGCCGAGAAATTCATAAACGGCAAAAACCGCATGGCTCCTGTTGTAAAATACTTTGCTGAAAAACTCGGCAAGGAAGTTAAGTTCCTTCCTGATGCCCTCGGCCAGAAGGCCGCCATCGACGCTCTTCCGGAAGGCGCTGTCGCAATGCTCGAGAATGTCCGCTTCCACCCGGAAGAAACTTCTAAAGTTGACGCTGAGCGTGAGACCATGGCGAAGGAACTTGCCTCGTACGGCGATATTTTCGTAAATGACGCGTTCGGAACCGCGCACCGCGATCAGGCCTCTACGGCCACAATCGCAAAGTTCATGAGCACAAAGCCCGTCGGAGGCTTCCTCATGGAAAAAGAAGTTAAGAATATTGAGCCTATGGTAACAAATCCGCCGAAACCTCAGGTTGCCATTATCGGCGGTGCCAAGGTTTCTTCTAAGATTGCCGTTCTTGAGTCCCTGATGAAGAATGCCTCTGCCCTTGTTATCGGCGGCGGTATGGCATACACATTCCTCAAGGCGCAGGGCCACGATGTGGGAAAGTCTTTGGTTGAGGATGATTTTATCGATACTGCAAAGAAACTTCTTGCCGACGCGGACTCAAAGGGCGTTAAGATTGTTCTTCCTGTAGACCATGTCGGAGCATCTGAGTTCAGTCCGGACGCAAAGCCTGTGGCCGTTGACGGAATTGACATTCCTGCCGACCTTATGGCTATGGATGTAGGTCCTAAGACTGTGGACGCTTACAAGGAAGTTCTTTCCACCGCAAAATCAATTGTATGGAACGGCCCTGTCGGAGTATTTGAATTTGATGCGTTTGCAAAGGGAACAGAGGCGGTTGCCCGTCTCGTAGCCGAGGCCACGGGACGCGGAGCCATGACAGTAGTTGGCGGCGGCGACTCAGTTGCGGCCGTAAACAAATTCCATCTTGCCGACAAGATGACTCATGTATCTACCGGCGGCGGAGCCTCGCTTGAATTCCTCGAGGGGAAGACTCTTCCCGGAATCGCTATTCTTGCTGTAAAATAATTTTTGATTTCAGGGGGAATGCTGCGGCACTTCCCCTGAATTTTAACGGAGGAGAGTCGTATGAAAAAGAATTTTTTAAGATTTTTAACGGCAGCTTTCTTTCTCTTCTTTACCGCCAGTCTTTTTGCCCAAAATGCAGAAAGCCTTTATAAGAAGGGGAAGGTCCTTTTTGATGAAGAAAAGACTGACGAGGCTTATCTTGTTCTGAGAGAGGCTGTTGATGCTTTTGAGGACGAGGATATTGAGGATATGGATTATGCTCAGTCCCTTGTTCTTCTCGGCCGTCTTGAGGAAAAAAAAGGCAGTCTGGGCCGCGCGTTGAAATTATACAACAAGGCTTTTCCGATTATCGGAGAAAAAACTGGGCTTGACAATGAACTTGCCGGTGATGTCCTGTCCGCTTTGGGCGGAATTTATTTCACCGTGGGAAATTATAAGAAAGCCCTCGTTATGTTCAGGAATGCGGCAGAATCTTACGAGACTGTCTTTGACGATTCAAACTCCCATATGACTGAGCTTTACCAGAATCTGGGACATATTTATCATCTGCTGGGCGATATGGTCAGGGCCTCCTTTTACTATAAACGCGCAGGCATAGAGTATTTTGGAATACGCGAAAAGACTGACGGAACCGGCCGCATCTTCCGTGTTATCTGGTAGTTATTGAAACTTTCAGCATAAAACGATAGAATAAGACATCTTTTTTAGAGGAGTTATTTTTTTATGGCACGCACACATTATATCGCCGGAAACTGGAAAATGAATACCAGCAAGGCAGAAGCCGTTAAGCTGGCTGAGGATTTGGTTGCCGCTCTTAAAGGCAAGACAAACAAATTTATGATTGGAGTTCCCTTTGTTTACCTCGACGCTGTGGGACAGGTTGTAAAGGGAAGCAATATTCTTCTTGGAGCGCAGGACTGCGCCGCAACCGCCAACGGAGCCCATACAGGCGAGGTTTCTACAGAAATGCTCAAGGATCTCGGAGTTCAGGTTGTAATCCTCGGACACTCGGAGCGCCGCCACGAGATTGGCGAGTCTGACGAGCTCATCAATAAGAAGGTTCGCCGTGCCCTTAACGAGGGACTTGAGGTGGACCTCTGCATCGGCGAGCTTCTTTCTGACCGTGAGGCTGGAAATGCCGAGCAGGTTTGCGCTTTCCAGCTTTCCGCCGACCTGGCCGGTGTAACGGAAGAGCAGATGAAGCGTGTTACAATCGCCTACGAGCCGGTCTGGGCTATCGGTACAGGAAAGACAGCGACTCCGGAGGACGCCGAGGCTATCCACAAGTTTGTTCGCGGATACATCGCAAAGCTTTATAACCAGAAGGTTGCCGATGAGGTAATCATTCAGTACGGCGGATCGATGAAAGCATCAAACGCCAAAGAACTTTTGGCCCAGCCGGACATTGACGGCGGACTTATCGGCGGCGCTTCACTTAAAGCCGATACTTTTGAGCCTATCTGCGCAATCTGATTTCCGGGAATAATGGAATAAGATTACAAAAGGATGCGTTTCTTTACGGGCGCATCCTTTTTTTTGACAGTCGCTGGCGTGCGGCATCACTTTTCCTGAATTCTAAAAAAAAGCACTTGCATATTATTAACATTTTCTATATAATGTGAATTCACAAATTAGCACTTATACAATTAGTTGGAGAAAAATATGGATGCTATTAAAGTAATTCTGATGGTCGCTTTTGTTATTATCTGCGTCCTTCTGGTTCTCTTGGTTTTGATTCAGAATGATGAGGGCGGCGGACTCGGCGGTCTTTTGAGCGGCTCTGGAAGTGCTGCCTTTGGCTCGCATTCTGCAAGCATAATCAATAAAACGACTTTCGTTCTTGTCATTCTCTTTATACTTGACGCATTCTGTATCGCCCGTCTCAACAGAAAGCCGGCTGTAAAACCGACGCTTTCCAATGAAGTGCAGCAGGCTGTTGACACTACAACCGGCGAGGCTGCGGAAGGTCTTGATGACTGGATGAAACTTCTTGATGACAATTCTAAAAAAGCCGCGCCGGAACAGAGCGTAGAAAGCCCGGCTGGAAATTAAATGTAAAATGGAGGTGAGCATACCATGCTTGAATCCTTTTTTAGACCGGAACTTATCAGTGTGAACCTTGAAAGCACTGACAAGGACGATCTTTTTGAAGAAATGGTTGAACTTTTTGTTCGCGGCGGAACAGGCATTGACCGCAAGATTGCCCTTGATGCTCTTGTTGCCCGGGAAGAAAAGATGACGACCGGAATTATTCCTTCCATCGCAATTCCTCATGCTTCCTGTCCCGGCGTAAAGACCGGTTTCGGGGCTATTGGAATTTGCCGGCAGGGTGTTGAATACGGCTCTCTGGACGCGAATCCGGTTCGCGTTGTGTTTATGCTTTTGTTCGGCAGTGACGGAACAGCCCTGCATCTGAATGTAATGCAGCATCTTGCTCTTATTCTGAAAGATCCTGAAGTGCCCGCAAAGTTTATGGAGGCAAAGACCCCTCAGGAAGTGTATGAACTCGTGTGCAGGTTGGAGGAGGCTTTGGTTTAATGGCAGAAAAAGAACAGGACACAATCGCCCATCTTCTTGAGGTTGAGGAAAGAGCTTCTGAATTGATTGCTTCCGCCCAGGAGGAAAGTGATAAGAAACTGAACCTTGCGCGCGCGCAGGCGGATTCAGAATACAATGAGAAATTCCGCAGTATGATGGCGGTCTTGGAGGAAGACTATAATTCCAAACTCGCCTCTTATGATGAGGATCATAAAAAGGCCCTCGAGGAATATAAGGCACAGATTCGGCAGACACCCAAAGACCGGAAGGCCTTTGACGAACTTTTAGAAAAAGTTCTTTAACCGGGGCAGGATATGGATCGTTCAGGCGCTTCAGCTTACATTTATGCAAAGTCCTGCGGAATGTTGGCGCGCTCTTATGTGGGAGAGCGTGCCGTAAAATTATTTTCTGCCCGTTCCTTGAGCGAACTTTGGCCTCTGGTTGTTAAATCTGAAGTTCCGGCAGTTCCGGAAACTCTTTTGGCCCGTCAGCTGGAAGAGTCCGCCGCCGCAGAATTTATTTCAGACTATATAAAACTCGTCTCTTTTTATGACAGACCCGCGGAAATCCTGATAACTCTTCTTGAATATTATGACTTTGAGAATCTAAAGTCTCTGGGCGCCGCCGCAGCCATGGGGCAGAAAAAACGCCCCCTCCTGCATGACATAAGCCCTTACAATATCTTGCATTATGATGAATGGCCTGATATTGAGAAAATCACGGAGGGCACGGAACTTTCATGGTACAATAAAGTTCCCGGGGTTGCGGAACAGCAGCAGCTGGACAGCGAACTGGACATTCAGTTTATACAGAAAATCTGGCGGTCTTCCCAGTCCCTTCACGGTAACGAAAAGGCTGCCGTCCGAAAACTTCTCGTAAAGCGTTACTCAATGCGTAATCTTCTTTGGGTTCTTCGCCTGAAGGTTTACTACAAGATGGACGCCGGGGAAATTGTAAAGAGGCTGGCCTTTTTAAATCCTGAGGACGGCGAGAATGATCTGCTTGCCGGAGACGCTCTGAAAGTTATTCATAAGAACATTGAGCATTACGAGGATTGGGCCGGCTGGAAATATGCCCCGCTCCTGAATCCGCATGAGGAGGGCTCTGTCTGGTGCGTGAATCCCAGATGGGTGGAAGAGTCTTTTGAAAAGGACTTTCTCAGGGAAAGCCAGAAACTTTTTCACGCCTTTCCTTTTTCGCCTGTGGTTTTGATTTCCTGGTTTTTCATAAAGGCCAAGGAACTGGATTATATTCGTAGTGCTACAGAAGCCCTCTGTCTAAGTATTGAGCCTGTTCAGGCTATGGACGCAATGGGCATAAAAGAAATGAGGTGAAAGGAGAATGGCAAAGACAACACAGATGTGTCTCATTGAACTTATGGTTCTTAAAGAAGACATTACAAATGTTCTCTTGTTTTTGGGAAAAAACGGAAACTTCCAGTTTCAGTCTTCACTTGGCCAGAATTCCCTGGAGAACACTGGAAAAAATAATTTTGAGAACCGCGAGCGCGATATGTTTGCCCAGCTGGAGCAGGTGCGCGCCTTTTTGGGAATAGATGATTCTTCAGTTTCCTTAAAAAACGCGGAACTGCCGTCGGAGGAAGACTTTACCGCGGCCCAGAGACTTATTGACTCTCTTCACGAACTTACGAAACAGGATACGGAGGAACACGAAAAATTCAAGCGGCTTGAGGACGCATATAAGGAGGCCTCTGCCTTCAGTAACTTGAGGCAGTCTTATTCGGAACTCGACCACCTTTCTTTTTTGAGCCTCCGCGTAGGAAAAATTGACCCGGCTGTTTTTGATGAGCTCAAGTTCGCAGTGGGCAACCGCGCGATAATTGTTCCCCTTGGAGAGGACAAAACCCGTGTTCTTGCAGCTTCCAGCAAAAAGGGTCGCTTTGCGCTGGACACAGAGTTAAAGAGATTCGGTTTTGTGGAGATAGAGATTCCGAAAGATTTTAAGGGAATCCCCGATGATGTGCTTGAGTCTATCCGCGCGGAAAAAGACGCTTCTCAGAAAAAACTTTCTGAGTTTGCCCAGGAGCGTGCCAATTTTACAGAAGTTCACAGGGACAAGATTCTGAAACTGCTGGCCTCTTTCTCTGTCGGTGCCCAGCTCCGTGATACAGAGAGCCAGTTGGAGTCCACCCAGCTGGTTTACCGCCTTACAGGCTGGATTCCGTATTCGGAAAGCATGGAGATGATGAAAAAACTCGACTCGCTTACCGAGGGCCGCACTTCAATCCGCGAGTACAGACCGGACGAGGTTCCGGGCGTTATCAACGGACACGAGAAGGTCCCCGTAAAACTTACCCACGGAAAATTTGTCTCGGCCTTTCAGAGGATGATTTTCTCTTACGGCTCGCCGCTCTACGGAACTATTGACCCGACACCCTTTGTCGCTGTTTTCTTTACAATTCTTTTCGGAATTATGTTCGGTGACGCTGGACAGGGACTTGTTTTCCTTATTCTCGGCCTTTTAATGCTGAAGAATGTCGTTAAGGTCGGCGGCTGGAACAAGTTTGCGCCGATTTTTATCGGAATAGGAATTACCTCGACTATAATGGGACTTCTCACCGGTGAGTTCTTCTCGAACGAGACTGTTCTAGAGCCGTTCGAACGCTGGGTAACCGGTCTCTTCGGTGAGCCGAGAAACCAGATTCTTCACATGATGCCGCAGTCTAATCCTGAGTCCGTAAAGCGTATGTTCATGTTCTTCGGATTCTCAATAGGCGTCGGTTTTATCATCAACTCATGCGGAATCGTAATCAATATAGCCAATAATTTTGCACGGAAGAGATACGGGCACGCCCTCTTTGGAAAGGGGGGGCTTGCCGGCGCAGTCTTCTTCTGGTATGTTGTTGTGTTCGCAATCCGCATTGCGGCCTTCAAGCATTCTCCAGCCGTCTACGACTGGGTGATTATCGGTGCGGCACTTTTCTTTTCTGCCTTTGGAGAGCCGTTCATCCGTCTTGCGGAGGGCGAGCGTCCCGTTCTTGAGAACGGTTTTGGCGCATGTGTCATTGAGGCTGTCGTTGAACTGCTGGAAACTGTCATTACCTATCTGTCCAACTCCATCAGTTTTCTCCGTGTCGGAGCTTTTGCTCTGGCCCACGCGGTTTTGGGCTTTATAATTCTGACAATGATGGAGCTGGTTGGCGGTGTCGGCGCCGTTGTGGTCGGCATAATTGGAAACGGAATCGTAGTAATTCTTGAGGGAATGATTGTTGCGATTCAGGCAATCCGCTTGCAGTATTATGAGTTCTTCTCGAAGTTCTTTAATGAGACGGGAAGAGAATTTGTTCCCTATAAGTTTGTGTATAAATAGCGGCAAGAAAAAAATGGTTCAAGATCGGGAGATCTTGCTCGCCGCATAAGCGCCGATGTTCGTGCCTGCGGAACTGCGGTTGCGAACAGGCGTAATATTTGTAAAGAAGGCGTGATAAAAACTGCTAAAATACCGCAGTCTTTATCTACTCCAGTTTGCGTTGCAAACTTATTATAACTGCACATTCTCATTTAATTGTGAGTGTGCTTAAAAAGTCAAATCGGAAATAGAAATTTCCTCATTGACTTTCTATGGGAGTTCGATATGAACAAGAAATTTTTTGTACTGGCTGCACTTTTGCTGTGCCTGACAACGGCTGGACTTTTTGCCCAGGATTCAGCTTCGTCAAACAATGAAGCTCAGGTAGTTGAAAAGACTGACAACACACAGGCGTTTAAGTATATCGCCGCTTGTCTGGCTGTAGGTTTTTCTTGTATTGCCGGTGGTGCCGCTGTAGGTAAAATCGGAAGCGCCGCTATGGGTGCTATGAGCGAGAACGCCGAGCTTTCTGGAAAGGCTCTTCCGTTTGTAGGTCTTGCCGAAGGTATTTGTCTCTGGGGATTCCTGGTCGCCTTGCTTATCATAATTCTGTAAGTAGTAGAATTGAAATATTTTGTAATAGGCGAGCGTGAGATTGTGCTTGCCTTTAGCCTTGTAGGAGTAAGGGGCGAGGTTGCGTTGAACCGTGACGAGGCCCTCGCGGCGTTCAACCGTGTTACAGGCAAAGGCGGTGTTGTCGGAGCGCCCGTTAGCGAAGAGCGTCCTAAAGTTCTTATTCTCACGGAAGAAGCGTCGATGCTGCTTGAAGACGAAGTTGTCGAGTGGCAGCAGGGCGCTAAGTATCCGCTTATTGTGGAAATACCTGGTCTTCACGGTCATTTGAGCGGACGCAAAACGCTTACGGATTCAATCCGTGAAGCGGTCGGTATTCAAGTTTAATTTTGGTAGGGTGGATTATGGAAGAACTCAGGTCAACTGATATTCTGGACAAAGAAATTCAAGGCGAGGCACGCAAAAAGGCGCAGGGCATTGTTGATGCTTCTGTTGCGGAATCCAAGAGAATTTTGGAAGGTGTGGACGCACGCGTAGAAAAATCAAAGTCGGAGAAACAGAAAATTTATGACGCCAAGGAACAAAAATACAGGAAGGATGCAGAGGCCTCTCTTCCTCTGGAAAAAGAGCGTTTTTTGGTTCAGTTTGTCGGCTCTTCCATTGACGAGGCAATTCAGGATTATTTAAAAAATTTGGGCGCGGAAAAGCGTCTTGACCTTGCCGCCGGTATTATAGACAGAATTAAGTCTGTTACGGACGGTAAAAAATTCAGCGCGACGGTTTTTGGCTTTGATGAGAATTCTGCAAAGGCTGCCGTGGAAAAAAAGCTCGGCTCGAAACTTCTTTCCTGCAAGAGCGGCCGTGACGCTGACATACAAGAAGGTATTGTAATTGAGTCGGAAGACAAAAGTATCCGTGCCCGTCTTACAATAAACGAAGTTGTGGAAGAGGCAAAGGATAAGTATTATAAAGAAATGTCGGATGCGCTTTTTGGCGGGAGGCTGTGATTTATGATTGAAGGAAAAATTACACGCGTTTCCGGTCCGATTGTTTTTGCAGAAGGACTTGAAGGCTGCGGACTTTACGATGTAGTAAATGTCGGTGAAAAAAAACTTATGGGAGAAATTATCCGTCAGAGCGGAGGAAAGGCGACAATTCAGGTTTACGAGGATGTTACCGGACTTCACATAGGCGAAAAAGTTGAGTGTACGGAGCGCCCGCTGTCTCTTCATCTCGGACCGGGACTTGTAGGCACGATTTATGACGGAATACAGCGTCCGTTAAAGACAATGTATGAGGACAAGGGCTCTTTCCTTTTGGCCGGCCAGAGAGCGGCTGCCCTTGACGCAACTCAAAAATGGGAATTTACCGCGACATTAAAGGAAGGAGATCCGATTGCTCCGGGAATGGCTCTCGGAACTGTTCAGGAGACTTCTTCCATTCTGCATAAAATTATGGTGCCGCCGACTGTGCGCGGCCGTGTGCTGAAGTCTTTCCGCGGGACAGGTTCTTACACTGTTGAGGATGTTATTGCGACTACAGAACTCGGCGAGGAAATAAAACTTGCCCAGTACTGGCCTGTTCGTAAGCCTCGCCCGTATTCACAGAAACTCGGCGTTACAGAGCCGCTCATTACGGGTCTCCGTGTCATAGATGTTTTCTTTCCCCTGAGTAAGGGTGGAACCGCCGCAATTCCGGGCGGATTCGGTACAGGAAAAACAATGACACAGCACGCCATTGCGAAATGGTGCGACGCGGATCTGATTATTTATATCGGCTGCGGAGAGCGCGGAAATGAAATGACCGATGTTCTTACGGAGTTTCCGGAGATTATTGACCCGAGAACAGGCCGTTCTCTGATGGAACGCACAATTCTTATTGCAAACACTTCAAACATGCCGGTGGCCGCCCGCGAGGTTTCTCTTTATTCGGGAATCACGCTGGCTGAATACTACCGTGACATGGGACTTGCCGTGGCAATCATGGCAGATTCCACAAGCCGCTGGGCGGAAGCCCTTCGCGAACTCTCCGGCCGTATGGAGGAAATGCCCGCCGAGGAAGGTTTCCCCGCATATCTGCCGACTCGCCTTGCTGAATTTTATGAGCGCGCGGGCCGTGTAATTTCTTTGGACAACAAAGAGGGAAGCGTTTCTGTAATCGGAGCTGTTAGTCCGCCGGGCGGCGACTTTTCCGAGCCGGTTACTCAGCATACAAAGCGTTTTATCCGCTGTTTCTGGGGCTTGGATCGCGAGCTTGCGAACGCCCGCCATTATCCGGCCATCGGCTGGATTGATTCCTACAGCGAATATGCGGACGAGGTTAAGGACTGGTGGGAAAAGCATGACCCGGTTTGGGCCTCTATCCGCCAGCGCGCCCTGGATCTCTTGAAGCAGGAACAGCGGCTTGAGCAGATTGTAAGGCTTATCGGACCTGATGCCCTGCCTGATGCCGAGCGCCTTATTCTTACGGTTTCCGACATGATTAAAAACGGATTTCTCCAGCAGAACGGATTTGACGAGATCGACTGTTACTGCGCTGCGGAAAAACAGATTCAGATTTTGTCTTTGATAATGAAATTCTATGACCGTGCCCTGGCTGTAGTAAAGGCCGGCGCTCCGCTTGCCAAAATTACCGGGCTTAAAGTCCGGGAGGAAATTGTCCGCATTAAGTCGACTGTTCCCAATGACAAGCTTGAGATGATTAAGGAAGTTGAGGGGCGTCTGGACAGCCAGATGGGAGAATTGGAGCGGGTTTACTCAAGGAGAGAAATTGCATGAAAGGAATTGAATACCGCGGAATAAACTCTGTTGACGGCCCGATTGTAGCCGTCCGCCGCACCGAAAATGTTTCCTACAACGATGTGGTTTATGTCCGTGACAAGAGCGGAGAAAAGAGAACCGGCCGTATAATCGACATGAACCGCGAGGCCGCAGTTGTTCAAATTTTTGGAAGCACAACCGGTATCGACCTTGAGAATTCTTCAATCGAGTTTTTGGGCGAGCCGCTTGAACTGCGTGTAGGAGAAGGTCTTTTGGGCCGTATCTTTAACGGTTTGGGAGAACCTATTGACGGTTATCCGCAGATTGTTTCTTCGGAAAAACTCAATGTAAACGGAAACCCCATCAATCCCTATGCTCGTGTTTATCCGCGTGACTTTATCCAGACGGGAATTTCTTCCATTGACGGAATGAATACCCTGATTCGCGGTCAGAAACTGCCTATTTTCTCCGGCAACGGACTTCCGCACAACAAACTGGCGGCGCAGATTATCCGTCAGGCAAAACTGAAGAATTCTGACGACCAGTTTGTAATGGTTTTTGCCGGAATGGGAATTAAATACGATGTGGCCCGTTTCTTTGTTCAGTCTTTTGAGGAAAGCGGTGTTCTGTCAAAGGTAGTTATGTTCCAGTCACTGGCTGACGCGCCGAGTATTGAGCGCATAATTACTCCCCGATGCGCCCTGACCGCGGCTGAATATCTGGCATACCAGAAGGGAATGCATGTTCTTGTCGTTATGACTGATATGACAAACTACTGCGAGGCTCTCCGTGAGATTTCGACTACACGCGGTGAGGTTCCCGGAAGAAAAGGCTACCCCGGATATCTTTATTCAGACTTGGCCGAACTCTACGAGCGCGCCGGCCGCATTAAGGACAGCGAGGGGTCAATCACGCAGATTCCGATTCTTACAATGCCCAACGATGATATTTCAAACCCGATTCCTGACCTTACAGGCTATATCACGGAAGGTCAGATTGTTCTTGACCGCGAACTTTTCCAAAAGGGAATGTATCCGCCGGTTGCCGGACTTCCGAGCCTCAGCCGCCTTATGAAAGACGGTATCGGTGTCGCAAAGGACGGCCGTGTTATGACGCGCGAGGATCACGCCAATGTTTCGTCACAGCTTTTTGCGGCTTATTCAAAGGTAAAAAGTATCCGTAATCTTGCCGCCATTATCGGTGAGGAAGAGTTGGGGGAGCTTGACAGGCAGTATCTTAACTTCGGAGTTCATTTTGAGAATGACTTTCTTAGTCAGGGTGAATACGAGGACCGCTCTATTGAGCAGACTCTTGATATCGGCTGGAAAACACTCAAACTTTTGCCGCGCGAGGAACTTCTTCGCATTAAGCCGGAATATATTGAAAAATATCTTCCAAAGGACTAATCATGGCTAAACTGAATATTGCGCCCACAAAGTCAAACCTTCTCATGATGAAAGAACAGCTTTCTTCCGCCGAGAACGGCTACGAGCTGCTCGAACAGAAACGAGAGATTCTTGTAATGGAACTCATGCGTATGGTTGAAAAGGTAAAACTTTTGGAGCGTGATATAGACAAAATTATTCAGCGGGCGTATCCTGCTCTTAAACGCATGCTTATGAATGTAGGCGGTGACCGTGTCGAGCAGATGGCCCGCGCCGTTCACTATGACTTTAAAATCAAGGAAAAGCCCGTTACTATAGGCGGAATGAACTTCTCCTCAATCGATGTTCAGCTTCCCGAACGCCAGCTTTTCTATTCTTTTCTTGGAACCTCCAGTTCCTGCGATGAAGTTATTGTGGATTTTTTTACACTGCTTCATCTTTTAACGGACATGGCTTCTATAAGAACTATTGTCTGGAGACTTGCCGGTGAGGTTAAGAAAACCCAGCGCCGTGTTAATGCGCTTGACAAAATGGTAATTCCGCAGGCAAGAGAAACAAAAAAGTATATAGAAAGTCAGCTTGAAGAGCGTGAGCGTGATAACACATTTGTTCTGAAGGCTCTTAAAAATAAAAAGGACGCAGTCTGAAATCGCAGGTTATAAAGCAGGTAAAATAGGAGTTAAGAATGTTAAAGCCGCTTGTAAAAAACATTATTGTTGCTGTTAACGGTTCCGAGTCATCGATTCATGCCGCGATGTACGGAATTATTCAAGCAAAACTTTATCATTGGAACCTGAAATTTGTTTATGTGGTTGATACTGCTACTATAAAGCGACTTACGCTGAGTAAATTTCTAGTGCAGGAAGAGAATATAATGTTTGAGAACAACCTTCGCGCTGACGGCCAGAAATATCTGGATTATGTCGAAAAACTTGCAAAGCAGAAGGGGGTAAAGGCAGAAACTGAACTCCGTGAGGGAAGCGTCTGGGTTGAAGTAGTAAGCGCCGCAGACCAGTTTGACGCCCATCTCATACTGCTAGGAGGTCGCCCGGCGCGTTTTGCGGTAACCGGAAATGCGGACTCTAATAATTCTGTCTTCTCACATACAAACCGCGAGATTATTCTTAACGCCAACTGCTCTACGCTGGTTGTTTACGAACCTAAAATTGAACAGCTTTTCAGAATAGCATGAAGTCAGTGAGACTTCTTGAGGTGTACAAATACTGTTTGGGTATCGCGGCGGCATTCATTCCCAGTCGGGTTGCATTGACGGCCGCCTTTTAGGACAAGAAAGTGGATAATCCTTATAAAATACTCGGGGTAAGGCAGACTGCAAGCCTTTCAGAAATACGCCACGCTTACAGACAAAAGGTAAAGGCTTTGCATCCTGATGTTTCGGGCCGCCCCGAAACCGCCGAGGAATTTAAGCGCGTGGTCAGGGCATATGAAATTCTCACCGACAGCCGCGCGAAAAAAATCTTTGATTCAGACCTGGCCTCTTATTTTAAAAACCGCAAGAAATATTCATTTGACTACAGGGAATGGCTCAAGGCTCGCGCGGACGATGAGAGCCTTGCGAA
Organism: uncultured Treponema sp.; assembly: GCA_964346805.1. Lineage (GTDB taxonomy): Bacteria > Spirochaetota > Spirochaetia > Treponematales > Treponemataceae > Treponema_D. The sequence continues at coordinate 30,969 of CAYFWC010000022.1, read as the reverse complement.
ACTCATTTTCTTTGACTTGATGCATGGCCGCGAGGATGACGCTGTGGCCGAGTTCAAGCGTATGAATACGGAGCGAACAAGTTTTTCGCTCAAGCACTGGTTTACGCGCGAGGACTTCATGGACTATGGTTTTATTCTCAGCGAGGAACTTGTCTTACGCCAGGAATATTTTGATGCGTTTACATTGCTTGAGCAAATCATTATAATGGAACGCAGTTATGATTACTTCCGGCTGTTTTTTCCGGAAGTGATTGACTTTACCCGTAACCTTCTGCTCAACCATGTTGAGGGCACTGTAAGCGACGAGCTTTCTCTTGATGTTTACGAGCGTGCCCTTGAACTGAATCTCGGTAAGACAGATGACGCATTCATTCTCCGAAAAATGGGAATAATTTACAGTCGCATGGGAGACGGGCGGACAGCGGAAATTTGCTTTGAGGAGGCGGACCGTCTCGGAGGAGCAAGGTCTAAAAACAGTTAGTGAGGTTTTATAAATATGATTAGACTAAAGAATGACAAACAGATTGACGGCATACGCAAGTCCTGCCACTTGCTGGCCGACATGTTCAACGAGGTGATTCCTCAGGTAAAAGCCGGAATGTCTACAAAAGAAGTTGACGACCTTTGCAAGCATTTTATCATTGGCCACGGCGGAAAACCGGCCTGGTACCGCGAGAATTTTCCGGGCGCTGCCTGTATTTCCGTAAACGAGGAAGTTATCCACGGAATTCCAGGCAAACATAAAATTATTCATGACGGAGACTTGGTAAGCCTCGATGTCGGAATTGACCTAGACGGATATATCAGCGACTCGACACATACAGTTCTTGTCGGTAATGTCCGCCCTGAATGGAAAAAACTTGACGATGTTACACGGGAATGCCTTGCCGCCGGAATCGAGGCCTGCAAGGTCGGAAACCGTATACGCGACATTGCGGTTGCCGTAAATGACATTGCCGTAAGCCATGGCTACGGTGTTGTTTATGATTACTGCGGTCACGGAGTGGGGCTTGATGTTCATGAAGATCCCAGCATTCCGAATGATCCCAATGCGCTTGACTCAAATCCGCGCATTCAGGCCGGTATGGTGCTGGCAATTGAACCTATGATTAATCTTGGAACTGCTGATGTGGAAGTTCTTGACAATGACTGGACTGTTGTAACCGCCGACAGAAAATGCAGTGCTCATGAGGAGCACACTGTTGCGGTGTTCCGCGATCATACAGAGGTTCTGACAGACCTGAACTATCAGCGTTAGGAGTCTTTAATGTTTGAAGTTCGTGTTGAAGCCGGTTTTTCGGCGGCGCATTTTCTCCGCGACTATAACGGTAAGTGCGAGAGTCTGCACGGCCACAACTATAAGGTTTTTGCCCATGTCCGGGGCTCTGTCCTTAACGAGGGCGGAATGCTTCTTGACTTTACGGCTCTGAAGGCCGCGCTTAAAAACCTTATAGACTCAAGCCTTGATCACCGCAATCTTAATGACAATGATTATTTTCATCAGAATCCCAGTGCGGAGCGAATAGCTGTCTACATTTACGACAGCCTTGTCGCCGCCTTAAAGGAAAAGGGCATCGACTTGTCATATACGCCTGGTAAAAAGGAAGCCTATCTGTATTCTGTCGATGTGTTTGAGACGGACAAAAACCGTGCGACTTATTCAGTCATTTAAAATTTATTCAGTCTTCTAAGACGACTTATTCAATAATCTGAAGATATTTAAAGAACAAAAAGGGCTGCCCGAAAGAAACTCACTTCAATGCGGACAGCCCTTTTTGTTTTTATAAACTTGCGGAAGGCTCAAACCTTAAACTGTCCGATCTCCTGATCAATCTTATAGATTGATTCCTTGAGATTTGAGCTTACATCGTTAAGTGTAGCACCCGTTTCGTTGATCTTTTCTGCTCCGGCAGACATTTCCGCCATGCTGTCCTTCATTACGAGGGTTGCGTTCTGCAGGCGGCGGACTTCATCAAGAATAAGCTTGTTGCCTTCTGTCATTTCCACAGATGCGTTGCGTACTTCAACAGAACCGTCATTCATGTTCTTGAGGGCCTCGCTAATCTGGCGGCTTCCTTCTGTCTGCTCCTCCATGGCCGTGCGAATCTGGATAACCAGCTGGTCTGTGTCACGAATCTTGTCGGCAACTACGCTGAGCGCTTTTCCTGACTCGTCAGAAGCGGCAACCACATTTCCGATAGACTCACGGATCTTGGAAAGCTGGTCGCCGATTGTCTTTGACTGACCTGAAGAAGTCTCTGAAAGTTTGCGGATTTCGTCAGCAACAACAGAGAATCCCTTTCCGGCGTCTCCGGCATGAGCGGCTTCGATGGCAGCGTTCATGGCCAGAAGGTTTGTCTGGGCGGCGATATTTGCGATAGCCTGGTTTGCGTCTTCAAGCATTGCAGACTGTGTCTCAATCTGCTGAATCTTTTCGTTAACATCCTGCTGTTTCTTAAAGCCAATGTCAGCGTTGCTGTTGAGTTCCTCGAATGAGTTTGCCATCTTCTCAACAGACTGGTTTACAGAATTGATGTTTCCAATCATTTCCTCAACGGCCGCCGAAGCCTGTGAAATACCGGAGGCCTGTCCCTCGATCATTCTGTTGAGAGACTCAATGTTTGATGAAATTTCGTTTACAGCGCCGGCCGTCTGGTTTACGCTCTGACCCTGAGTTTCAATCTGTGTCTTAATTGAACCGATGTTGGCGATAATCTCCGTGATGGCAGAGGCGGCATCCTGAGAAATGGCTCCCATGTTCTCGCCCTGTGTGTCGAGGTCGCTGTTCTGTGTTTTTACGGCGCTGATGATAGTCTGAAGTTTCTGAACGAATGTGTTGAATCCGTTTACAACCTCTCCAACCTCATCGTTTGATTTCTGCTCGATTCTCTGCGTAAGATCAGCGTCTCCGCTTGAAATTTCTATCAGGGAGTCACGGACTGAGTCGATCGGTTTGACAACAATCATGCGCACTGCGATTGTTGTGATGACTCCCACAAGAATGAATATTACAAGCAGAATCAGAGCGATAACGGTTGTGATATGCCTTATAACATCTGTAATGACGGCCTGGCTTTTTGCCATGAAAATCATTCCCTTGATGGTTCCGTTCTTGTCCTTGTGGGGATGATAGATTGAGCGGTATGGTTTTCCGCCGATAATATTCTGAAGAGTGAGAATTTCCCCGTTGCCGAGAACCTTGTCTACGACTTCACCCTTGATGGTTGTTCCTGTAAGTGCCTTTCCGGTCTCTGCGTCCCTGAGGGTTGTGGAAACACGGAGGTTGCCCTTGAAAACAGTTGCCTCAACCGCATAACTTTCCTTTAAGAGGTTTACAAATGTCTCTTTTGTAAAGTCATAAGCTGTAACAACAACACCGAATGTTCTGCCGTTTCGTGTTACAGGCGCGGCGTAGGTGAGCATCCATGGCGCATAGTCAGTGGCCTCCCAAGAGTAACTTATGTCTCCGCGGACGGCATCTTTAAATGAAGAAAAACCGGATATATTCTTGCCTATGCCAAGGTTTCCGGCACGGATAAGTCCGTTTGTATCGGCAATCATGATAAAATCATTATCCATGTTTTTGCGCTGTCCTTCTATGATATTTGAAAGACTGATTGTATCATTTTCCTCAAGACCTCTTGAGGTCAGTTCCATGTCTGCCACATTGAGAGCCTCAATTTTCAATGTTTCCGCCCACTGGTTTAATACCAATTCACCGCCACGGTCGCTTGTGGCTATTATTCCGTCTATGGTCTGAATGAAGTTGCTCTTGAAAAGGGCTATTGCTATTGCCATAATGCTTAGGGAGCTTAAGACAACCATAATAGCAGTAATAGTAAAAATTTTAAGAGAAAGTTTTACTTTCATCATATTCTCCTTCTGTGTAGTATGAACGCTTACTTTTATTATAACATCATTATTTATATTTTGCAAGAATTTTTAAAAAAACTTGAGTGCCTCAAAAGTTCTGAAAACAGACTTTCTTACTGGTTTTTATGAATAAAATCCACGATTTTCCTGCGGTTAAAGTAAAGCATGTCTGCCTTTTCACCAAACGGAATGTCTATGTCTACCTCGTGCTCGTCGGTTACAAATATTCCGTCATCGTCCATAAGACCGAATTTCAGAAAACCTGACATCTTCGCGACATGGCCGTATGCGTCCATAAATTCTGTTACCATACAGTCGCCGCCGCCCGGTGTAAGCCCAATTACCTTTGCCCAGCCGTATTTTTGCGCGTAAAATGGCATTGCAGTGCCGCAGGAGTAAGAAAACGGGCTTGTAATAAAATAGAAGTTGTATTTTCCGCCGTAACCGTCGTTCTCGTCAAACTTGCCGTCAAGATTTGTGTCAATCTGATACCATTCAGAGACTGAATGCCTGTCAATAATGTGGTAATAGGAGATCATAACTTCTCCGTTCGGTGACAAAAAGCCCAAAAGACTTATCATTGCGGTTACGGCTCCGCCACCGTTTGCGGAAAGGTCAATGACAACATTTTTAACCTTAGGATTTGCCTTGATTTTTTCAAATGCCGCATAAAAGAGGCCGAATGAACTCTGTTCATATGCAGATTCATTTGGTGTATGCGTATAAAAGACATGCATTGGAATTCTATTTGCAAAATCATTAAAATAAATAAAGGCTGTGTCGTCCTCAATGTCTATGCGCGGTCCATCTTGGTATTCTTCGGGCATTATGGCATTTATGTGTTCGGCGGAATCGATTAATGAGTTGCTCTCTGTCCCGTATTTTTCTGTTCTTGCGTTCTTCTTATTTTCCTTTATCTGTTCCTCGGAAAGATTTTTCTCTTTGATTTCGGAAACCGCGTCCTGGTAAAAAGGTTCAAAGACATTTTCCTTGTCCTCGCGGAAAATATAGGACAGGATAATCGGGTCAAACTTTAATGTCTTGACCGCCTTTTCGTACTGTGCATAGGTTCCGCGCTGGCCTCCGGCATAATCGACGCCCATCTTGTCCATTTCGTGAATAATGTCTGCAAGGGCCTTTTCTGTCTGCGGAATGCCTCCAAAAGTCGTAATGATTTTTGTGCTGTTTGTGAATGTCGCGGAATTGAAAACACTGTGTGAGAGTTTTACCGAATCATGCCCCGAGTCAAAGACCTTATATATAAGCTCGGCAAATGTTTCTGAACTGACTTCAGGATCTGTGGAAAGCATTCCTTCTTTCAGGCCGATTTGCTCAAGGTATGAGTCAAAAGATTCAATTCCCTTTTCTTCTTTGTGTCCGTAAAAGTAGTCGAACAGGAGGCAGGTTGTCTCATAGGCATATTCAACATAGGGCTTTGGCATTTCCTTTAACTGCGAAAAAGGTCCCGAGTAATATGCTGTTGAATAAGGGTTGAGCGTAATATCCGGATTGTCCAAATGACCGTAAATATAGTCAATTGTATTGTTCAAGTCATAAAAATCCTTGCCGTTGTAGGAAAATGCGTTCCTTCCTACGACGGGGACTGTAAAGATATTTTCCAATACAGCAAAGGGTGCGAGTATGTCTTTTTCTAGGAAAACAAGATTCAGATTGTAGTCCGCAAGATTTATTGTAAAGGGATGAGATTCTGTCTCCAGAATAGCATTGCTGCCGGAAAGGCGAATTGCATTTAGTTCGGAGGAGGGTATAATTGTAAAATGAAGTTTGCCCCCAGTGTATGTGGCAAAGAAGGCGTCCCAGTCGGTAAAAGTGATTGTGGCGTTTGGCATGTCAAAAATTACTTCCGCACCGTTCCTGCTGAAGATTATCTGCTTTCCGCCGCTCTTTGTTCTTGCACTTACGGAATCGCCGAAAAGTAACCTAAGATATTCGGTTGCAGAAACATATGGAACCAGATCCAGATCTTCAACAGTGTAGACATTTATTGTGTTGTAGTAGTCAAGACGCCCTTTGTAGATGCGGGCCTCCGTCGGATTGTTAACCAAAACCTTAACAGTCTTCGTAGGTTTTGCAGCAAGTATTGAGGTGCACAATAAAGATGCGGCCACTGCAATGATAATACTCTTTTCTTTGAACATTTGTTCTCCCCCTCATAAAAAGTCTTTTCGGAACCCTCAGTTTCCGAAAAGACTTTTCAAGCACATCCGCAATGAAATGAGAATGTGCCTCTTTTATTTATATTCTTACCGGAACATTCATTTCCGACAGTTCTGACTTAATCTGCGGCACTGTATATCTTCCGGAGTGAACCATTGTAGCAATCAGGGCTGCATCCGCCTTTCCCTCCGTAAGAACATCCGCCAGATGGCTGACCGTGCCGCCGCCGCCGGAAGCGATTACCGGAACGGGAACTGCCTCCGCAATCATTCTTGTGAGTTTAATCTCGTAGCCGTTTTTCGTGCCGTCGGCATCTATTGAATTGAGCACTATTTCTCCGGCTCCCATCTCCACCGCGCGCAGAGCCCATTCCCTTGCGTCCAGTTCGGTTCTTGTACGGCCTCCGTTAATATAAACGCGGTAGCCGGAGGGAGCGGTCTCGTCGCGGGCGGCGTCAATTCCGAGAACTATACACTGTGAGCCGAATACCTTCGCGCCCTCGCGGATAATCTCCGGGTTTTTTACAGCCTGTGAATTGAGCGAGACTTTTTCAGCGCCGGCAAGAATTGTGGAGCGGATATCCTCAATGGAGCCGATTCCGCCGCCCACGCAAAACGGAATGAATACCTGGCTTGCCACTCGAGAGATTAAGTCAAGGATAGGCCGCTCACCGCGCGCGCTGGCCATAATGTCATAGAATACCAGTTCGTCAACGCCTTGATTGTAGTAGTCGGCCGCCATCTGGACCGGGTCTCCAATGTCGAGGTTGTTCTGGAATTTTACGCCCTTTGTTGTGCGTCCGTCCTTAACATCAAGGCAGACGATAATACGCTTTTTTAACATGAATAATCTCCTGTGCTCACGGTTGTTCGTATGGGCTGTGCGCGCACGACTGCTGCTTTTTGTGCGGCGGACAAAGCCCTTTGATTTTAAATTAACCTAATTTTTCCGTTATAAAATTCTTTAAAATACGCAATCCCGGCTGTCCTGATTTTTCTGGGTGGAACTGGCAGGCAAAAATATTTCTGTGCTGGATTACGGACGGAACCATACAGCCGTAATTCGCAAATCCTTTTATTACCTCCGGGTTGTGGGGCTGAATTACATACGAGTGAACAAAATAGAAATTCGCGCCGTCGGAGATTCCCTTGAGAATCGGACACCCCCCGTTCGCTATGGTCAGGTCGTTCCACCCCATGTGGGGAACTTTGAGAACATCGTGGCTTTCCAGAATGTCGCGCTCCTTCCATAGGCCCGAAAAGTGGCGTATCGTTCCGGGAACAAGGCCCAGGCACTTTGTGTAAGTCTGGACTCCGTCTTTAAAAGAACCGCCTTCCTCGCTTTTGTCAAAGATAATCTGGGCACCGATGCAGATTCCGAGCAGCGGCTTTTTTGAGGCGGCCCATTCGTGCAGGAATCTGTCATAGCCGCTTTTCTCAAGCTCGCCCATGGCGTATGCCGCCTCTCCGTCACCGGGAAAAATAACCCTGTCGACATTCATAAGATTTGCCGGATTTTTTGAGAGAATGTATTTTTCCCCTAAAAAATCAAGTGCCCGCTCCAGACTTTTTATGTTGCCTGCGTTGTAGTCGATAATACCAATCATTTCTTTCCCCCATAAAAAGTCTTGCAGGAAACCTCAGTTTCCGAAAAGGCTTTTTAAGCACATTCGCAATGAAATGAGAATGTGCATTCAATAAAAAAGTTCGCAACGCGAACTTGCAGATAAAAAGGGGAGCGCCATTTCGCGAGCCTTTTTATCTTTAAGCCCAGATGAACCACAGAAGAATTGCGGCTGCGGCTGTCGTAATCAGTGTGAAAGGAGCGCCCAGTCCAAGCCACTTGCCGAAACTCATCGGGTACCCTTCTTTCTTTACAATTCCCATTGCGACTACATTCGCGCTTGCCCCGTAAGGTGTCAGGTTTCCGCCAAGGCATGAGCCTATAAGCAGCGCGAACATATAAAGGTCGGGAGCAACAGAAATCGCGCGTGCCAGCGAATCTGCGACTGGCAGCATTACAATAATATACGGAACATTGTCGATAAAGCCCGACAGAATAATCGAGACAAGTAGAATCAGTATAAAGCCCGCAATCTTGCTTCCTCCTATTACATGCTCGAGGAAAAGTGCGAAGTCTGCCAAAAGTCCTGCCTCGCTTATCGCTCCCACTACGACAAAGATTCCAATCAGAAAGCAGATGGTTTCCCAGTCCAGACCTCTGACTAAATCCCATGTTTCAGACCGGCTTTTTTTCTGGTTAAAGAGATACCAGACAATTCCCGTTATCCCCAGAAAAAGGCAGAATCCGCCTGACGCGAATGCGAATTCAATTTTGAGGAAGGAAATTGCCGCAAGACCGAAAATCATCGCAAGAAGTAAGACAGCCGGAAATACGGAAACCACTTTAGTTCTGTCAACCTCAATCTTGTCCTTTGCCTTGCGGAAAAAAGTATAGAAGAAAATACATCCTGCAATCATTCCGGCCTGTATAAAGAAGAAAATTGAAATCTTTCCGTGGCTTACGAAAAAGTCATTGAAAGTGTATCCGGCAAAGGAGGCGAAAATCATTGACGGCGGGTCTCCTACGAGCGTGGCTGTTCCCTCAAGGTTACTCATTACCGCAAGTCCCATCATAAAGTGCGTCGGGTTCAGCCTTAACTTTTTGCACAGGGCAAGTGCAATCGGCGCCATCACAAGAACCGTGGCTACGTTCTCTACAAAAATGGATATAATTCCTGTCATTGCAAGTATAAGCACGATTGCGATTCCCGTATTCGGAGAGGCCTTTATAAGCGCATCCGCTATTCTGGCCGGAACTTTTGAATAGATAAAAAGCGCCGCTATTACCATTGAGCCGACATATATCATCAGGACATTCCAGTTGATCAGTTCAAACAAAATATGATGAATAAGATTCCAGTTACTTTGAGTAAGGACGAAGATTTTACCGGGCACAAAAAATCCCATGGCTGCTACAATCAGGGCTGCAATGCTTGTGAACCAAGTTTTCTTTTCCTGAAAAGCGATGACCAGAATGTACATTAAAATGGCGGTTGTAAGAACTAAAAACTTCATTCTTTTATTCTATATTTTTTTACACATTTTGTAAATGTATGGTGTAATATTTTATATGAATTTAAATTTTCTGCGTGAAAAATGCGGCTTCTGATGGATGTGAAAGTCAGGGCAAAAATCCAGGCGTTTATAGCGGTGATTTCTTAGTCTTGTTTCTTCTATTGATTAACTTCAATAAATCCACTATAATTACTTTCTCTATGTTCACCCTTAAGTTCGCTTTTAAGAATATTATATCAAGAAGAAGTTCTCTCGTAATCATTCTGTTTATTTCTTTTTCAATCGCCGTTCTTGTTATGGCGAACGCTGTTTTTGACGGAACTAAGTCCGGAATTGAGAAGACCTTCAGCAGAAACTTTACCGGTGATATTGTGATAAGGCCCAGGGCTCAGTTTCCCATGAGTCTCTTCGGTGATGAGACTCCTGTTACAGGCGAGTTGAGTGAGCTGCCCCAGCTTATTCCTTACGGCGACATTTACAAATATGTCTCAAATTCCGGATATGTTGAGAAAATTGTTCCGCAGATTACGGGGCAGGCGGTTCTCCGCATAAACGGTGAGAATTTGGCCGGCGCCTTTTTCGGAGTGGAAGCCCTTCCTTACACAGAACTTATGACGGGGATAAAAATTATTGAGGGGCAGCCTTACGGAGCGGAGGAGAATGCCCTCATGCTTTCAAAGGAAATTGTGAAAAAAATAAAAGATGAGTGCGGACGAGACGTGAAAGTGGGCGACGAAATTCAGATGGCTTCTTTTACAGGCTCTTCCTATACACTGCGGGCGGCAAGGCTGTCGGCGGTGTATGAGTATTCTGTTCACAACGACCTTCAGGATCGGATTATTCTTATAAGCCCGTCCACTCTGCGCCCCCTTATCGGTCTCGGCTCCACTGAGCTTGACCCCGGTCTTTTTACGGAAGAAAATTCCGGTCTGCTGGAAAATCTGGACGAGGGCGGCGGAATTGACGATCTTTTTGGCGGAGACGGAGACTTTTCTGCCGGAGAGACAGAGCCTGCGGGAAATTATGACTCCGGCGCTTCTGTCGCTGTCTCCGAAAAGGCTTCTGAGGGTGACGAGACAGAGGAGACTATCTGGAACTATATTGTCTGCTCTGTAAAAGAAGGTGTGTCTCCGAAAATTGCCGTCCGCCTGATGAACCGCTATTTTGAAAAGCAGGAATGGTCTGTTCAGGCTGTGGACTGGAGGGCCGCCGCCGGTATGGCCGCCCAGTACATTTACTGGATGCGTCTTATTTTCAACATAGGAATTATAATCATAATCGGAACCGGTTTTATTATTGTAAACAATACACTTGTAATCGCGGCTCTTGACCGCACAAAAGAAACCGGGGCCCTGCGCGCTATCGGGGCCGGCCGCCGTTTTATTGCCCGTGAATACCTTGCGGAAACACTTATGCTTACTGTTACCGCCGGCCTTTTGGGCTGTGTTCTCGGACTTGTCGGAAACGCCGCCTTGTCCGCCGGTGCAATCAAATTCAGCAACACTTATCTGATTCAGCTTTTCGGCGGCGAGACTCTCCGCACGGTTGTTACCTTGTCCAATCTTGCGGCCGGAATGATTCTGTCCCTGCTGCTTGCCGTTGTTGCCTGGATTTATCCTGTGCGCATAGCCCTTAATACAAGCCCTGTCGCTGCCATGGAGGCAGTCCGCTGATGAAAAACCTATATTTTAATTTTGCAGTAAAATCGTTGATTAACCGTGCCAAACAGTACAGATCCCTTTTCGCGGTTTCCGCCGTAGGTATATGCATTATGCTGGCTGTTCTCATGGTGACGGACGGAATGATTGACTCGATGACAGAAAAAACCAGGCAGTATTACGGCGGAGATCTTATGCTTCTTGGCGGAAAGGCTTCCGGTGACAATCTGCTTTCCGACAGCCTTCCGGTGATAGACGCCTTGCGGGAAATACTTCCAGATAATGTTGAAGTCTCTGTCCGCTACAAAAAAGGATCGGGAACAAAAAATCTTTATTTTGAGGGAATGAGCGTCCAGCAGCGCGACATTCAGGGCGTTGACTTTTCAGATGAAAAGGCTCTGTTTGAGAAATTTACTTTTACGGAAGGGAATGCGGAACCCCGCGACAGTCATGACGGTATTGTGATATCTCTTCCGGCCGCAAAAAAACTTGGTGTCCACATAGGGGACAGCATTGTTCTTCTGGTTGACGCCGACAACGGATTTAAGAATACCATTACGCTGGTGGTAACGGGAATCTTTCAGGACTCCAGCGTATTCGGAATGTATACTTCTTATGTCGACTATAATTCTTTAGTAAAAGTCCTGGGGTTTGAAGAGCCGCTGATTGATAAGATTTGCATTTATTACGAGGGCGGCTCCCCGTCACGCGGCGAAATCGAGCGGGTTCAGTCAGAGCTTGAAAAAAGATTCAGTATGTTTCCGCTTAATTACGATAAGACTGCGTGGCAGGATTATGATCCTGATGAATGGCCTGAGATTTATTGTCTTGTCCCACTTTCCGCAAATGTTACGGAACTGCAGAAACTGAGTAATGCCATTCACGCTATTGTGGCCCTTATTGTGGCGATGCTGGTAATAATTATCTCTGTGGGAATTTCCAGTACATTCCGCGTAATCGTAATGAAGCGCGCGGTGGAAAGCGGTACTTTCAGGGCGCTTGGAATGAAGCCTGCCGGTCTTATGTTCCTTTACTTTACAGAGGTCTTTGTTCTTCTTATTTCCGGCTGCGCCATAGGTTTTGCCGGGGCTGTGATAATTGCCAGAATCGCCTCCTCTTACAACCTGTCTTTTATTTCGGGTTTTGACTTGTTTTTGGCCGGCGGCCACTTGCAGCCGGTCTTTTATGCGGAGGAGGCCGTCCTTTTGCTTGCGATAATATTCGTAACCACTCTGGGGGCGGTGTTGTTTACACTGCGTAAACTTATTCATATCAGTCCTGTAGGCGCTTTGGCTTCCGTAAGCTGATTATGCCGGCTATGCTGATTTATAAGGAGTTTTTTTTATGAAGAAGATTATTTTTGTTTTTGCAGCTCTCTTTGCTCTTTCCTCGCCTTTCTTTGCCCAGAAGATTCCGGAGGCCGAGGCTTTTGAACTGCTGAAAAAGGTTGACGCCAATACCGGCTACTACGGAACTGATTTTACGGGAGAATATGTCCTGACCCAGTTAAAGCCGGGGCAGGGCAAGTCTATAACCAGCGCAATCATGTACCGCCGTGACAGCAAGTCTATGTGCACAATCCGCATTACGGGACCGGAGGGAGACAAGGGAAAGGGATATGTTCAGTTTGATAACAATATCTGGTTTTACGATCCCTCAAACCGCCAGTTTACATTCAGCGCGACAAAAGATAAATTCCAGAACACAAATGTTAATAACAGCGATCTTCGTCCCCAGCACTATTCCGAAAACTACAATATTGACAGTGCCGAGTATGTGACACTTGGAAAACTGGACTGCATCTGCTTTGAGCTTTCGGCCGCAAAAAAGGCTTCGAAGGATGTTGATTACCCCAGACTAAAAATCTGGGTTACAAAGGACGACTATTTAACCAGAAAGCGGGAGGACTACAGTCTTTCGGGCCAGCTTCTCCGCATAAGCGCGATTCCTGCTTACCAGAAAGTGGACGGCCGTTCTGTTCCTGCAAAGATGGTGATTCAGGACAGACTGCGCGGTCAGAAAATCGACGGAAAAATCTCATACGAAAGCACTCAGATAACTGTCTCAAATGTCTCTTTTCAAAAGTTGGGAGATATAGTATACTCTAAGCAGTATCTTGAGAATATGAGCCTTTAAATGAGAAAAAGTTTTAAAAGTATTTATGCATTTTTAGGGCGGGGTGTTGTACCCGCCTTGTTTTTCTTTATGTCGCCTCTTGGAGCAGGTCTCTTTGCTGAGACATATGTTACTCCCAACGGTATTATCATGGAACGAGTCTCCGAGGAGGATTGCCTTCAGCAGGAACGGCTTGATGATGAGGCTGACGCCGAAAACAAAATAGCCGCGGAAAACAGGAGTTCGCTTGCCGGAGAAAATACATCTTCTGATGAGAACAGCCTTACGGACGGTGATATAGACGCTCTTTTTGACGATGAGAATCAGGATTCTGAATCCGCCATTCATACGCCCTCATCAGAAATAGTAAAAGTTGACCCTAAGAACAAGCCTGTTACATTTTACGGCTCTCTGAAGGCTGAGCTTGGCGCTTATCTTTGGTTTAATCCATGGCAGTCCGTAAAACCTCTTGCCTCGTTCAGAAATATTCTCGGCTTTACCGGCCGCCCTTCCCAGAACTTTTATATCACAGGTTCTCTTCTGACTGACTTTCCTAAAATGGATATCGGACTCTACGAGCTTTATTTTGACTATACGATGTTCGGAAAAAGTGACCTCCGCGTGGGAAAATACGACATTCAGTGGAAGGGAACCCGCCTTCTGGATTCCGATATTCTGGATGACAAGACAAAGGACTGGAATGCCACCGGAATCAGTGTCAGCGATTACGAGGAGGACAAGCTCAGTGAGAAACAGAGGTCTTCCGCAGACTCTCAGTTTGTAGTGGACTTGAAGATTCCTTTCCTCTCAATATTCACAGTCGAAGGCGTTCTTCAGTATATAAACAACGGCAAGGACTATTATTCAGGAAGCTCTCTTAACCCTGATAACTTCAGCCAGGACTGGATTTCCGCCGCCGCAAAACTTGAGGGGGTGTTCGGGCCTTTCTCTGTCTCTCTCTTTACAAGAAAATGGGCGGTCGGAACATATGACGAGTCTGTAACGGACAGTGAGGGAAAATCTAACTGTTCGGGTGACGGAATCGGATCCCCCGCATTCGGAACAGAAATTGTAAGCACGGTATTGGGAAACAACTCAAACATCTTTTTGCAGGGACTTGCATTTTACAACAGGGAATCGACAAACGGCCTCTTCAACAGGTCCCGGCTTACGGCCGGCGTCTATAAATATTGGGAGGCGCCGCTCAGGCTCGGAGTCTGCTTTGAATACCAGTTCTGGTATAATGATGACCCTTCCTGGGCCGGCGACAGCTATAATCATATTCAGCATTACATAGCGGCGCAAATTGGGTGGAGCAGAACATTTTTTGGAAAAAAGGCCACCTTCGGACTTGACTGGTTCCACAACCTGCGTGGAGACTGGGGAACTTTTACTCCGGTCGTAAAGATTGATGATGTGCTGAAATTTGTAAGTTTCAGGGTTGCGATGCCCGTTTATTACGGCACCACAAATAAAGTCGGCCTCCTGATGGAAGCCGTAATGAAACTGGATTATTAGTTTTGGGCGTAGTCTTCGCCGGTAATGTTTCCGTCTTTAATGTGAATCACATGATCGCTTATATTCACGATTTTCTGGTCGTGAGTTGAGAAGATAAATGTTGTGTTTAAATCCTTGTTGAGCCTTTTCATCAGCTGAAGAATCTGGTCTCCGTTTTTTGAGTCAAGGTTTGCTGTCGGCTCGTCGGCAAGAATTACAGGGGCTTTTGTGCTCAGTGCGCGCGCAATGGCCACACGCTGTCTCTGTCCTCCGGAAAGTTCCGAGGGCTTATGGTTTTTCCATTCCGTGAGGCCTACAGTCTCAATAAGGTAGTCAACCCATTCCGCCTGCTGCGGGGCGTTCATGGCGCGCGCCTCCGGCAGTTTTCCGAGCTTTAAAGGCAGTTCAACATTCTCACGGACATTTAAAACCTGAATTAGGTTGAAATTCTGAAAAATAAATCCCAGGTTGAGCCGGCGGAGTTCTGTCATATGTCTGTCCAGCTTTGATGGAATTGATTTTATCAGGGACAGATCCCTGTCCCCGTAAACATCTGTTCCGTTGACGATAATTCTTCCGCTTGTCGGAAGGTCGATAAGCCCCATCAGGTTGAGAATTGTAGACTTGCCGGAACCTGACGGTCCTGAAACTGTAGCGAATTCCCCTGCGTTGATTGAGAAGGAGGCGTCATTTACAGCGCGGACAGAAATCTTACCCATCGGATAAATCTTACTGATATTCTTTAGTTCAAGAATTGCCATAATCTTAGTATAGCAGAATTTTTTTTATACTTCAAGTGCCTTGTTGCTTTTTATAAAGTTTTGTGTTATAATTAAAGATATATCCAAAAATTGCTGGCGATAATTTTTCCGGTGTCTCATTGAATGCCGGCGTCAGAAGGACTTGGACAAGGAATTTATATGAAACGTAGTTTATTTTTATTCGGAATTCTGTTCTGCACCATGGCTTTTTTCTCCTGCTCCTCAACCAAAGTTGAGCGTGTTGACGATGATACGGACATCGATCTGAGCGGTTATTGGAACGACAGCGATATCCGCAAGGTTTGCGAGGATTTGATTGCTGAATGCACATCTTCTCCGAGAGTTGCGGGATACAAGGGCAAGAATGGAAATCTTCCGACTGTAATTATCGGAAAGATCAGGAACAGAAGTGACGAGCACATTGATACAAAGGTTATCGCAAACAAGATTCAGACTGCAATCATCAATGACGGAAAACTGAACTTTGTCGCCTCCGCCGAGGAGCGTCAGGATCTCCGCGCAGAGCGTCTTGATCAGGCTGACAATGCCTCTGTGGAGACACAGGCCGAGATCGGAAACGAGACTGGCGCCGACCTGATGATGCAGGGATATGTTGAATGCGTCGTTGATTCTGTTGATAACAAGATGGTCCGCAAATACACCGTTACTTTGAGTATGCTTGATATGTCCACAAATATAAATGTCTGGCAGAATCAGGCCAGCGTAAGAAAGTTCATCAAGCGCGCAAAGTATAAGATGTAATTTTACGGAACCACTCATTTGAAAGAACTTAAAAATCTTTTTTGCGCCGCAGCCCTTTTGTGTCTTGCGCTTTCCGGGGCGGCCGCGAAGAAAAACAAGAAGACTTCTCTGCCTCCAAAATGGCTTTATTCTCCGTATTCAGTTTACGATGAGGCAACCTGTCTTGCCGCAGTCGGAAACGGTTATGACCGGACTACGGCGCAGGCGGCCGCCATTCGTGAACTTTCGTCTGTTTTCGGACAGACTGTCGCATCTCTTACTGTAGCCGGCAGCAGGATGGAGCAGGCGCAGAAAGATGGAATTGTAGCCTGCAATAAGAATTCAACGATAGACCAGCAGACTCAACTGCTGGTAAGTCATGATGATCTTATAGGCATTGAGATTGCCGATGTTTGGGAAGACAGTGCAAAGTCCCGCTGGTATGCGGTAGCCCTTATGGACAGGGCAAAGTCCGCCGCGATTTACGCTTCCATGATAGAGAAGAATAACGCACAGATAAAGAAACTTTTGCCCGAAAGTCCGTCGAAGGGAGCCGGTTACAGCCTCTTGGACTATGCCCGCTGCGATTTTGCCGCCGAGATAGCCGGAAAGAATGAGGTTTACATGAACCGTCTCTCTGTTTTGGACAGTGAGAGGGCAGGGGGATTGCGGCCGCTGACACTTTTAAGGCAGGACCTTGTAATCAGGTGCTGCGAGATTGCGTCTTCTATACCGGTTTTTGTCAGGCAGAACCAGGATTCTGACGGCCGGATAAATTCCGCCTTTTCGCAGGTGCTGCATGAGTTTGGTTTTTCTACTTCCAAGAGTAAGAACGCCCGCTACACTATAGATGTCAATTTTTATTTGAGCGATGTGATGCCTGTAAAGAGCGCCGACAGAATCAGTGTGAATTACACTGTTGACGCCTTTTTGACTGATAACACAAACGGCGAAAAGCTGATTCCTTTTAATGTGAACGGACGCGCCCAGCATGTTGACGAGGCCCGTGCCGCTGAGGCCGCCTTGCGCAGTGCGGAAAAAAAGATTAAGAATTCTTTCGGCTCAAAATTTACGGAGTATATAAAACAGTTGTCTCTAAAGTAAAGGGTTTATATGAGGTATTTGAATAAAAAAAATATTTCGCTTGTTACGCTGTTTCTTTTTGTCTTTGCATTTTTTGCCTTTACTGCCTGCGAGTCGGCGGATAAATTTATTCATGTTGACAGTGCGATTCAGAAGGGAGACTATGAGGAGGCTCGGAAAAAGCTTTCTGACGGTGAGAAAGAATTCTACAGCGACAAGGATTATGTGCTGAGGGAACTTGACAACGGTCTCCTGCTTCACTATGCCGGCCAGCCGGAACTTTCCAACGAGAGACTGGAGAATGCAGAGCGCCTTATTGAAGAGAATTATACAAAGAGTATAAGCGAGGGTGTCGCCTCCGGGATTGTCAACGACACGGTGAAAACTTACAGAGGTGAATTCTACGAGGATATTTTTATAAATATCTTTAAGTGTCTTAATTACATTCAGCTTGGAAAAAGCGAGGATGCCTTTGTGGAAATCCGCCGTTTTCAGAACAAGCTGGCGAAACTTCAGCATGAGAACGATATTCAGATTAACGCGGCGAAAAAGGCGCTGGAAGAAAACGCGTCTTCGCTTCCGGATATGAAGGTGTCTTTCTTTAACAGTTCTCTTGCGGATTATCTTCTTATGCTTATGGACCGCGAGGATGATTCTCCTGACAATGCGTCTCTGGCCCTGCGTCAGATTGGCGAGGCCTACAGCCTTCAGAAAAATATTTACGATTTTGCGGAACCTGTGAATATTGACGCTGAGATTCAGCCGCTGGAAAACGGGGCTGCCCGTCTTAATATTCTTAGCTGGACCGGACTTGCTCCTGTAAAGGAGGAGGTTGTCTCGCGTCTCTTTTTGCCGGAACTTAACACTTACTATAAGCTGGCTCTTCCTGTAATGGTTAAGCGCGGCTCGCCCGTAAAAGAAATCACTGTGGAAATAAAAGACCTTGCGGATAATAACAGCAGGAAAATTTCGCTTGAAAAAATCGAGACGGTTGAGAATATCGCGATTGAGACATATAAAAATAATTATGGCGGTATCTTTGCAAAAACACTTTTGCGCTCAATAGCAAAATCTGTTACTACTACAGCCACGGGAACTGTCGGCGACGGTCTTATGAGCAGTAAGAACAGTGACGAGGCGCATCTTGGCGTCGCACTCAAATTTCTGTCCTGGATTTCCATGGCGGTTACAGAGGCGACTGAGCGCGCGGATATTCGGACCAGCCGCTTTTTCCCGGCTGATGCATATGTCGGCGGAATCGCCCTTTCTCCCGGTTCATACGACATTGCTGTAACTTACCGCGGCATGAGCGGTATTTTGGGCACCCAGACTTTTTCCGGCGTGGAGGTTTCTCGCGGGAAATTCAATTTACTGGAGTCTGTCTGTCTGGAAAGGCCTGCGATATGATTTTTGTTACATTTTTGTAGAAAAATTGCATTTTTTTCACAAAATCAAGAGAAAATCTTTACAAAAAAAATAACTTGTGGTATTCTATGACTATGAAAACTATGCGTTCAAGCGGCGTTTTAGCCCATCCCACTTCATTCCCGGGAACTCCCGGCATCGGAACTTTTGGAAAGCCTTCTTATGCTTTTGTCGACTGGCTGGCGGAGGCCGGACAGACCCTTTGGCAGATACTGCCTTTAGGTCCTACCGGTTACGGTGACTCTCCGTATGCCTCTTTTTCAACCTTTGCCGGAAATCCGCTTTTAATTGATTTGGAGATGCTGGCGGAAAGGGGCTGGGCGGACGCTTCTGCCATTGTGCCTCCTGAATACATCAAGTCAGACGGCCGTGTTGACTACGGCGCTGTTGTCTGGTGGAAGAATCCTGTTCTGAATGCCTGCGCTGATTACTTTCAGAAAAATGCCGGTAAAGATGACCGCGTAGCCTACGAGGCTTTTAAAAACGATAATTCTGCATGGCTTGACAATTACGCAGACTTTATGTCGATTAAGGCTATCTACGACAAAAAGGCCGAGGAGGAAAAGACTTCCGGTATTTGGTTCAAGTACTGGCCGGAAGACCTGCGCGCCTGCAATCCGTCAGCCGTTTCAAAATGGAACTCTGAGCACACGCAGGATATTGATCGCATAAAGACAATTCAGTTTTTCTTTGCTGTTCAGTGGGGCGACTTAAAAAAATATGCCAATTCAAAGGGCGTAAAAATTATCGGCGACATTCCGATTTTTGTAGCCCCCGACTCGGCTGATGTATGGTCTCACCAGAATCTTTTCCAGCTTGAGAAGGACGGAACTCCGAAGGCTGTGGCCGGTGTTCCTCCTGACTACTTTAGCGCGACAGGCCAGCTTTGGGGAAATCCTCTTTACGACTGGGACGCCATGAAAGAAAGCCACTACTACTGGTGGGTTGACCGCATCAGGCGCTGTCTTGCTCTGGTGGATTATGTCCGCATTGACCACTTCCGCGGTTTTGAGGCTTACTGGTCTGTTCCTTACGGAGCGGAGAACGCAATCGGCGGCGCATGGATTCCAGGTCCAAAACACGCCCTCTTTGAGGAAATAAAAAAACAGCTCGGCTCTATTCCTATTATTGCCGAGGATCTCGGTGTGATTACTGACGGTGTGCGCGCCCTGCGTGACGACTTTAATTTCCCGGGAATGAAAGTGCTTCAGTTTGCTTTTGACGCTAACGAGGCCGGCAGAGACGGAATGATCAATTCATTCCTGCCCCACATGTATAATCAGAACTGCGTGGTTTATACAGGAACTCATGACAACGACACTATGCAGGGCTGGCTCAATGCCGCTCCTGACGGACAGGTAAGAATCGCAGCCTGCTATGCTTACGGCAGAGACATGTCGGAATCGGAAGCCCGCTCTCTGAGCAATTCGGGCGACTTGTGCAAGGCTCTTATAAAAACTGCCATTGCCTCAACTGCCAACATGGCTGTGATTCCGCTTCAGGATATTCTGGGCGTGGATAATGAGGGACGCATGAACGCGCCCAGTACAGTCGGAACAAACTGGACATGGCGCATGAAAGAAGGCTCTTTAACCCCGGACGGGGCAAAGAGCCTTGCATTCCTCTGCGACCTTTACGGAAGAAATATTTAATCAGTCTACTTTGTTGGACTGAATTACTTTGCTGTACCAGAGCGCACTGTCCTTGACGGTGCGCTTTTGTGTCTGGTAGTCAACATGAACAAGTCCGAATCTCTCTCCGTAACCGCGGGCCCATTCAAAGTTGTCCATAAGGGACCAGTGAAAGTAGCCTTTGATATTGGCGCCGTCTTCTATTGCCTTTCCGAGTTCTGTAAGATAATCGCGGGTAAAGTCAATGCGTTCCGGATCGTGGCACTTGCCGTCGGCCGTAACATAGTCGCCTGTGCTGAGTCCGTTTTCCGTAATGTAAACGGGCTTGTTGTAGCGATCGCTTATCCATTTTACAAAGTGTCTCATTGAACGCGGTGTAATTTCCCATTTTGAATGCGTCTGCGGTGCGCCCTGGGGCATTTCCAGGCATGTAAAGCCCTGCTCCATATCCTCCTTGTTTTTGGGAGAGGTAATGGGGCGGCCCTCATAAATGTTCTGTCCGTGGAAGTCCAGTGGTGTGCTGATTAACTCCATGTCGCCCGGAAGAATTTTCGGGAAGTCCTTTCCGAAAATTTTCTCCGCGCCGGCAGGGTAGTGTCCAGATATATAGGATCGCACCAGTAGGGAACGCAGTGGCTCATGTAGATACCGCTTCCTTTTCGGTAACCGTGGTTGACCGGGTCTGCCTCATAAACTTCCATTGACTTGTTGAAGGCCTCAATGTCCTCCGCGGACTCTGTAGCCGGAAAGTTTGCGAAAGCGCAGTGGGCCGTTCCAATCTGCGTTCCAGAGGGAGTGTTCTCGCGTAGAACCTTTGCCATTGTTCCATGTGTAAGAAGAATGTTGTGCGTTATGTTTAAAAGCTCGCGCTGGGGAACAACGAGGCCCGGTGCCATCCAGCCCATGTAGCCGCCCAAAATGCATGGCATTTCGTTAAGCGTCATGAAGTGCTTTACGCGGTCGCCGAATCTTTTTGCGATTATCTCAGTGTATTCCGCGGCCCAGTAGCGGATGTCGCGGTTACGCCATCCGCCCTTACGCTCAAGTTCAAGGGGAAGATCCCAGTGAAAAAGGGTGAGCCATGGATCTATATTCTTTGAGAGAAGTTCATCTATAAGGCGATCGTAAAAGTCCAGCCCTTTCTGGTTCAGGCTGCCGTGAATAGTTCCGCCGCTGCAGTCTGAGTCGTAACTTAAAATTCTGGGCCATGCTACAGAGAATCTGTAGTTGGGAATTTTCAAGTCGGACATAATCTTTATGTCTTCCTTGTAACGATTGTAGTGATCACATGCAATGTCGCCGTTTTCTCCGTTCTTTACCTTGCCGTTCCAATGAGAATAATCATCCCATATTGATTTCTGGCGTCCGTCCTGATTGACAGCGCCTTCAACCTGGTAGCTGGCTGTTGCCGCTCCCCAAATAAAGTCCTTTGGAAAAATCATAGAAAGCATACTTGCATTTTGCGCAAAAAATGTCAAGAGAAAACAAAGCGGAAAAATATCCCGCGGCGGAATTCTATACCGCAGTTTGAATTTTTTCTTTAGGAAAAGCTCATTGCGAAATAACCACAATAAGGACGCACAGAGTAATTTGCATTCAAATTACTCTGTGCGTACCTGAAAGTCTTCTTTACTATTTATTTATTTTTCGGTAGAATAATAATATTGGAGTAAAGAAAAATATGAGTACAAATTTTCCGCTGACGCACGAACAGCTTTTAGACCTTACAAAAAACTTTCCGACACCCTTTTATTTGTATGATGAGAAGGCAATCAGAGACAATATGGATTACTTTGCAAAAGCCTTCTCTCTGTTTCCAAAATTTACGGAGCATTTTGCGGTAAAGGCAATGCCGAATCCATACATGCTGAAAATTCTCTCTTCATGCGGATGCGGAACTGACTGCTCCTCGCTGGCGGAACTCATGCTGAGCGATATGAGCGGGATTACAGGTGAGCGTGTAATGTTCACCTCAAACGAAACTCCTGCTGATGAATACCGCTATGCCTATGAGCACGGCAACATCATAAACCTTGACGATATCAGCCACATTGATTTCCTAAAGAATGTCCTCGGCGGAAAATTCCCGGAGCTCATCTGTTTTAGATATAATCCGGGCCCGTTAAAGGAAGGCAATGCGATTATAGGAAAGCCGGAGGAGGCCAAGTACGGTCTTACGCGCGACCAGCTTTTTGAGGCCTACAAAAAGACGCGGGACTGCGGAGCCGTACGCTTCGGTCTGCATACAATGGTTGCCTCGAATGAACTTAGCCCCGACTACTTTGTAGAGACCGCCAGTCTTCTCTTTGAACTTGCACTTGAACTAAAGGAACGACTTGGAATAAAGCTTGAATTTGTAGATCTTGGCGGCGGAATAGGAATTCCCTACAGGCCTGACCAGAAAAAGGTTGACCTCGATTATGTCGGCAAGAAAATCCGCGCCCTCTATGACAGCAAGATTGTTCCTGCCGGTCTTGACGGTATGGAAATAAAGTGGGAATGCGGCCGTCCTATTACCGGCCCCTACGGCTGGCTTGTTACAAAGGCTATTCACGAAAAGCATATTTACCGGGACTACATCGGAGTTGATTCCTGCATGGCAGACCTGATGCGTCCCGGAATGTACGGCGCATACCATGAGGTTACTGTAAGCGGAAAGGAGAATGCTCCAAAAGACTGTGTTTACGATGTGGTGGGTAGTCTCTGCGAAAATAATGACAAGTTTGCGGTTCAGAGACCGCTGCCTAAGATTGAGACTGGAGATCTGATAATCGTTCATGATGCCGGTGCTCATGGAAGAGCCATGGGGTTCAATTATAACGGGAAGCTTCGCTGCGGAGAAATTCTCCTGCGGACTGACGGCTCCTTTAAGGAAATCCGCCGCCGTGAGACTATAGACGATTATTTTGCGACTCTCGATATAGAGGGTGTAAAGGACTTTAAATGAGTGAGCAAATCGGTCAGAAGCCGATGAATCTTGTAAAGGGAATTTTATGGCTGGTCTTTTCCGCATTCTGCTTTGCCGTAATGGCGGCTCTGGCTCATGCGGCGGGAGACCTTCCCTTTACGCAAAAAGCATTTTTCAGAAACTTCATAGCCCTTGTTTGCATGGTTTCCGTAATCTGGAGGGGGCGGAAGTCTCTGAATATACCTGACAGGGCTTTTAAATATCTTATACTCCGCGCAGTCTGCGGAAGTCTTGGAATCTTTGGAAACTTCTATGCGCTTGACAGAATACCGATAGCAGATTCTTCTATATTAAATAAAATGTCTCCCTTTTTTGCTATCTTATTCAGTCTGATAGTTGTGGGGGAAAAAATCAGGCTTGTTCCTTTTTTGGCGACAATGGGGGCATTTGTCGGATCCGTTTTTATCATTAAGCCCAGCGCCAACATTTTAAGTTCTCTTCCGGCTCTTGCAGGCTTTCTGGGCGGAATGGGAGCGGGCTTTGCTTATGCATGCGTGCGCAAACTCGGCCAGATGAGAACTTCGGGCACTGTAATTATTCTGTTCTTCTCGGCTTTTTCGTGCGCCTTGTGTCTGCCCTTTATGATTATTGATTTTACTCCTATGACTGTCCGGCAGGTTATCATTCTGCTGGGCTGCGGCCTCTTTGGCCTTGGTGGTCAGTTTGGAATTACCTATGCTTATTACAACGCTCCTGCCCGTGACATTTCCATTTTTGACTATTCACAGATTATTTTTGCTGCTTCGCTCGGCTGGATTATGTTCCGTCAGGTTCCTGACATTTACAGTTGGATCGGTTATTCGATTATTATTTTTATGGCAGTAATTGTTTTTGTATATAATAGGAAACAATTCGCTGAAAAGAAGGAGAGAGAATAAAAATGAAAAAAATTTTCCCCATCGCGTTGACAGCATTCTTGATGCTGACAATTTTTTCATGTGCGAAAGAAAATTCAGCATATCCTGAATTTTTTAAGCTGGACAACGGTCTGAGTGTTTTTGTAAAGGAGGATCACAAGGTTCCGCTTGCCTATATAGAGATTGCAGTTCGCTGCGGCGGTGTTACACAGCGTCGTGATAATTGCGGAATTTTTCATCTTTACGAACACATGATGTTTAAGGGAAATTCCCTTTATCCAAATTCAGTCGCCTTTAAAAAAGCAATGACTGATATGGGGGTTGATGACTACAACGGAACAACCTCACAGCACTGCGTAAATTATTTTTTCACAGTGCCCTCTTCCGAAATAAAAAAAAGCCTTGAATTTTGGAACGCAGCAATACGTTTTCCCAATCTTTACGAGAAAGATTTTAACGAGGAGAAAAAAGTTGTAATATCGGAAATAAGCGCTGAATACAATTCTCCGGGAAGTATTTACATTAATTTTTTAAGAAAGAATTTTTTTCCGGACGCTCCATGGCAACTCGATCCGGCAGGCGCTGTCGATACAGTGCAAAATGCAAGTCTTGATGAATTGAAAAGCATTAAGGAAAAATATTATGTTCCTGACAATGCCGCTCTCTTTATCGGCGGCGATGTTACTGTAGAAGAAATAAAAATTCTTGTCAGCCAGATTTTTGGCGACTGGAAAAAATCGGGATTTGATTTTTCTTCCGAAACCGTAAGCCAGACAAAAACTCCGTTTGACAGGACAAGATTCTTTGTCCTGAAAAATGAAAAAATTTCTCCGCAGATTGCGCAGGCTGATATTTATTACCGCGGTCCGGATTGTGACTTTGACCGTGAGGATACATATCCACTTGATGTCCTTTCTGAATATCTTGGGGACCCTGAGTCTTCATTCTGTCAAAAACTAATGGACGATCAGGAACTGAGAATTATTTCTGAAGATTATATTTCAGGCGGATATATGACAGCCCGCCGGACAGGATTGATTTCATTTTCTTGCACCATGCTTGATCCGGAACTCTCGATTCCGTCACGGGTAAAGAAATTCTATTCTGATATTTCTGAAATCATAATTCCTGAATACATAATGACAAGGAAGATAATTTCAAGAGAGAAATTTAAAAAGATGCGGCAGGCTGATATAGATGCGGCGGTGATTGATTCAGAACTGAGTAATAAGGTTTTGGAAGAAGCCCGCTGGGCTTTTACTGTCGCTGATTCTGAATATTATTTTGATTATGAGAAAAATATGGGCAATGTGAGAAACGCTCAGATTGCGGCGGTTCTGGATAAATATATTACAGGTAAAAACGCTTTTGTAGTTGTTTCTGTAAATCCATCAGTTTATGATAACTTTAAGTCTGAATTTGATTCACTTGGCTTTGAGGAAATTACCCGCGACAAGGCTTATTGGTTTGATAACGGAGTAAAAGAATGAAAAAATTTATTTTGATTATCGCCGCTCTTTTTTGCGGCCTTTCATTTGCGCAGGATTATTATCTTGAAAACGGAATACCCGTTTATTACAAAAATGTTGACTCAACCAGAATGTGCTCCGTGATGATTTGTATTCGCGGAGGAACTTCCGTTGTTCCGCGTGAATATTCTGGTTTGGAAGCATCGCTGTTAGAGCTTATGACACGAGGAAGTCAGAAGTATTCATATGACGATTTGCAGCGCCTTGAAATTGACAGCCATATCGGGATTAACTCCTCAAATTTTTATAACGGCTCTACTTTTTCTTTTTCATGCATAGACTATTATTTCAATACAGCCTTTGACGCATTTATTGACTGCTTTCTTAATCCGTCTTATGATGAAGAGCAGTTTACAAGACTGCTTACAGAAATTGATCAGAATATTCAGCGGACGCAAAACGATCCGCTCAACTCTCTTTTTTACCAGATAGGAAAGACTGTTTATAAGGATCATCCGCTCGGAGCCTCCTCATCTGTAAATCCTGACTCGCGACAAAATATTACGATTGAGAATTTAATGAGCCATTATAAGAAAATAATTGACGCCAAAAGAATTTTTGTTGTGGCCAGCGGCAGAATAAAGGAGAAGGTTCTCGTAAAAAAATTGAACGCCACTTTGGGAAAGATTCCTTCTCTTGACACAGAATTTAGACAGGTTGAATATCCTCCTGTAAAGGTCGGAGGAAAAAAAGTAACTCTAAAAAATCCTCTTCTTGAAAAGGGTAGCGGTCATGTGATAAGAGTCTTTACAGGTCCTTCTGTACATGACGAAGATTATATTGCGGCTCGAATAGCTTCCGATATGTTCAGTTCAGATCTTTTTCATATTGTCCGTGAAAAATACGGGGCCTGTTATTCCGCTTATTCAGAGATTTCATCAACACCTGCCGGTATAGGTTTTGATATTCTTTACAGCGCCAGCGATATTCCGAATGCGACGAAATATGTAAATGAGGCAATATCAGTGTTTGCAAGTGGGGTGCTTGGAGAAGATGCTGTCGGTGTATGTCTTCCGGGATTCATAAACAAGTATATTACCAGTTCTTATGAAAATCAGAGAACATGTGCCTCCATTGCTTCCCGTGCAGCTGCATCACTTTTTGTATTCAACGACATAAATGCTCTTGATAAAAGACTTGATGCCGTAAAAAAACTGACGGCTGATGATATTATGCGTGTGTTTAAAAAATACTGGCAGACGGATAATTATCAGTGGTTTGAGGTTGTGTCGGAATAAGTCCATACAAAAAATAAGCTATTGCCAAAATAATTTTTTAGTATTAAGATAAGATAAAGCTGAAAAGCATAAAACAGATTCAGGGGAGCTGGACGAATCCGGCTGAGAAAAGGCTTCTGGTGCCTTGACCCTAAACTTGATTTGGGTAATTCCAACGTAAGGAGAAAAATATGTTCAAATCTTATTTGGACACTGTGCGCTCGCAGTGTCCCTTAATCCACAACATTACAAACTATGTAACTGTCAACGATGTGGCCAATGCTCTGCTTGCTATTGGCGGAAGTCCGATTATGGCCGATGAAGCCTCCGATGTAAAGGATATAACCGCAATCTGTGGCGGCCTTAACATTAACATAGGAACGCTGAACAGGCGCACAATCAAATCTATGTTCATCGCCGGAAAGGTTTCCCGGTCATTGGGGCACAAAATTCTTTTGGATCCTGTCGGAGCCGGAGCCAGCCGTATACGCACAGAGACTGCCGTTAAACTCATAAGAAAAATTCATTTTGATGTTGTGCGCGGAAATATTTCAGAAATAAAGACTCTTGCCCTTGGAAGTGGTACAACAAAGGGTGTTGATGCCGATGTCGCCGATGCCGTAACAGACAGCAATCTTGAAAAAAGCATTGCCTTTGTAAAAGACTTTGCGGAAAAAATCAATTCCGTTGTTGTTGTAACCGGCGCAATCGATCTGGTAAGCGACGGCAAAAGGACATTCGTAATAAGAAACGGCCGGCCGGAAATGGGAAGGATTACAGGAACCGGTTGCCAGCTCAGTGCCGTTACTGCTGCCTTTATTGTCGCGAATCCCGATAACACACTTGAAGCCGCCGCCGCCGCTGTATGCTCTATGGGACTTGCCGGAGAGATTGGCTGGTCTTGTATGCAGAAAGACGATGGCAATTCAAGTTACAGAAACAGAATCATAGACGCATTGTATAATATGACAGGTCAGGACTTGGACAAGGGCGCAAAGTATGAAATACGCTGAAGCCTTGAAAAATTCAGAGGCGTTGCGATGCGCTCTTTTTCTGTATGCTGTTACAGACAGGCACTGGCTTAACGGGCGAACTCTAGTCGAGTGCACGCGCGCCGCTTTGCGCGGCGGCGCGACATTTGTTCAGCTCCGCGAAAAGAACTTGGACGAAAAGTCTTTTTATGACGAAGCCGTCGCCCTAAAAAAATTATGCCGCGGTTTTAAAGTTCCGTTTGTGATTAATGATAATGTTGCGCTTGCAAAAAAAGTGGAGGCCGACGGCGTCCATGTGGGGCAGAGTGATATGGGGTGTCTCGAGGCACGGAGGCTGCTTGGTCCTGACAAAATAATCGGAGTGAGCGCCCAGACTGTTGACGAGGCTCTTCTTGCGGAAAGGCAGGGTGCGGACTATCTTGGAGTTGGCGCGGTATTCCATACGGGAAGCAAGGCGGATGCTGCTGATGTTTCTTTTGAGACATTAAAGGCAATCTGCGATGCAGTAAGAATTCCTGTTGTGGCAATCGGCGGAATTACGAACAGCAATGTAGTTCAGTTAAAAGAAAGCGGAATAGTCGGAGTGAGCGTAATCAGTGCGATTTTCGCTTCTCCTAATATCACTGCCGCAACGGCAATGCTTTCTGAAAATACCAGAGCCGCGCTCGGCTTTGCAAAATGAACGGCATTTTATTACCGCAGGGCGTAGAGGGCGGCATCTTTGATCTTGACGGAACAATTCTTGATTCTCTCTATGTCTGGCGCGAAGCCGGGGTAAAATATCTGGAAAGTCTCGGATTTGCCGCGGAAGAAAATCTTTACGAAAAAATATTCAATATGAGTATGTCTCAAAGCGCTGAATATTTTATAAGAGAATACGGCGTTAAGAAATCTGCTCAGGAAATTATTGACGGGGTAAACTCATTGATTTTTGACGCTTATAAAAATGAAGTCGGTCTTTTGCAGGGCAGGCCCTTGGAATATCTTAGGCTTATGAAGGCTGCCGGAAAAAAGATAACAGCTGCTACAACGGGCGACAGAATTCTTGAGGAAGCCGCTCTAAAACGCCTTGGCCTGTTTGAGACTTTTGACAGAATATTTTATTGTTCGGAATTTGAAACTTCAAAAAATGAGTCGAAAATCTTTTTGAAATGCGCGGAATATATGAAAGTCCCGCCGGAAAGAATCATCGTCTTTGATGATTCCGAAGAGGCCGTGAATACGGCGAGAAAAGCGGGCTTTGTTATTGGCAATATCTAAAAAGACAGTAAACTGGATTTTTAGAAGTGATTAAAATTAAATTATGCGGCTTGAGGGCACCGCCTGCCGCACTGCTGATTCAAGGAGGATACCATGAGAACAGCATTAACAATCGCCGGAAGTGATTCCAGCGGAGGCGCCGGCATTCAGGCTGATATAAAAACAATGACCGCAAACGGCGTGTACGCAATGAGCGCCGTTACGGCTTTGACAGCCCAGAATACGACCGGCGTCGCAGCAATTATGGAGGTAACGCCGGCTTTTTTACAGGAACAGATTGCCGAAGTTGTTACGGATATTATGCCGGACGCAGTAAAAACCGGAATGATTTCTTCTTCGGCACTGATTGAAGTAATTGCCTCTTCCATAAAAAAATTCAAGTTAAAAAATATTGTAGTTGATCCGGTTATGGTTGCAACCAGCGGCGCAAGGCTTATCAGTGATGATGCAGTTGTCACTCTAAAAAAATCTCTTTTGCCGCTTGCCTGCGTAATCACTCCGAATATTCCGGAGGCGGAGGTTTTGAGCGGAATGAAACTTTCCTGTGAAAATGAAATGGAAGCGGCCGCGAAAAAAATCTTTGAGGAATATGGCTGTGCGGTTCTCTTAAAAGGCGGCCACGCCTTGAACGATGCGAACGATTATCTGTACGGTCCTTCTGTCACCTCGGCATCCTCTTCTTCCGGCGGACGCTGGTTCTACGGAAATCGCATTAATAATTCTAATACTCACGGAACCGGCTGTACTCTTTCGAGCGCAATCGCCTCTAACCTTGCAAAGGGTAAGAGCCTTGCGGATTCTGTTCTGTCCGCAAAAAATTATCTATCCGGCGCGCTTGCCGCTATGCTGGATTTGGGAAAGGGCAGCGGCCCTATGAATCACGCGTTTAACATAAAAGGAGATTTTTAAAATGAGCATTTTTTCAAGTATATTGATTTGGTTCGGTGCCGGAGTTTCGATTGCGGAAATTATTACCGGAACATATTTTGCACCCCTCGGACTTGCCAGGGGAACTGCCGCAATTATTATCGGCCATATTATCGGCTGCGCTCTTTTCTTTTTTACAGGACTTATCGGTGCAAAAACAAAAAAGTCCGCAATGGACACGACAGCCATTTCTTTTGGAAAAGTCGGCGCAAAATTCTTTGCCCTGCTGAATGTCCTGCAGCTGGCAGGCTGGACCGGAATTATGATTTATGACGGCTCTCTTAGTGCCGGCGCCATTTTTGGAAGGGGAGACCTTGCTGTAAAAGCTGCCGCCCTGATAATCGGTGCGCTTATTATTGTCTGGATTCTGGTTGGCCTTACAAATCTTGGTCGTGTGAATGTCGTTGCGATGGCGGCCCTTTTTGGCCTTACTGTGTTTTTGTGTATTAAACTGTTTTGTAAAAATGGCGCCGGCACTATGCCTTTTGGGCTTGCGGGTGAAAATGCAGAAGAGACGATGTCTTTTGGTGCCGCTGTGGAACTGGCCGTTGCGATGCCGCTTTCGTGGCTTCCTGTAATAAGCGACTATACCAAGGATGCGGAAAAACCTTTTGGCGCAACACTTGCCTCCACGCTCACATATTTTGCCGTAAGCTGCTGGATGTATTTTATCGGAATGGGTGCTTCTGTCATTACCGGGGAAGGCACAATAGAAAGCGCAATGCTCAAGACCGGTCTCGGTGTCAGCGCCCTTATTATAATCGTTCTCTCAACAGTCACGACAACTTTCCTGGACGCGTATTCTGCGGGCGTAAGCGGAAAGACAATCTTTGCCGGACTGAATGTGAAGATTGCGGCTCTTGTTGTCGCCGCCGCCGGAAGTGTCGGCGCGATTCTGTTCAATATGGACGATATTACTGGATTCCTGTACCTGATTGGAAGCGTTTTTGCACCGATGACCGCAATTCTTCTTGCGGACTATTTTCTGCTCAGAAAAGACGATTCGGCTTATAAAATAAATATCGCTTCGATTGTTGTATGGATTGCGGGTTTTATCCTTTACAGAATCTTTATGAACTTTGACTTTGTCTGCGGAAACACGCTCCCCGTCATGGCGATTACATTCGTAATTGAACTTGCGGTCGGCAAAATCTGCTCTAAGAAGGCCTGACGCTGTAAT